>DATDMU010000441.1:0-7749 GCA_036518615.1 Myxococcales bacterium
CCGCTCGAACCTGCAAACGTCCGCGCTGATGCCCGCCATCCAGCGCGCGATCGCCGCAGCCGATCCGGCCATTCCCATCGCGCACGTGAAGACGATCGACGATCTGGTCGCGACGAGCGCATCGAACGCGCGATTCGTCACCCGGTTCATGGAGAGCTTCGGCCTCGTGGCCCTGCTGCTCACCATCGTCGGCGTCTACGGAGTGATCGCCTACGGCGTGCAGCAGCGGCGGCAGGAGTTCGCCGTGCGCCGCGCGCTCGGCGCGGGCACCCAAGAGATCCTGCGGCTGGTCGTCGCCGAAGGGCTCAGCCTCGCCGCGGTGGGCGTCGCCATCGGCCTGTCGCTCACCGTCGCCGCAGGACTGGGCCTCCGGCATCTCCTGTTCGGGGTGTCGCCGTTCGATCCGGTGACGGTGCTGGCGTCGATCGTCGTGATTGCGGGAGTGTCGCTCGCAGCCAGCGCCATTCCGGCGATCGCCGCCGCGCGCGTCGAACCCCGCGCGGCGCTCGAGGAGTGATCACCGGCGCAGACTCTGCCAGAGTGTCCGGTTTGCGGCGATCTACGCAGCGGCCCGGTATCGGGTCCCATCGACTTCTGCCAGTGCGGTCGCCGCTCCTTGAGCAAAGGGGGAGCGATGACGGACCGAGGCAGCCGCGTTCTGGCGCTGGCAGTTGCACTGATGCCCGCGTGGGCGGTCGCCCACGAGCACGATCGCCAGCAGGCGGCGGCCGAGAATTACGGCAAGGTGCATTTCCCCATCTCCTGCAAGCCCGAACTGCAGCCGGCCTTCGAGCGCGCGCTGGCGATGCTGCACTCCTTCGCGTACGCGAAGTCCGCCGCGGCGTTCGAGGACGTCTTCGCGAAGGATCCCGACTGCGGCATCGCGCAGTGGGGCGTCGCGATGACGTATTTCCACGTCATCTGGGGCCCTCCCACCGAGGAGGAGTTCGCCGCGGGAAGCGCGGCGGCGGAAAAGGCCGGGGAAGCGGGCGCCTCGACCGATCGCGAGGGAGACTACGTCGCGGCCATCTCCGCCTATTACCAGGCGGAGGGACCGCACGCGGCGCGCGTGGCCGCATTCGAGAAGGCAATGGCAGAGGTGGCGGAGCGCCATCCGGACGACCACGAGGCGGCCATCTTCCACGCCCTCGCCATTCTCGGCGTCGCCTACAACTCGCCTCCCGACAAGACCTATGCGCGGCAGAGGGACGCCGCGAAGATCCTCAATCGCATGCTCGCGCTCGAGCCCCGCCATCCGGGCATCGCCCATTACATGATCCACTCGTTCGACTATCCCGAGCTTGCCCCGCTGGCGCTGCAGGCGGCGCGCGCGTTCGCGAAGATCGCCCCTTCGGCGCCGCACGCGCTGCACATGCCCTCGCACATCTTCACCCGCCTGGGCATGTGGAAGGAATCGATCGCCTCGAACCTCGTCTCGGCAAGGACGGCGCAGGACTGGGTGGCGAAGACGCATCCGGGCGCGACGGCGTTCGACGCCATGCACGCGATGGATTACCTCGAGTACGCGTATCTCCAGACCGGCCAGGACGCCAAGGCGCAGGACGTCGCCGACACGGTGGCCAGGGTGACGAGCCTCGACGTGCCGCAGCTCGCCGCGGCGTACGCCCTGGCCGCGGTCCCGGCGCGGCACGCCCTCGAGCGGCGCGACTGGAAGGAGGCGGCAGCGCAGACTCCGCAGCCGGCGACGTTCCCATGGGCCAGGTATCCGTATGCGGAGGCCATCGTCTACTTCGCGCGCGCCGTGGGTCGCGCCCGCATGGGCGACGTCGAGGAGGCGGAGCAGGAAGTGGCGAAGCTGGCCGAGTTGCAGGCCTCGCTCGAGGAGCAGAAGGGATTCGACTGGGCCACGCAGGTGGAAGTGCAGCGGCGGGCGGCGGCGGCCTGGCTCCTGCGCGCCCAGAGCAGGAACGAGGAGGCGGTGGCGCTCATGCGCTCGGCGGCGGACCTGGAGGATACGACAGACAAGCACCCGGTCACCCCCGGCGCCATCCTCCCCGCGCGCGAGCAGCTCGGCGATCTGCTCTCCGAGCTGGACCAGCCGGCCGCCGCGCTCGCCGAATACCAGGCGTCGCTCTTCTCGGCGCCGGCCCGCTTCAACGCATTCGACGGCGCCGCGCGCGCCGCCCTGCGCGCGGGGAAGAAGCGCGAGGCGAAGGCCTTCCAGCGGCAGCTCGCGGCGTTGTGCGGCGGTTCGGTGCCGGCCCGCGCGGGCGGAGCCATGACCGCAGCGCAGGAAGGGCGGTAGCGGATCCCGCAGCGCTCCGACGTCCATCCCGGTTGGTGGAGCCCCGGGCGCCCGCTGGCGCCCGCTGCGCGCCCGCCGGTGACGGCGCTTTCTCCACATGTCGGCCCGCGCCAAGGACGTTTTTCGCGGTGGCCCCCGCTGGCACGCCGGCTGCTGAGAGCCTGGCAGCGGCATCACTGGGGCGAGATCGCAAACGCCACGGCCCCGAGGGAGAGAACAAATGAAACGATTGCATGCGGCGCGCGAGCTCCTCGCCTACGCCTGGCGCTTGCGTCCCCGCCCGCCGCGCCTGCGTCGCCGCTTGCGGACGTCGCCGCGGCCGGGATGGTCGTCGTCGCGCTCGACCTGCGAGAGGTCCTGGCCGGCGAAGATCTGCTGCCATTTCTTCAGCTGCTGCTCGCCCTCTCCGGTGGCCGCCACCGACAGCTCGAACACCGCCAGGGCCTCGGGGAAATAGCTCTGCCTGGCGAAGGCCTGCGGCGACGACCTGCGCCGCCGCCGCTCGCCGGAGAGGATGGGCTGCGCGAGCAGGATCATCCGCGCGCGCTCGGCGATGCGCCGAGGAAGCCGGGCGGTGCGCACCATCTCCCCGAGCACGATGTCGGGAGCGACCACGTCCTGCGGCAGGCTCCAGGCTTGCGGCTCCGCGGTGGCCGGGAAGGCGGGGACGCCGCCGAGGCGCTCGTCGTGCAGCTCCGCCGCCTCCACCAGCGCGCCTTCCGGCAGCGGCGCCTGGGCCGGGTCTTCCGCGGCGCGCTCCGAAGCCGCCGCTTCCTCTTCCTCGGAGGACTCCTCCAGCGCGGACAGCTCGCGGTCCAGCTCCTCGTCTGCCTTCTCTGCCGGCGCAGCTTCCGCCGCAGCGGCCTTCGGCGCGGGCGCGCGCGCGTCGCGCGGGAGCGGCGCGAGCAAGGTGGCGAGCAGCACCGCGTCGGAGGGGATCTCCCCCACCCGCACGTGCGCGTCCAGCGCGTTGAGCGCGCGCAGGTGGCGCTCGGCCTCCTCCGGGCCGCCGCGCTCGAGGTACGCAGCCACCGGCGGGAGCAGGATGCGCAGCGCCCGCACCGCGCGCAGCAGCTCGAAGCAGCGGCGCGAGGCGCCGGAGCGGAGCAGCTTGAGAACCTCCTCCAGGACGCGCGGCGGAGCGCAACGGGGAATCTCGTGTACGTGCGTCCGCATGGCCGCGAGCGTGTTCGGCTCCACCTCGAAGTTGCACTTGGCGGCGAAGCGGATGGCGCGCAGGATGCGCACCGGATCCTCCCGCATGCGCACGTCCGGGTTGCCGATGGTGCGCACGAGTCGCGCGCGCAGGTCGTCCCTGCCGCCCACGTAGTCGATCACCCGGCCCTCGGCGATGTCGTAGAAGAGGCCGTTGATGGTGAAGTCGCGGCGGCGCGCGTCCTCCTCCGCGCTGCCGAAGACGTTGTCGTGGCGGATGAGCAGGTCGGCGGGCAGGTCCTGAAGCTCGTCGAGCGGGTTGGCGCGGAAGGTGGAGACTTCGATGATCTTGCCGGTGTAGAAGACGTGCGCGAGGCGGAAGCGGCGGCCGATCAGGCGCGAGTTGCGGAAGGTTTCCTTGACCTGGTTGGGGTGCGCGCTGGTCGCGACGTCGAAGTCCTTGGGGCGGATGCGCAGGAGCAGATCGCGCACGCACCCGCCCACCAGGTACGCCTGGTGGCCGGCACGGCGAAGCCTGCGCACCACCTTCACGGCGTCGGGGTCGAGCAGCTCCTCGGGGATCTCGGGGGGCGCCTTGGCGCTCGCGTCTTCGCTGTACGCTTCTGTCGACAATCAAGCCGGTAAGTAGACTGAACGGGCCCCCCCGTCAACGAAAGAAGCGGAGCGGCGACCGTTATCCTGCATGCCGGGCGGACGAGCGTTTCAGCCCGGCGGCCAGCCCATCGGACGGCCGCCGATGACGTGCAGGTGGACGTGGAACACCACCTGGTTGGCGTCGCGGCCGGTGTTGACCACCGCCCGCCAGCCGCTCTGGTGAAGCCCGTTGGCGCGGGCCACCTCCCGCGCCAGCGCGAGCACGCTGGAGAGCGCCGCGCCGTCGTCCGCCTCGTCGAGCGAGCGGACGTGCTTCTTCGGGATGACGAGGATGTGCACCGGCGCCACCGGGTTGATGTCGGGAAAGGCGATGGCGCCCTCGTTCTCGCCCACCTTCTTCGCCGGGATCTGCCCCGCCACGATCTTGCAGAAGATGCAGTCTTCCATCGAGCACCTCAGAACAGCTTGCGCGAATCCAGCAGCAAGGTCACCGGCCCTTCGTTGACGATGCGGACCTGCATGGTGGCGCGAAAGACGCCCTCCCCCACCTGCACGCCCCGCGCCCGCACCAGCGCGCAGAACTTCGCGTAGAGAGGCTGCGCCACCTCCGGCCGCGCGGCGTCGATGAATCCGGGCCGCGCTCCCTTGCGCGCGTCGCCGTAGAGCGTGAACTGCGAGATGGCCAGGACGCCCCCGCCCGCGTCGAGCACGGAGCGGTTCATCTTCCCCTGCTCGTCCTCGAAGATGCGCAGGTCGCAGACCTTGTCCGCCATCCACCGCGCGTCGTCCTCGTTGTCCTGCGTCCCCACGCCGAGCAGGACGCAGAGTCCGTGCGCGACGGAGCCCGTGACCTCGCCTTCCACGGTCACCGACGCTTCCGACACCCGCTGCACCACCGCGCGCACGGAAGACGCATACCAAAACGCGGCGCCCTCGGCGTGCCCTGAATCTTCTCAGTGCTTGGTCCCTGCGGGCGCCGTGGACTCCCGCGGATCCAGCGTCTCCAGCAAGGTGGCCATGTCGTCGGCGTGCTCCTCCTCCTGCTGGAGCACCTCCTCCATCAGCCGCCGCGAGGTGGGATCGTTCTCGCCGAAGAAGCGGATCATTTCGAGATAAGACTCGATGGCAATCCGCTCGGCGATCAGGTCCTCCTTGATCATGTCGACGAGCGAGTTGCCCTCGGCGTACTGCGCATGGCTGCGCGTGAGCAGGCCGGCAGGGTTGAAGTCGGGCGCGCCGCCCAGCTGGCGGATGCGCTCGGCGATGCGGTCGGCGTGCTGCTGCTCCTGGTTGGCGTGCTCCATGAACTCGTCGGCGATGGCCTGGTAGTGGATTCCCGCGGCCATGTAGTGATGCCTGCGGTAGCGCAGCGTGCAGACGATCTCGGTGGCCAGCGCCTCGTTGAGCAGGCGGATGGCCGTCTCCACGTCGCCGCGGTACGCCGGCGTCACCGCGCCCTTCATCACGTGCTCTCGCGCGCGCCGCTGGATCTCCTGCATGTCCATCACGAACGGCATCGTCTTGTCGGCCATGGGAATCCCGCTCCGGTCAGGGTGTCGGCCGGAAAAGTAGCCACGCGGTTGACCTGCGGCAGCGTCCGTGACAGAGGGAGCGCCCCATGCTCTCGGCGGGATTCCTCGAGCTGGCGAAGAAGCTGATCGCCGCGAACACCGTGTCGGCGAAGGGCACCCGGGAGGCGGCCGACCTCCTGGCGTCGCTCTGGGAGCATGCCGGCTTGCGCGTGCGGCGGCAGGTGGTGGACGAGATCCACGTCAACCTGCTCGGCGGGCCCGGCGGCGAGGCTTCGGGCCCCGGCGGGGTGCTCCTGGTCACGCACCTCGACACGGTTCCCGCAGGGCCGCTGGAGAAGTGGACTACCGACCCGTGGACGCTCACCGAGAAGGAGGGCGCCCTCTTCGGGCTGGGCGTCGCGGACGTGAAGCTCGACGCGCTCTGCAAGGCGGAGGCAGCTCGCAGGCTGCAGGGGCGCAAGGCCCGCCGGCCGTTCTGGCTGCTCGGCACGTACGGCGAGGAGGTGGGGCTGCGCGGGGCGCGCCATTTCGCGCAGAGCGATCTCTTCGCCGAGGTCCGGCCCGCGCAGGTGCTCTGCGGCGAGCCGAGCGAGCTGCGCATCATCGATGCGCACAAGGGCTACGCCGTCGTGCGCTGCACCATCCGCGACCGCAAGGCGCGGCTGGTGGATACGGGCGGTCCCGGCGTGGAGCAGCTCCACTTCGCCGGCAAGGCGGCGCACAGCTCGACTCCGCACCTGGGCGACAACGCGATCAGGAAGGCGCTGGCGTGGATCCGGTCCTCCGGCTCGCCGGTGGTGGCGGCGCGGGGCGGAAGCGGCAGCAACGTGGTGCCGGCGAGCTGCACCCTGGAGGTTCCCGCCCCGCGCGAGAAGGGCGACCCGCAGCCGGCGGAGGTGAAGTTCCTCCCGCCGCGCCCGCCCGCCCCCAACCTCTGGCGCGCGCTCGCCACCGCCTCGGCGCTGGAGGAGCTGTGGCAGCGCGTCCTGCCCAAGGGGACCGATGCGAGGTTCGATCCGCCGGGCGCGGTGGGCGGCCTCAACCTGCTCGAGAGCGGGGATGCGGCCGTCTCCGTCCTGCTCGACGCGCGCCTCTTGCCGCGGCACGACGGCGACGCCCTGACGGCGGAGTTCACAAAGGCTGCGCAGGCCTGGATCGATCGCCTCGGAGCGGGCGAGTTGGAGCTCGTCACGCAGGTGGAGCGCAACGCTCCGGGCATGACGCTCCCGCCGGAAGCGCCGCTGGTGAAGTCCGCGCAGAAAGTCCTCGCGGCCGCCGGGCTCGATCCTGCGCCGCAAGCGAAGCCCACCAGCACCGAGGCCGGCGTCTTCGCGCGCAAGGGCTGCGAGGCCATCGTCTTCGGCCCCGGCCGCAGCACCGGCAACGCGCACACTCCCAACGAGCGCATCGAGATGGCGCAACTCGCACAGGCGTGCGATCTCTACGAGTCCCTGCTCTTGGAGCTCTGCGCTTGTACGTGATCCGCGACGCCCAGAAGAGCGATCTGCCCGGCCTGCGCAAGCTCGCCTCCGTGCTCGACACCGTCAACCTCCCCGACGACGAGAAGGAGCTCGCGTCGATCGTGGAGAAGTCCGCCCGCTCCTTCGACGGCCGCATCCGCAACCCCTTCGAGCGCGAATACCTCTTCGTGATGGAGGATTCGCGCAGCGGCAAGGTGATGGGCACCTCGCTGATCATCGCCCAGCACGGCACCCGCGACGCGCCGCACATCTTCTTCGACGTCTACGAAAAGGAGCACTACTCGCACAGCGTGGACAAGCACTTCCGCCACCGCGTGCTCTCCATCGGCTACAACTTCGACGGCCCCACCGAGATCGGCGGCCTGATCGTCGACCCGCAATTCCGCGGCCAGGGAAAACCCGGCAAGCAGCTCAGCTACGTGCGGTTCCTCTACGTCGCCATGCACCGGGCCCGCTTTCGCGACCGGATCCTCGTCGAGCTGCTTCCGCGGCTGGAAGAGGACGGGCGAAGCCCGCTCTGGGAGGCGCGGGGGCGCAAGTTCACGGGCCTCTCCTACCAGGACGCCGACCGGCTCTCGCGCGAGAACAAGGAGTTCATCCAGCAGCTCTTCCCGCCCGGCGAACTCTACGCGACGATCTTCTCGCAGAAGATCCAGGATGCGATCGGCGAGGTGGGGCCGGAGAGCGTCGGCGCGAGGGC
>DATDMU010000442.1:0-12071 GCA_036518615.1 Myxococcales bacterium
CTGCAGCTTGAAGACGATGACCGGGTGCTTGCTGGAATCGCGGGCCACGCTCTTCACCACCGAGGTGATCCGGCTCGCCCCCTTGGGCAGCGCGTTGGCCGCGGCGAGGTACGCCGCGTTGGTGTTGGAGTTGGTGCCGCCCGCCCAGGTGCTGTTGGGATCGGGCGAGGCCACCGCGACGTGCCAGTTGGCCACCTCGTTGGTGCCGTCGATCATGCTGGCGCCGTGGCAGACGGTGCACTTGTCGTCGCCCCACGCTCCGCCGGTGTGGGTGACACGGCCGGGCGGGATGGTCCGCTCGAAGCTGACGTTGTCGTGGCAGGAGTTGCAGGCGCGGCGGCTGGGCTTGTTCATCCAGTTGTCGGCCTTGGCGGCGGGCGCGCGGTGGCACTTGGTGCAGTTGCGCACGTCCTGCGGAAAAGTGACCTCGGGGAACTGGAAGGCCTGGTAGGTTCCGCCGGTCAGCTTGAGGTCCTCGCCCATGTGGATCTTGTGGATGAAGACCGGGAGGTTGATGACCGCCTCGCCGTTGAGCACCGCCATGTTCCCCGTCCAGGTGCCGTCGGCGGCGATGCTGTCGTCGTTCGCCATCGGCGTCGTGCCGGTGCCCGGGACCGCGGTGAAGCGGCGCTGGTCGTTGTGGCAGGCCACGCAGACCTGCACGTCGTAGCGCTGGCCGTTGTGGAACTCGCCCACTCCGCCCGGCGAGGCGCGGAACTTGCCGTGGCACTGCAGGCACGCGGCGGGGTCGACCTTGTCGTTCTGCCCGCTCACGTCGGCGCCCGTGGCCGGGATGAAGTCCTTGACCATGTTGATGGGCGCGAAGGGATTGCCGGTGGCGTAGAGCAGCACGATCAGGCGGTGGACCTTGTCGGCCTCGTAGGTGGTCCCGGCCGCGGCGGGGTTGTTGATCACCTTGGCGAACTTGTACGTGTAGGTGCCGTCGTTGTTGTCCTTCATGCCGGCGGCCGTCGCGGTCTCGGTGCTGGCGGTGGAGGTGGCGTTGGCCGCCATGTAGCTCACCCAGGTGTCGAGAGAGCTGCCGTTGACGCCGAGCGCGGTCTCCGAGCCCGGCACCAGCTTGAGCAGGGCGAAGCGCCAGTTGAGCGGCGAGGTCACCGGGATCTTCCGGAGGCCGTTGCCCTTGCGGTCGCTGACCTTGAGGGTGACCTCCGGTCGGCCGTCGGCGGGGATGGTCACGGAAGTGATCACCGCGCTGGGGTTCGCGTCGGCCTGCTCGGCTGCGGTGAGCAGCGAGAAGTCGACCGTCGTGTCGCTCACGGTGATGCCGCTCGTTCCACAAGTAATGGTGCGCGTGCCGTTGCCGTTGTTGGTCACGGTGCAGCTCGCGCCGGGTGTGCCGGGCGCGCCGGCGGCGACGGTGCCGGAGGTGCCGTCGGTGCAGGTGATGGTGACGGTGCCGTCGTTGTTGCTCTGCGCGGAGCAGGAGGTGCCATTGGAGCCGGGGGCGCCGGGAGCGCCGGTGGCGCCCTTCGGTCCCTCGGCGCCTTTGCCGCAGGCGACGAGGGCGACGATACACAGCAGCTGCAGGGTGTGCGTGATTCGCCGTGGATGCTGCGACATTTTGGTGTCCTCGGAATGGGTTCGAATCGCCCAGGTGCAACCGACGCACCACGCGCCGGATCGGGGCTCGCGCGCGAATCTTGCGCCGGCGGACCGGCCGCCCGCTGCGGATGGAAACGAGTCGCCCAGAGTGAGGAACGCAGGATCGGGACATCCTGTCGCGCAAGGGCAGGACCCCGCCCCGCCAGATTTGCGGCCGCGCAGCGATTGCAGGCCACCCGGACCTACGCGCGCCGGTTGCGTCGCGGCGGCGAAGGGGTGTTTTTTTTTGCGCGGACCGCCGCGGTCCGCGCATCAAATTCCGGCCGGACCCAGCGGCCGCGCGCGGAGCAGCTCGAGCACCAGGTCGCGGAACGCGGTCACCTTCGCGGGCACGTGGCGCACCGCCGGAGACACCACGTAGAGGTGCCCGGCGAGGCGATGGTAGCGAGGCAGGACGTGCACCAGCGTGCCAGCGGCCAGGTCCGCCTCGGCGACGAAGGCAGGAAGGAGCCCGACCCCTGCGCCGGACCGCAGCGCGTCGCGCGCGAAGAGCAGATCGTCGCAGAAGATCCGCGCGCGCCCCTCCCGGTCCTCCATGTGCGGCGCGCGGCCGCGCGGCGTTCCCTGACCGCGGAAGGCCACCCACTCGTGTTCCGCGAGATCGCGCTCGTCGCGGGGCGTTCCCCGCCGCGCGAGGTAGAGCGGCGAGGCGAAGAGCTGGACCCACATCGGCGCCGCCTTGCGCGCGACCAGCGTCGAGTCGGCGAGGCGCGGAGCGACGCGCAACGCCACGTCGAACCCCTCGGCGACGAGATCGACCGGCCGGCCGGTGAGGTTCATGAACACGGAGACCGCCGGGTATCGCGCCGCGTAGCGCGTCACCACCTCGGCGAGGAAGAGGACTCCCAGGTCCACCGGCGCCGTCACCCGCAGCTCGCCTGCGGGCTGCTCCGCGCGCTCGGGCAACTCCCCCAGCGCCGTCTTCACCGATCCGAGCAGCGGCGCCACCCGGTCGTAGAGATCCTTGCCGGCGGCGCTCACCGACACCCGGCGGGTGGTGCGGAAGAAGAGCTGCACGCCCAGCTCCGCCTCCAGCCGCGCGACGCCGCGGCTCACCGACGACTTGGGCATCCGCAGCTCGCGCGCGGCCGAGGAGAAGCTGGCCGTGCGGGCCACCGCCTCGAAGAGCGGCAGGAGGTTCAGGTCCATCGTTCCACTCCGGGAACAGTGAATTGCCGTAACCATCATTGCGCATCAGCCGGAACAGCGGCAAAAGAACCGCCACGCGCGGCCCTTGCAGCCGCCCCACAAGGAAGGAAGCACAATGAAGAAGCTCATCGCCCTGATCGCCGCCGCGCTGGCCGCCCCCGCCTTCGCCGCGACCACCTACGACATCGACGCGAGCCACAGCGCCACCTCGTTCGCCGTGAAGCACCTGGTCATCTCCAGCGTGCGCGGGCAGTTCACGAAGACCACCGGCGCCATCCAGTACGACGAGGCCAATCCGGCCCGCTCCACCGTCGAGGCCACCATCGACGCGAGCAGCATCGACACCCGCGACCCGAAGCGCGACGAGCACCTCAAGTCGGCCGACTTCTTCGACGTGGCGAAGTATCCCACCCTCTCCTTCAAGTCGACGAGCGTGGCGAAGGCCGGCAAGGACAAGCTCGAGGTCGACGGCGAGCTGACCCTGCACGGAGTCACCCGCCCGGTGAAGCTCGCGGTCACCACCACGCCTTCGGTGAAGGGCATGTATGGAGAGACGCGCCGCGGCTTCTCCGCCACCACCACCATCCATCGCAAGGACTTCGGACTCACCTGGAACAAGACGGTGGAGGCCGGCCCGGTGGTGGGCGACGACGTCACCATCACGCTGGACGTCGAGGGCGTGGAGAAGAAGCCGGAGACGGCGTCGAAGTAGCGTGTCGATCGCCGCGGTGTTGAGAAACTCGGCGCTGCCCTCGCGGGCGGCGCCGTTTTTTCGTCCGGGACACCGCACGCTCTGGCTCCGCTGCGTACCCACACCCATGACGTCACGCCGCAGGCGAACGAGCGGTTGCTTTCGAGATGCGGACCCGAAGCGCGCGTGCTATCCAGCCGCGTCCCTGGGAGGGTCCCCAAATGAAGACGTCACGGCTCAGCTGCGCGCTGCTGCTCGCGCTCGCATGTACCGGCCAGAATTCGGGAGAGATCGCCGTCGTCGCGGAAAACGCCACGGCGGCCACGCTGATCACGCACGTGCGGGTGACGATCACACCGGCGGCGGTCACGCGAGACCTCACGGTGGATCCGCAGGCCCCCACCCGGTTCACCGGCAGCTTCGCGGTGCCGGCAGGAACGCAGGTCGTCGCCGTCGAGGCGTTCACCACCGGCGAGAAGTCGGTGGGCACCGGCGCCGCGACGGTGACCGTGCTGAAGGGCGCCACCGTCCAGGCGCAGATCCGCATCTTCGACGCGACCGGGCCGGTCACCGGGCCCGACCACTCGCCGGTGGTCACCTCGCTGGTGACGCCGACCTCCGCGCAGGTGGGCGACCAGCTTCCGGTGAGCGCCACCGCCTTCGACGCGGACCAGGATCCGATGGCCTTCTCGTGGACCGCCTCGCCGGCGGGCTGCGGCACCTTCGCGGCTCCCGCCGCCTCCACCACCTCCTTCACCGCGGGCGCCGTGACCGGCACCTGCACCGTGACCTTCACCGTGACCGCCAACGGAAAATCGGACAGCAAGAGCGCGTCCGTCGCAATCGCCGCCGCGACCGGATCGATCGACGTGGTGGTGACGTACGTCCCCCAGCCGGTGATCTCGTCGATCGCCTTCTCCTCCGGCGCCACGGCGCTCGCGACCGTGCAGCGGAGTGCCGCGGACGCGACCATCCGCGTTCCCTTCCACAAGGGTACGGCGTATACGATCACCTTCTCGTTCGATCCCTGGCCGGCGGGCACCGCCGCCCTGACCGACTCCTGCGGGGGGACCATCGTGCAGCCGGCATTCGTCGCCAACGCGACCTCCGCCAGCGCGACCTGGACGCCGACCGTGAGCGCCGGCGCCTGCGTCCTCGTCGCGACCGTCACCCGCGAGACCACCCTCACCGACAGCTTGTCGGTGGTCGTGCTGCCGGTGCCTTGAGACGATGCGCCGGGCCTTGGTCGCGCTCGCGCTCTGCGCCTGCGGCTCCCAGCCGGAACGCGCGCTCCTCGACGTTTCCGTCGCCGCACAGATCGCGAGCGCGCAGATCACGCGCGTCTCGGTGCAGGTGGTGCCCGCCGGCGTCTCCGCGGACCTCTCGCGCGATGCGGGCGGCACCTTCTCCGGCACGCTCAGCGTTCCCACCGGCGCGCAGACCGTCAACGCGACCGCCTGGGCCGGCCTCTCCGTCGCAGGGACGGCGAGCGCCGCCGTGACGGTGGTCAAGGGGCAGACCGCCCGCGTCGCCATCACCATCCTCGACGCGACCGGCGCGCCGCCGCAGCCCGATCACTCGCCGGTGATCACCTCCCTGAGCGCGTCGGCGAGCGCCGCCATCGTGGGCGATCGGATCTCACTGTCCGCGGCGGCGACGGACGCCGACGGCGACGCCATCTCCTTTCTCTGGACCGCCGCGCCGTCGGGATGCGGCACCTTCTCCGCGGCGGGTTCGGCTTCCACCGCGTTCACGGCCGCAGCCGCCGGCAATTGCGTGGTCACGGTCGCGGCGACTGCGCGCGGACTGAGCGATACGCGCAGCACCACCATCGCCATCTCGGGCGGAGGAGGCGCGCCGCCCTCGCCCGCGCTGGTGCAGCACCTTTCTTCCACGTCCAATCCTCCCGCCGAGAGGCGCGCGGGGAACGACTTCCGCTTCACGCTGCCCAACCCGGTGATGGCAGGCAATTGCCTGGTCCTGGGGATCTCCTACACCTGGTCGGCGGCGCGCACCGTCCACATCTCCGACAGCGCCGGCAATGTCTGGCCCACCACCCCCGCGGCCACCACCACCGACGCGGTCAACCTCATCTCCTCGATCTTCGTGCTGCCGGGTGCGAAGGGGGGCACCACCACCATCACCGTCGGCTTCGACGCCTCGGTCATCGCCTTCCAGTACACCGTCTCCGAGTTCGACAACCTCGATCCGATCTCTCCGGTGAGCGGGTCCAGCCGCGGCCAGACCACGGCGCCAGCCCTCGCCGCCCCCTCCTTCATTCCCGCGAACAACGACGCCGCGGGCGGCAACCTGATCTGGTCGTACTTCATGGACCACGAATTCGCGCCGCAGAACGGAGTGACGAACTTCGCGCCGGGGACGAATTTCGCGCTGCTCGACGCCGACATCGGCTGGACCAACACCGGACTTCCGCACGCGTCGCAGTGGTTCCTGCAGCGGACCGCCGCCGCGGTCGCGCCGGCGATGACCGCCACCGGCGCGACCGGAGACGGATTCAACGGCGTGGCGGTCGCGCTCAAGGTCGCTGCCGCGGGAGGCCCTGCGCCGGGCGGCATCCGCATCGAGAAGATCGCCCACTTCACCAACCCGGTGCCGCCCAACACCTGGAACTTCCAGTTCCCCACCGTGGGCAACCTGATCGTGGGCGTGGTCTGCCAGAGCGACATCATCGGCATCACCTCGGTGACCGACAGCAAGGGCAACGTCTATACGAAGGTGGAGCCGGCCACGGACGAGCCGCAGTTCTGGTTCGCGCGCAACGCGGTCCCCGATCCGAATCTGAAGATCACCGTGCACAGCGCCGGCACGCCGGTGAATTCGTCGTTCCTCTGGTACGACATCTCCGGCGCCGACCCGCTTCCGCTGGACGGCCAGGCGCACCTGTCGGGCGGCGGCATCAGCGCCGGAAGGAACTCCATCGTGGATGCGCCGCTGATCACGCCGGCGTCGCTGGGCCTGACGCTCGCGGCCATCTCCTTCGGCACCGGACCGGCCACCGGCCTGACCACGGGAGCGCCGCCGCTCGCCATCTTCGACTACGTCTCCTACGCCGGCGAGATCGACCTCGACCGCATGGACAACGCCGACGGCCGCGCCCACCTCTACAACACGGATCTGTCGGCCGAGCACTACAACTGGATCCTGAACCACACCATCGGCACCACCGCCAGCGCGACCGCCGTGCACTTCAAGGCGGCCGCGCCGTAGAGGCGGCGCTACCTGCGCGACTCGATCGTCCTGCGCAGCTCGTCTTCCCTGCGGCGGATCTCGCCGCTCGGGTCGCTCTCGGCGAACTCCGCCGTCTCGAAGACCTGGCGGATCTCCACCTCGGTGCCTCCGTCGAACGGCGCGCGCTTGAGCCACTCGACGGCCTCTTCCTTCGACTTGCACTGCCACAGCCAGAAGCCGGCGACGAGTTCCTTGGTCTCGGCGAAGGGGCCGTCGGTCACCGTGCGCTTCTTGCCCTCGAAGCGCACGCGCACGCCGTCCTTGCTGGAGTGGAGGCCCTCGCCCGCCAGCATCACTCCCGCCTTGACCAGCTGCTCGTTGAACTTCCCCATCTCGGTGAGGATCTTCTCGTCCGGCAGCACGCCCGCCTCGGACTCCTTGCTGGCCTTCACGATCACCATGAATCGCATCGTCGTCTCCTCGGGTACGGAGGGCGTTTCCGCCCTCCCTCTACCGTGACGACGAACGAGCGTCTACGAGATCGACATGGCCACGGCCTCGCCGGCGGCGGCCGCCCGCGGCAGCGCCAGATCGCGCAGCTCCTCGAAGGCTTCCTCGACGCAGCGCGCGAAGACGTCCACGTCCGGCACCACGTCCCAGTCGGCGTTGAAGCCCCAGCTCAGCTTCCCTTCGTAGCTGAAGAGGACGATGCCGAGCCCGTTGTAGTCGGCGAGGGGAACGAGGCCGTAGTCGGTGATCATCTTCGACTCGAGCAGGTACACCGGCTTCTGCGGCCCGGGCACGTTGGTCACCACCATGTTGAAGGGCAGGTCGCGGAAAGGCAGCGCCGCGGCGAGCGAGAGCAGGCTGTCCGGCGTCCAGCCCACCATGTCGGTGAGCAGGCCCGAGCCGAGCGCGTTCCGCTCCTGCTTCAGCTTCGCGGTGGTCCGCTGCACGACGGCGAGGCGCTCGCGGGCGTCGCCCTCTCCGATGGGGAGCGGCACCATCCAGGCCGCGACCTGGTTGCCGAGCGTGCCGCGCGCCTCCGGCGGGCGCATGCTCACCGGCGCCATCACCCGGAACTCGATGCCCTGCGTGCTGCAGCCGCGGTGCTGGAGGAACCGGCGCACCGCTCCCGCCACGATGGCCAGCACCACGTCGTTGAGCGAGCCGCCGAACGCGCGCCGCACCACCTTCACGTCGGCGAGATCGATGGTGAGCCAGTCGAATCGGCGATGCGGCCCGATGCGCCTGTTGAGCGGCGTCTCGGACGGCCTGCGGATGGTCTTGAGGGTGAGGTCGAACAGGCCGCGCACGGCCGCGCGCGCCTCGCTGCCGGCGCGGAATGCGCCGGTGGCCAGATCGGACACGCGGCGCGCGAGCTGCGCGGTGGCGCCCGCGACCGCCTGCAGGTCCTTGCGCGCCAGCAAGGCCGCCGAAGGGCGCGGCCGGGGCACCCAGCGCTTCGCCGGCTCGAACTGCCGGGTCGGCTCGTGCGTGAGCAGCGCCTCGAGCAGGTCGACCGCGCTGATGCCGTCGGCCATGGCGTGGTGGATCTTGGTGACGAAGGCGAACTGATCTCCCTTGCCTCCCTCGACGATCCACGCTTCCCAGAGCGGCTTCTGCCGATCCAGCGCCTGCGAGAAGATGCGGCCGCACAGCGCCTTGAGCTGCGCGTCGTCCCCGGGGCGCGGCAGGCTGGTGTGGCGGACGTGGTACTCGAGATTGAAGTGGGGATCGTCCAGCCAGATGGGCGTGCCGAAGGGAGTCTTCGCAACGACCTGGCGATAGCGCGGAATCCGCGGCAGCCGCGACTCGATGAAGGCGCGGATGCGGGCGATGTCCAGGCCGCCGTCCGGTTTGCGCAGCGGACCGGCCTCGAAGATCTGCGCGCCGCCGACGTGCATGGGCGTCGACGGATGCTCGTAGATGAGGAAGTAGCGGTCGAGCGGACTGAGGCGATCGAACGCAGCGTGCATGGGACCTCGCAGGTTACATTTCGCGTTGGACGATGCCGTTGTCCTGCAAGGATGGCGCCATGGAGCACCGCACGGTCGATCTGGATGGGCCGGTCCACTACGTGGATTTCGGCGGCAGAGGTCCGCCCATCGTGCTCGTCCACGGGCTGGGCGGGTCGCACGCCAACTGGCTGTCCGTCGCGCCGAGGCTCGCTGCGTACGGACACGTATTCGCGCTCGACCTCGCCGGGCACGGCCGCACGCCTTCGCTCGGCCGCACCGCGCGCGTCGGCAGGAATCGCATCCTGCTCGGCCGGTTCCTCGCGACGGTGGCGCGCGAGCCCGCCGTCCTGATGGGCAACTCGATGGGCGGGTACCTCTCGCTCGCGGAGGCCGCGGCAGAGCCGGAAAAAGTTTCTTCGCTGGTGCTGGTCAATGCGGCCATCCCGCTCGCGCCCGGCGCGCGGCTCGATCCGCGCGTCAGCGCCGTCTTCTTCGCAATGGCGTTGCCGCTCGTCGGCGGCGCGTTCATGCTCCGCCGCGCCCGGCGCGGACCCGAGCAGGGCGTGCGCGACATCCTCGCGCTCTGCTGCGTCGATCCGTCGCGCGTCGCGCCCGAAGTCGTCGACGCGCACATCGCGCTGGCCAGGGAACGCGCGCAGAAGGCGCGGGTGAACAGCCGCGCCTTCCTCGCCGCGCAGCGCTCGCTGATGGCCGTGCTGCTGCGGCGCAAGCGCTTCTACGCGATGGTCAGGACCATCCGCGCTCCGGCGCTGATCGTGCAGGGCATCCACGATCGCCTGGTGCGCGTCGAGTCGGCGCGCGCGCTGGCCGCCGCGCGTCCCGACTGGCGGCTCGAGGTGCTCGACGACGTGGGGCATGTCCCGCAGCTCGAGGCGCCCGACCGCTTCCTCGCCGTGGTCGGGCCCTGGCTGAGCGCGCGGGCCGCCGCCGCCTGAAGAAGGATTCGCGCCCGGCCGGTGCGTTCGCTGCACATTCTGCGGACCGGAGAGCACCTCTGCGCCGCCGTCCGCGAGTGTGGTCACGCGACCGTCGCGCGGACCGGAAGATGCATCGCGAAAAGCAGATCGGGCGGAAGTATCCGCCGGGAGCGACCATCGCGAGCGAGGAGAATCCCCCATGATCGGGCGAGGAATCATTGCAGGACTGTGCATATTTTCAATGGCCGCCGCCGCGGCCGTCCCGGGGGTCACCGACACCGAGGTGACCATCGGCATCACCGGCCCGCTCTCCGGCCCGGCCGCGGCCTGGGGATCGATCGCGCTCGCCTCCGAGGCGTACGCGAAGTACGTGAACGATCAGGGCGGCGTGCACGGGCGCAAGCTGAAGCTCGTGCTCAAGGACGACGGCTACAACCCGGGCAAGGCCGTCGCCAACGTCAACGAGATGAAGGACAGCGTCTTCGCGGTGGTCGGCACCGTCGGCACCGCCGTGCTCAACGCCACCAAGGACATCGTCGCCGAATCGCGCCTTCCCTTCATCGTCCCGCTCGCCAACGTACAGGTCTGGGCGAAGCAGCCGAAGGAGAAGCGGGCCAGCGTGTTCCAGGTCTACCCGGACTACGCCGACGAGGGCGAGTTCCTCGTCACCCAGGCGAACAAGCTGGAGGGCGTGAAGAAGATCGGCGTCTTCGGCCAGAACGACGACTACGGCAAGGAGGGCCTGCTCGGCGTGAAGCGCGGCATCGCCAAGCTCAAGGACGTCTCGGTGGTGGGCGAGGTCTTCTACGAGGTCACCGACCGCGAGCTGGGAACGCACGCGCTGAAGATGAAGGAGTCGGGCGCGGAGGCGGTGCTCTTCTACTCCACCGCGACGCACGCCGCGGCGCTGATCAAGGAGATGGCCAAGGTGGGGTACCGCCCGAAGATCTTCGCCTCCTTCACCCTCTACGACCGCGACACCATGTTCCGGCTGCTCGGCGATCTCTGGGAAGGCGCCTACTTCAACACGGTCATCGCGGTTCGCGGCGAGCCGGCCGCCGACAGCGCCATCGAGATCGTGACGAAGATCGATCCCAGGCTGAAGGGCCGCGAGGGGTTCTGCGTCACCGGGGTGAGCGACATCCGCATGGTGGTGGAGGGCCTGCAGCGCGCAGGCCGCGACCTGACCCGCGAGAAGTTCATCCAGGCGATGGAGTCGGTGAAGGGCTACACCGGCGGCGGCCTGCTCGCTCCGGTGGACTTCGGTCCCGACCGGCACCACGGCCAGAACACGGTGCGGCTGATGCGCGCCGGCAAGGCCAAGGATTCCTCCATGCAGCAGGTCACGGGCTACCAGGACTTCCCCTCGCACTTCTAGACCATGGCCGCGGCGCCGCTTCTCCAGGTCAGGGACCTTGCGCTTCGCTTCGGGGGGATCACCGCACTCGGCGGCCTCTCCCTCGCCATCTCGGAGGGAGAGACCGTCGCGGTGATCGGGCCCAACGGCTCGGGGAAGACGTCGCTGTTCAACTGCATCACCGGTCTCTACAAGCCCACCGCCGGCATGATCGCGCTGCGGGGAGAGAGCCTGCTCGGCCTCTCCCCGGATCGGGTGACGGCGCGCGGCGTGGCGCGGACGTTCCAGAACCTGCGCCTCTTCCTGCACATGACGGTGCTGGAAAATCTGATGACGGGACGCCACCTGCACTTCCGCAAGAACCTCTTCTCGGCGGCCCTGCGCCTTCGCGACGAGGAGGTGCGTCACCGCGAGCGCTGCGAGGAGATCGTCGACTTCCTCGACCTCGCCGCCTGGCGCGACACCCGCGCGGGAAGCTGCCCGTTCGGCGTGCAGAAGCGGGTGGAGCTGGGCCGAGCGCTCGCCACCGAACCCGCCCTGCTCCTCCTCGACGAGCCCGTCTCGGGACTGGCGGCGGAGGAGAAGGACGAGGTGGCCTACTGGATCCACGAGATCGGCGGCCGCTTCCACGTCACCGTCCTCCTGGTCGAGCACGACCTGCGCGTCGCCTCGCGCCTCGCCGGCCGCATGGTCGTGCTCGACCAGGGCCTCAAGCTCACCGAGGGCACGCCGCAGGAGGTGCAGCAGCACCCGGGCGTGATTCGCGCCTACCTGGGGGACCGATGATTCCCGCCCCCGCCGCCACGCCCGCGATGCTGCTCTCGGTCAAGAACGTCGAGTCGCTCTACCTCGACCGCATCTACGCGCTCTCGGGCGTCTCGTTCGACGTGCGCGAGGGCGAGATCTTCGCGGTGCTGGGACCGAACGGCGCGGGCAAGACCACGCTGCTCAAGACCATCGCGGGCCTGTTGAAAGACCAGCCGCGCAAGGGAACCATCGAGCTCGCCGGCAACTCGCTGGAGCGGCGCCGGCCCGAGGCGGTGGCGCGGCACGGCATCGTGCTGGTGCCGGAGGACCGGGGGATCTTCCGCGAGCTGACCGTGGCCGAGAACCTGGACCTCGGCCTGTGGGGGCGGCGCGGCGCAGAGGCGCGCGAGGAC
>DATDMU010000443.1:0-4836 GCA_036518615.1 Myxococcales bacterium
CATCCCGTGCTTGAGCAGGAACTCGCTGCGCTGGAACCCCTCCGGCAGCTTCTGGCGGATGGTCTGCTCGATGACGCGGGGCCCGGCGAAGCCGATCAGCGCCTTGGGCTCGGCGAGGATGACGTCGCCGGTGAAGGCGAAGGACGCCGCCACGCCGCCGGTGGTGGGGTCGAGCAGCACGCTGATGTACGGCTTCTGCGCCTGGCGGAAGCGGGCGATGGCGGCGGAGGACTTGGCCATCTGCATGAGCGAGAAGATGGCCTCCTGCATCCGCGCGCCGCCGCTGGCGGAGAAGACGATGGCGGGGATCCGGCGGTCGGTCGCGCGCTCGAAGACGCGGGTCACCTTCTCGCCCACGACCGAGCCCATCGAGCCGCCCATGAAGCCGAAGTGGAAGGCGCCGATGGACACCTCGCGCCCGGCGATGCGCCCGATGCCGGAGAGGAACGCCTCGCCCTCGCCGGAGGACTTCTGGCTGGACTTGATCCGGTCCTTGTACTTCTTCGAGTCGGAGAACTGCAGCGGGTCGGTGCTCTCCAGGCCCACGTCGTGCTCGACGAAGGTGGCGGGATCGAGCACCAGGTCGAGCCGCTTGCGCACCGGCAGCGGGAAGTGCTCGTCGCACCTGGGGCAGACTTCGAGGTTCTTCTCGACGTCCTGCTTGTAGACGATCTCCCCGCAGCCGTCGCACTTGATCCACAGCCCTTCCATGCGCGACTTGCGCTGCTCGGGAGGGAGCTTCGGAGCGGGAACGCGGTGGTACCAGGCCATCTGCGCGGCGTTCTAGCACATGCGCGCCGCGGCGCGCCCGGCCGGCCCTATGCCGACCAGGCGACGCGGTAGACGGCGCCGTTGGCGCGGGCGTCGATGTCGCAGGAGGCGATGGAGCCGTTGACGCCCGCCACCTCGAAGCCGAAGGCCAGCGTACCTCTCCACTGCACGAACCAGGCGCGCGGAGCGCGGTCGACGATGCGCAGCCGGAGGAGGCCTTCGCGCTCTCCGGACGGCTCGTAGGTGAAGGTGGAGCCGCGGGAGAAGACGGGCAGCACGGTGTCGAGCCGGCTGAAGAGCGCGGCCGGCGAGGCGCCGAAGAGGGTGACCAGCGTCTTGAGCAGCGGGCGCACCACCGGCCCGAAGGAGTTGCGGGTGGTCTCCGCCCCGAGCTGGATCACCTTGTCTTCGCCCGCCGCGGCCATCACCGCCTCGAGCACCGCGTCCACGTGGCGGCCCGACACCCAGGAGATGGGGAGCGGCGGCTTGTCGAGCAGCGCCCGCGTCTCGGCAGGCACGCGCTCGCGGACGGCCTCCTTGAGGCCGTTCTTCTCCAGCCACGCCACGTCGGCGCGCAGGACGGCTCCGGAGAACTGCCGCTCCTCGGGCATGGTGCCGAACCTATACCGCGACCCGTCGCGGGCTCCAGGCGTTGTTTCGCAGCGTTTGTGTTGGCAGGCAAGAAGCTTTTCTCGGTAGATTCGCGGTGCGCCCCGCGGCGGGAACGCCCTTCCCCAGTGCCCGTCGCACGAAGCGAGGTCGTGACATGAAGCTCCTCGGACGGCACGCGGTCCATCATGGAAACGAGGAGAAGTGGCTGGAGTTGTACGAAGGAGATCTGGCCGCGATCCCACCCGCCGATGCGGTGGACATCCTCGTCGTCTCAGCGTTTCCGGATAACTATGTTGCTACGCCGACGTCGGTCATCGGCGCGCTGTACAAGCGCGGCATCTCGGTGGCAGATCTCGCCGACGACAAGGAAGAGGACCTCCGCGATTCGCTGCATTGCTGGCTTTCGCGCGACATCCGGTCCCGGCACCCGGACGCGGGGTTCTCGCGGATTCTCTGCTTCGAAGCGCCACTGGATCGCGACCCGGCGGAGATCGTCGGTGACGTGTTCCGCGCAATCATGCCGTTCGCGCTCACGAACGTCGACACGCGCAGCGTCGCGATGCCGCTGCTCGCCAGTGGCGATCAGGGCCACGATCCAAACGAGATGCTCGCCGCCATCTTCAGAGCGGCCACGCATTGGTTCGCTCGGGGAATGCCCGTCGACGTCATCAAGATTGTCGTCAGGCGCGTGCTCGCCGCCTACACGCAGCAGGCGTTCGAGGGGCTGTGCCTCGAACGCCGCGGTCGCGTCGTTCCCGGCTCCGAAACGGCGGTGCCGACGGCCGGAGCGATGCCGGCCGTCACGCCGCCGCAGAACCCCGCGCCGATCAAAGGTCGCGCCGGTCGCGCTCGCAGCGGCGAGAAACCGGCAGCCGTTGGGGCTGGAAGCTTTGAACCTGCGGCGCCTTCTGCTCCGGCGTCGTATGATTGCTTCATCAGCTATTCACGCGAGGACGAGAAGGAGGTGGACGCTCTCGTCCAGCAACTGAAGAACGCCCACCCTGAGTTGCGCGTCTTCCAGGACAAACTGGAGATCCAGCTCGGCGACTCCTGGCAATCCGAGCTCGACGAGGTCCTCGAGACGTGCAGGAAGGTCATCGCCATCTACTCTCCCACCTACCTGACGTCTCGAATGTGCATGGAAGAGTTCAACATGGCGCGCCTGCGGCATCGCGAGAACGAGTCGGGCGTCCTGCTCCCCGTCTACTTGCGCAGCACGAAGCTGCCCCTGTACATGAGATCCCTCCAGTACTTCGACTGCCGCGAGGCGGATCCGAAACGAATTGCTGGCTGTTGCGAGCGGCTCGCGACCTCGATCGCGTCCTGAGCGCGCCGCGCATCGGCTCGTGTCGGCAGTCACGTCCGCCGCCGCCGGAATGCCCGTCGTGGAGGGGCCCGTCTCGCTTCCGGCTGGCGGCGAGAAGAGCAGGTCATCGAGACGCCACCTCGTCCCTGGTCACGCAGAGGCGGAGCATCGAGGCGAGCCTGTAGAGCGCCGGCACCACGTCGCGGTGGGCGAGTACGAGCCACCCGGCGATCAGGTTGGTCTCGATGACCTCGGCACCTGCTGCGCCGATGCGTCAGCGAGATCCCGGGATGGAAGCTGATCGAGCCCGCGGCTTCTTGCCCGGCGCCGGCTAGAGGAAAAGCGTAGCAGGGTCTCGCCGAAAAACTTCGTTCTTCAGCGCCCTGCTAGTTCTTGTCGTCCTGCAACCCGAAGAAGGTCTGGATGGAGGAGAGGATCTCGGTCCGCTCCTCCTTCACCCTTCTCTTGCGCGCCTCCGCGTCGAGGCCCTCGCGGACCGCCGCCAGCTCCACGCGGCGGCGCGCCATCACCTGGGAGATGTGATCCACCATCTCCGGCCGGTTGCGCAGCACCGACTTGAAGACGTCCTTGTCGATCCGGTAGCACTCCACCTCGCTTGCCGCCACCACCGAGGCGGTGCGCCGCTCGCCGGTCATCACGCCCATCTCGCCGAAGACGTTGGGCGCTGCGAGCCGGGCGACGTTCTTCTCCACCCCGCCCTCGCCGTGCACGCGCACCTCGCACTCACCCTTGGTGAGAACGTAGAGCCAGTGCGCCGCGGAATCCTGGCGGGTGATGATCTCGCCGCGGCCGAACGGCGCCGGGCGCATGCCCTCCGCGAGCCTCGTGCGATCCTCCGCCGAGAGCCCGGCGAACATCTCGATGTGCTGCAGCACCTCGGCCCGGTGCTGCAGCTCGCGCTGCACCTTGCGCTCCTTGTTCTGCGGATCGTCCACCGACACCCAGACCGCCTGCCCGGGAACCGCGAGGGGAATGCCGGCGCGCTTGAGCGCCACGTAGATGCGCACCCGCACCGCGGACGAGGTGGGATCGTCCGCCGCCAGCTCGGTGAGCCAGTAGCGGACGGCGTAGTACCCCATGCTGTCGCCGCCCTCGCGGGCGAAGTCGTAGCAGATGCAGTGGGGAGCGGGCGAGGCGGCCACGTGGGGAATGGGCGTTCCCTGCAGCGCGTTGTCCACCACGTTGATCACTTCCTCGGGCGAATAGCGGAAGTCGACGTTGAAGTAGACCCACATGCGGTGCTGCACCGGCTGGTCGTGCCGCTGCCCGAGGATGACGATGTTCTCGCCCAGCAGCGAGGCGTTGGGGACGATGATGGTGTCCCAGTTGCGCGTCTCCACCACCGTGTGCCGCCAGCGGATGGCGACGATGCGGCCCTGCTGCCCGGAGGCGAGCTGCACCCAGTCGCCCACGTGGATGGAGTCGTCGAGCTGCAGCGCGATGCCGCCGAGCACGTTGCCGAGCGTGGCCTGGAGCGACAGGCCGAGCACCACCGTGACCACGGCGGAGGTGGCGATGATCCCGGAGAGCTGCACGCCGCTGCGGTGGAGGATGCCCACGAAGGCGAGGATGTAGGCCGCGCCCAGCGACAGGTCGTGGACGATGTTCGCCACCTCGATGCGCAGGGCCACCAGCACCAGGTCGAAGAGGAGGATGTCGACGAAGTCGATGATCACCAGCACTTCGAAGAGGTCGGCGAGGAACCAGACCCGCCTCGACCACCCCTCCGCGTGCACGATCCCGAGGATCGCGGCGAACATGAAGGTGGTGAGGTAGAGCATGTAGAGGATGGTGACGCGCTTGATGCGCTTGCGGCGGCGCGGGTCCACCTTGCCCACCAGCGCCGCCAGCGACACGAGCACCGCCGCGAGCAGCAGCAGCGTCCAGGGCGAGGCGTAACCGAGCCACTGGCGCGCGCGGGGCGTGGGCGCCGGAAACGCGAACGGATCCTCGTTGGGATCGACCTGGGTGGCGACGATCACCGCGCCCGCTCCGGCGGCGGCGGCCGCGGCGTTGTTCTGGGCCGCGGCGTTGTTCTGCGTCTGCTGCGCGGGGGCCTTCGGATCGGCGTCCGCGCGCGCGCCGAACGAGAGGGCGACGCACAGGAGGATCAGCGCTCTCACTGG
>DATDMU010000444.1:0-12637 GCA_036518615.1 Myxococcales bacterium
GCAGAGCTGGACGCCCTCGCGATCCGCACCCGCGCCTACCGCCTCACCCGCGGCACCGACGCGGATCTTCCCGCCGCCGTCCCGGTGAAGGGGGCGAGCGGGCCGCCGGTGCGGCGGCGCGCCAGGGCGGCTCCGCCCTCCCCTGCCCCTCCCGAACCGGCGCCGAAGCCTGCGGCCGATCCGGAACAGGCGCTGCTCAAGTCGGTGCTCGCGGAGGTGGGACCGCGCCGCGCCGCGCTGGCGGACCGCCTCGGCGCTTCCGGCGGCGCGCTCCTCGCGCGGTTCCGGGCGGCGGGCCTCGAGCGCGAGTTTTCGCTCCGGGAGCGGGACCTGATCCGCGCGCTCTGGGCGAAGCACCGCGCCTCCGAGGCGAAGGTGGCGGCCGACCTCGGCGAGACCCCCGAAGGCCTGCGCGACATCGTGGTGATGCGCGGGCTCGCGCGCGAGCTGGACGCCGTCCGCGACCGCCTGCGCCACGAGGTGCGCCGGAAGAAGTGGCCCGCGGACCGGATCGATCAGGTGCTGCGTCACGCCGACGAGCTGCGCGACCTGGGCCTCTACGACGAGCTGTTGCGCGAGGTGTCGGCGCGCGCCGGCGTGGTCTGGGCGAGCCTGCGGGGCAAGAGCGACGCGCTCGAGCTGTTCGCAAAGAAGCTGCGCCTCGGACGCGAAGACGCGATCGGGCTGCAGAAGCTGCTCGACCTGCGCTAGGATCGTCTCGTGCCCATCTACGAATTCGTCTGCGAGGCGTGCGGCCGCATCGTGGAGCGCCTGCAGAAGGTGAGCGATCCGCCACCGGAGGCGTGTCCCGAGTGCGGCGGGAAGATGGCGAAGATCATGAGCCGCAACTCGTTCCAGCTCAAGGGAGGCGGCTGGTACAAGGACCTCTACAGCTCGGGGAGCAAGTCGGACGGCGGCAGCACGAGCAAGCCTTCCAGCGACGCCCCCGCCGCCGCGACGCCTTCCCCCTCCACCGGCGGCGCCGCCCCGAGCCACGCCACCAACAAGCCCGACGCCCCGCCCAAGAAGAGCGACTGATCAGCTGAGCATGGCCTGCTCGCCGACGGAGGATTCGGTGCGCAGCAGGCTGGCAAGCCGCATGGCGCGGTCCACCGCCAGGCCCTTGCGGTCGTGCTTCACGAACGCATACACGTCCACCCCGCGGCGGGTGAGGACCGCGAGCCTCTCGGCCCACCGATCGATGGCCTCGAGGTTGTCGTCGTCGCGGCGGATGCGGACGTAGGTGAAGCTCGCCGTCAGCTCGAGGCGCGGAGCGCCTTCGCCGTCGTCGGTGAGCGCCAGCGCGGCCTCGTGCGCGGAGAGCAGGCGCAAGGTCGCGTCGTCGAGCCAGGAGCGGTGGCGGAAGTCGAAGGCGACGCGCAGCCCCTCCGGGAGCGCGTCGAGGAACCGGGCGAGCGCGTGGCGGTCGGCCGTCCGCGTGCTCGGGACCTGGATCAGGATCGGTCCGAGCGCGTCGCCGAGGTGCTCGGCCACCTCCAGGAACGCGCCCATGGCGCGGACGGCGTTCTTGCCCGAGCTCAGATCCACGCCGAGGCGCGGAGGCGCCTTCACCGCGAACTGGAACCCCGGCGGGACCGCGGCGGCCCACGACTCCAGAAGCTCCGCGCCCGGCGCGCGCGAGAGGCCGGCGACCAGCTCCACCGCGGCGAGCCGCTCCGCGTAGAGCGGCAGCATCTGCTCCGGGGTCGCGCCGCCCGGATAGACGTGGCCAACCCATTCCTTGTAGGCAAACCCGCTCGTCCCGATCCGCGTCTCCCCCAGCATGCGCAGAAGATAGGCACAGCCGGACAGGCGCGCCCCTTGCGGCCAGGCAGGCGCCCGGCGGCTCGTCCGTACAGCTTGCAGCTTGCCGGCGGGAAGCCGCTCAGGCCTGCGGCGCTTCCGGCGTGGCGGGCGTGGCCGGCCGGGGAGGCGGCGGCAAGGGCGGGTTCTTCTTCACGTGCGCCGGCTTGCGCGGCAACGGCTTGCCGCCGTTCGCCTTGATCGCTTCCTTGATGCGCCGGGTTCGCGCCTTCCACTGCTTGCGGCGACGCATGATCAGCCGCATGTGCTTGCTCTTCGAACGCGCCATTTCGACTCCAGCTCGATGGATCGGGCGGCGCACTGTAGAGCGCAACGCCCCCGCTGTCGAATCAAATCACGACCCGGTGCCGGGCTCCTTGGGCAGCGGCACCGTCATCATCCCCTCCGCGCCGCGCGCCGCGCTGGGAGGCGCCTCGGAGACGCGCGGAGCCTCGGGCGGCGGCGGCGGCGTGGATCTCGTGACCTGCGGCTGCTTCACCGCAGGCCGCGGGCGAGGCCGCAGCGCGCTGCGCTCGATGATGTCCTTCACCTCGTCGAGCGGCAGGGCCGGCGCGAAGTTGCCGTTCACCCCGTCCATCTCCCGCGCCATGCAGAGCGAGTTGAGGATGGCCTCCTCGGTGGCCTCGATGGCCGCCTCGTAGAGCGGGTTGAGCCGCTGATCGAGCAGGATCTTCATGTGGTAGATCATCTTCTGCGTCGTGCGCGGAATCTTGTTCGCGGTGGAGAAGGCGAGGATGATCTCGCCCGAGCCGTGCGCCGCGATGCTGCCCGCGCGCCCGATGCCCATGGCCACCCGCTTGGAGATGCGCCCGAGCTGGTGGCTGGAGAGCGGCGCGTCGGTGGCCACCACCGCGATGATGCTGCCGTAGTTGATGGCGCGCTTGGCGTAGGCGCTGTACTTGGGCTCGAGCAGCGGGCCGATCGGCAGTCCGCCGACGCGCAGGTCGCGCATGTGGCCGAAGTTGTTCATCACCAGGATGCCGACGGTGTAGCCGCCGAACGCGGGGGGCAGCTTGCGCGAGGCGGTGCCGATGCCCGCCTTGAAGTCGCAGGAGATCATCCCGGTGCCGCCGCCCACCGATCCTTCCGCCACCGGCCCGCTGCCCGCGGTCTGCAGCGCCTCGCGCACGTTCTCCGCCTTGACGTGGCGGCCGGCCACGTCGTTCAGCCAGGAGTCGTCGCACTCGCCCACCAGCGGAATGAGCACGTCGTGCTCGTCGCCGATGCCGGGAAACTGCTCCACCATCCACTGCACCGCGGCGTCGCTCACCGCTCCCACGCTGAGCGTGTTGGTGAGGAAGATGGGCGTCTCCACCAGCCCCCACTCGATGAGCTGGGTGAGGCCGGAGACCTCGCCCGCGCCGTTGAGCACGAAGCCGCCGCCGGTGACGCGCTGCTCGAAGATGTTCTTCTCGTTGGGCAGGATGGCGGTCACGCCGGTGCGCACCGGGCCGCGGCCGCGGCGCAAGGGACCGGTGCCGCGGATGATGGTGGAATGGCCCACCATCACGCCCTCCACGTCGGTGATGGCGTTCCACTTGCCCGTCTTGAAGCGACCGAGCGGAATGCCCAGTTCGCGCGCGCGCTGCCGCTGTTCCACACCTTGGGTCTAGCTCGCCTTGGACCGGAATGCCATAGATTGGCCCGATGGCGCGGGCTCCGTCGGGTCCCTTGCCGGAGGGCTTCCGGTATGTGCCGGAGTTCCTCTCGGCGGACGAGGAGCGCGCGCTGATCGGGCGCATGGCGGACGCCGCCTTCCGGGAGGTGCGCATGCGCGGGCAGATCGCGCTGCGGCGCACCGCCCACTACGGCTGGGACTACGGCTACGAATCCTGGCAGATCACGCCGGCCGCGCCGGTGCCGGACTGGATCCTGCCCCTGCGGGAGCGCGCTGCCGCGCTGATCGGCGCTCCTGCCGCGGCGCTGGAGGAGGTGCTGGTGACGGAGTACCCGCCGGGCGCCGGCATCGGCTGGCACCGCGACGCGCCCATGTTCGGGCCGGCGGTGGTCGGCGTCTCCCTGGGGGCAACCGCGAGGTTGCGCTTCCGGCGCGCCGGCGAGTCGTCCGCGCTGTTGCTCGAGCCGCGCTCGGCCTACGTCCTCGACGGGCCTTCGCGCGCGCAGTGGCAGCACTCCATCCCTGGGGGAAAGGCGCTGCGCTACTCGATCACTTTCCGGACTCTGAAACCTGCTCCGCAGGCGGCGGCAGGGAAATCGCGCCGGCGCCGTTCCCGTTGACCGCCTTGGCCGGCTCGGGCTCGCGCGCCTCGTTGCGCCGCTCCCGCTCGCGCTCCTTGTATCTGCGGAACGCGCCGGAGAGGATCTCCGCGATCAGCGCGTTGTACTCGATGCCCGCCGCCTTGGCGATGAGCACGAGGTCGCTCCACCCCGGCGTCAGCCCGGGCAGGGGATTGCACTCGAGGAAGTAGATCTTCCCCTGCTCGTCCATGCGGAAGTCCACCCGGGCCACGTCGCGGCAGCCGAGCGCGATGAAGCACTCGCGCGCGGCGCGCTCCAGCGCCTTCTGCTCGGAAGGCCCCAGCAAAGCCGGCACGTCGTAGCGGATCTTCGACGACCAATCCTGCTTGAACTCGAAGGAGTAGACCGGGCGCGTCTCGGCCTGGTCGAGGAAGACCACCTCCATGGGCGGCAGCACCTTGGGCCTGCGCTCGCCGAGCATGCCCACGGTGAACTCGCGCCCGCCGATGTAGTCCTCCACCAGCGCCGGCTGATCGTACTTGGCCACCATCCGCTGCGCCGCCTCGCGCAGCTCGGCCTCGTTCTCCACCACGCTGGTCGCGTGCACGCCCTTGGACGAGCCCTCCGCCACCGGCTTCACGATCAGCGGGAACCTGAGATCTCTCGGCAGGCGCTCCTTGCCGGTGGTCATGGTGAAGAAGTTCGGGGTGAGGATGCCGTGCTGGCGGACGATCTTCTTCGCCAGCGCCTTGTCCAGCGCGATGTTCAGCGCGGCGGGGTCCGAGCCGGAATAGGGAATGTCGAGCAGCTCCAGAAGAGCCGGCACCTGCGACTCGCGGTTCCTGCCCTTGATGCCCTCGGCCATGTTGAAGACGAGGTCGGGCTTGGTGGTCTCGATCACCGAGGGCAGATCCGCGGTGGCCTCGAGGTCCACCACCTCGTGCCCAGCGGCGGCGATGGCCTCGCGGACCGCCTGGATGGTGGCCGGCGCGTCGTACTCGGCCTCCTCGTCGCGGGTGCCATCGAGGGCCGGCTTGACCCGCTTCACGTTGTAGGCGAACCCCACCCGGAGCGGGCCCTTCCGCGGCGGCTTGTTGCGCGACTTGCGCGGGTCCTTGAGGCCCCAGCGGGCGACCGCGCTCTCCACCACCTTGCCCAGCACGGCGTCGGTGTGCAGCCCTTCCAGCGCCGCGGCGGCGTAGATGCCGGCGCCCGGCTCGAGCGAGGGAAGCGCGTTGATCTCGATGAAGTAGACCTGCCCGTCCTCGGCCACGCGGAAGTCGATGCGCCCGAGATCGCGCACGCCCAGCGCCTTGTACGCCTTGCGCGCCATCTCCTGCGCCCGCTCCAGCGCATAGGCGGGAAACTCCGCCGGGCAGCGCACGCTCACCGCGTCGTAGTGCACCGACTTGAGGTCGTAGTCGTAGATGCGGTAGCGCCGCTTGGACAGCTCCTCCTCCGCGATGACGTACTCCACAGGCGTGAGGACTTGCGACGGCGCCTTTTCCAGGAATGCGACGGTCAGGTCCTTCCCCGGGATGTACTCCTCCACCAGGATGCCGGCGGGAAAGCGCGCGAGCTGCTTCTCCACCTGCGCGCGCAGCCGCTGCCGGTCCTCCACCACCGACTCCTGGGTGATGCCCTTGGAGGAGCCCTCGAAGTTGGGCTTCACCATCACCGGGAAGCGGAAGCCGGTGACGTCGAGGTCGGAGAGCTCCTCGACGAACTGCCCGCGCGGGGAGATGACGCCGTGCTCGCGGAGCATCAGCTTGGTCAGCGACTTGTCCAGCGTGACCGCGAGCACCCACGCGTCCGAGCCGGTATAGGGAAAGCCCAGCTCGTCGAAGAGCGCGGGATAGAACGCCTCGCGGAACCGCCCGCGCCGCCCCTCCGCCGTGTTGAAGACGAGGTCCGGCGCATAGGCCTCGAGGCGCGCCGCGGTGCGGCTGGCGGGCCCGCTCACCTCGATGCGCTCCACCCTGTGGCCCAGGCGCTCCAGCGCGGTGCAGAGCGCGTCGATGGTCTCGCGGGAATCGAACTCCGCCTCGTCTTCCGAATCGGTGAGGCGCAGGTTGTGGGTCAGCGCGATGCGCATGCTTGGGATTCCTTCCTCCGGGCAGCCCTGGAGGCGAGGGGAGCGGAGACGCGGGCCGGTTTCACTGCGGGGTTGCTGTCGAGGCCGATGGCGATGCGGGTGTCGATGACCTGCGTCCCGGCGAGCAGGTCGCCCAGGCGGCGCTGGCCCAGATCGCGGGTGAGCGGCCGCAGCGCGACCACCGCTTCCACCGCGACGATGCAACAGAGCACGACCACGAAGAGCGGCCGCGACGCCCCCACCACCGCGGGGATCACCGCCAGGGCGAAGGGCAGGTTGCGCAGGACGGAATCGCGCATGCCGCAGGCGCGGTGGGTGGCGAGCACCACCACGCGCAGCCCGAGGATGCGCTTGCCCAGCGACCGCCCCGGCCCGAAGAGCGAGTCGCCGTAGAGGAGGAGCGCGGCGAAGAGCAGCTCGCCGGCGTGGGGATGGCCGCGCGGCGAGAGGAAGACGGGCAGGAGCGCGATCAGCAGATCGACGGCGCGCGCCAGCGAGCGCCGGCGGAAGTCCGCGGGCGGGTATCCAGGTGACGGACCCGGAGGGTCAGCCTTTTGCATCGTCCCCCCGCGAGGGCTCGCGCCGGGTGAAGAGCACGAACGCCATCGCCGGCCGCTTGGAGGACTCGCGCATGGCGAACTGCATGCCTTCGAAGGTCCAGCCCTGCGCCGTCCAGTCGTTCACGATGCCTTCCAGGCTCTCGTCGGTCACCGAGCTGGTCTCCACGATCTTCCAGCGGGTGGAGGAACTCATCCAGCGTGGTCTTGCAGCCAGCGGGCCGCGTCCACCGCGCTGTACGTCAGGATGATGTCGGCGCCGGCGCGCTTGATGCCGGTGAGGATCTCCAGGCAGACGCGCCTCTCGTCGATCCAGCCGAGCTGCGCGGCCGCCTTGAGCATCGAGTACTCGCCGGAGACGTTGTACGCGGCGATGGGCAGGTCGGTGAGCCGCTTCACCTCGGCGATCACGTCCAGGTAGGGCAGCGCCGGCTTGACCATCACGATGTCCGCGCCTTCCGCCACGTCGGTCAGCGCCTCGCGCCGCGCCTCGCGCACGTTGGCCGGGTCCATCTGGTAGCCGCGGCGGTCGCCCTCCTTCGGCGTGCTCTGGGCTGCGTCGCGGAAGGGGCCGTAGAAGCCGCTCGCGTACTTGACCGCGTAGCTCATCACCGGGATGTCGGTGAAGCCGTTCTCGTCGAGGCCCTTGCGGATGGCGCCGACGCGGCCGTCCATCATGTCGCTCGGCGCCACGATGTCGGCGCCCGCCCGGGCATAGGCAACGGCGGCGCGCGCGAGAAGGGGCAGCGTGCGGTCGTTGGCCACCGCCACGTGGCCGCGCGCGTCGCGCTCCAGCGGACCGCAGTGGCCGTGGTCGGTGTACTCGCACATGCAGACGTCGGCGACGAGGACCATGTCCGGCAGCGCGTCCTTGAGCGCCTTGAATCCCGTGCAGACCGGGCCGTTCGGGTCCCAGGCGCTGGTGCCTTCGGGATCCTTGCGGTCGGGAATGCCGAAGAGGATGAGCGAGCGCACGCCGGACTTCCACGCCGTGCGGGCGTCCTCGACCAGGTTGTCCACGGACAGCTGCGCGACCCCCGGCATCGAGGCAATGGGCCTTCGCACACCCTTTCCCGAAACGGCAAAGAGAGGGAGCATGAAATCGCTCGGACGCAAGTGCGTTTCGCGCACCAGCGAGCGCAGCGTCTCGGTCTTGCGCAATCGGCGGGGTCGGTCGATGGGGAAGGCCATGACGGGCGCACGGTAACCCCCGCGGGCGCCCCGTTCAAGGCTTCCAGCGAAGGCCGATGGTCAGGGCATGGTCGCGGCTCTCCACCAGGAGCGCCTTGTCGGCGCTGCCGCCCGGGTCGAGCACGCTGGAGCCCGCAAAAGTTGCGTGCCAGCGGGTGAAGTCGTAGCCGAAGTCCACCGCCGCGCTGGGAGCGATGTCGATGGAGAGCTGGAGGCGGGCCTTCAATTCGCTGGCGTCGGAGAGCACGCCGAGGTTGTGCTGCGCCGCATAGGGCAGCGGCGCCAGCGCGCCCTCGACATAGGCCTCCACCGCGAGGAGAGGCGCGATGCGGTACTCCACTTCCAGGTTGGAGGCGGCGCCGAAGATGCCGATGCGCGGCGCCCCGCCCTGCGCCTCGGTGCCCCACTGGTAGCGGGTGATGAAGCCGGCGGTGGCGGTGATGTTGAGGCCGGGCGAGATGCGCTGGACGATCCCGCCGAGCAGGCGGGCGGTCAGATCGGCGCCGTTGCTGCCCAGCGTGGTGCCCTGCGTGTCGGTCTGCAGCCCGCCTCCTTCCAGCTCGGCCCGGGCGAGGAGCTTCTGGTTGAAGGCGGTGGTGCTGTAGCGGACCAGGGCGCGCAGGGGCTGGAACTTGTCCGAGCCGAACTGCGAGCCTGCGCCGCTGTCCACCCGGACCGAGACGAGGGCCGGCTTCCAGGCCACGAGAAACCCCACCGGGATGGGCGAGGGCACGTCGATGGGGATCTCGCGCGGCGGCTGCTCCTGCGCGGCGGCCGGCGCTGCAAGGGCGCAGCAAAGGGCGAGAGCAAGGAGGCGCACGGAAGGACGATATCAGCGGTACGTCCCCGCGTCGCGGATCGCATCCAGCACCGCGCGGGGAACGAGGTGGGAGGCATCGCCACCCGACTGGAGCAGCGAACGCACCTGGGTGGAGGAGATCTCCGGGATGACGACGCCGCCGTTCCCCCCGGACGAATGGCCGCCGCGCCGGACGCGGATGATCCGCGCGAGCTGCTCCACCCGGTCGAAGCGCTTCCACTGCGGCTTCTCCGCGTCGAGGTCGCTGCCCAGCACCAGCGCGAAGCGCGCGTCGGGGTGCTTGCGCCGGAGCCATTCGAGCAGGTCCACGGTGCGGGTCTCGCCCGACTCCTCTTCGGCGCGCGAGACGCGGGCGCCCGTGAGCTGCGCCGCAATCTTCTCGCAGAGCGCGAGGCGGTGCTCGTACGAGCCGACCAGCGGCTTTCCGAAGGGATGCCGGAAGACGGGAACGAACCACAGCTCGCCGACCGGCTCGGTGGCCAGCACGAAGGCCGCGGCGAGGAGATGGCCGAGGTGGGGCGGATCGAAGCTGCCGCCGAAGAGCGCGATCTCCTCAGGCATAGAGCAGGAACCTCGCCCGCTCCTTCAGGAAGGCCTTGCGCTCCGCGTCCCACAGCGCGCAGAGCTGCGCGACGCCCTTGCCCTCTTCCGCCCGCTCGCGGAACGCCTTGTCGCCGGTGAGCAGATCGATGGCCGGCTTGTCCTCGACGAACTCGTACTTCTCGGTGCGCCAGCGGAACCTTGCAGGATCCTGCGCCCGCGCGTGGACGATGGCCGCGACGCCCAGGCGCACCGCGTCCAGGCCGCGCCCGTAGCGCAGGTGGATCTGCACGCCCTGGCAGCGCTGGCCGCGGTGCTTGTCCCAGGTGGGAGTGAACGCGCAGGGACGGAAGGAAACCCCGTCCAGGCGCTCGGCGGCGAGATCGCGCGAGAGCCGCTCGCCGTCCAGCCAGGGCGCGCCGAACAGCTCGAAGGGGCGCGTTGTGCCCCTGCCCTCGCTCAGGTTCGTGCCTTCGAGCAGGCACATGCCGGGATAGACCAGCGCGGTCTCCACCGTGGGCATGTTCGGCGAAGGCGGCACCCAGGGCAGCCGCGTCTCGTGGAAGTACAAGTCGCGGCGCCAGCCCTGCATGGGGATGACGTGCAGGTCGACGCCGATGCGCTGGTTGATGTAGCCCGCGTATTCGCCCGCGGTGAGGCCGTGCCGCGCGCACACCGGCCACAGCCCCACGAACGACTCGTAGCCGGGGTGCACCACGCCGCCTTCGACTGCCTGGCCGCCGATGGGATTGGGCCGGTCGAGCACGAAGAAGCGCAGCTTGTGCCTGGCCGCCGCCTGCATGGCGAGCCCCATGGTGGCGAGGTAGGTGTAGTAGCGGCTGCCCACGTCCTGCACGTCGAAGATGAGCGCGTCGAGCCCGCGCAGGTGCTCGTCGCGCGGCGTGAGCGAGGCGAAGTCCTTGCCGTAGAGCGAGTGCTCGGGCACGCCGGTGCGGGCGTCGCGGGCCTCGGCCACCTCCTCGAGGTACTGGACGTCGCCGCGGACGCCGTGCTCGGGGCCGAAGAGCGCAACGAGCACGCCGGCCTCGTGCAGCACGTCCGCCATGTGCCGCAGCTGCGGGGTCACGCTGGTGGGGTTGAGGATGGCGCCTGCGCGCAGCCCGCGGACCTGCGAGATGAGCTCCGCGACGCCGAGCATCAGTACGCGTTCCGCGAGAGGAAGCCGAAGGCGATCGTGCGGGCGAGGATCTTGAGGTCGAGCAGGAGCGACCAGTGCTCGATGTAATAGAGGTCGTACTCGACCCGCTTCTGGATGCTGGTGTTGCCGCGCAGCCCGTGGATCTGCGCCCAGCCCGTCATCCCGGCCTTCACCATGTGCCGGAGCTGGTAGCGGGGAATGTGGCGGCGGAACTGGTCGATGAAGACCGGCCGCTCCGGCCGCGGGCCCACCAGGCTCATGTCGCCGGTGAAGACGTTCCAGAGCTGCGGCAGCTCGTCCAGCGAGGTGCGCCGCAGGAGCGCGCCCACGGCGGTCACCCGCGGGTCGCGGGCCGCGGCGAAGGTGGGCCCGAGCTCCTCCGCGTCGGTCCGCATGGTGCGGAACTTCAGCATCCGGAACGGCTTGCCGTCGAGGCCCACCCGCTCCTGCGTGTACAGCACCGGACCTGCGCTGGTGAGCTTGACCAGGAGCGCGAGCAGGAGGAGCAGCGGCGAGAGCAAGACCAGCAGCACCGCGGAGGCGAACAGGTCGAAGGCGCGCTTGGCGATGGCGTTGATGCCGAGCACGCCGCTGCTCTGGAGGTTGACGATGGGCAGCCCGCCGAACTCCTCCAGCCCGCCGAAGAGCGTGGCGTACTGGTACACGTCGGGCACCAGCTTCACGTCCACGGTGGTGTCGGCGCACACCTCCATGATCCGCGGCAGGTGGTACATCGAGCGGGACGGCATGGCCACCAGCACCTGGTCCACGCCGCGCTGCTCCAGCACCTGCGCGAGGTCGCGGATGGTCCCGATCACCTCCACGCCGGCCACGGTGGTGCCGACGCGCTTGCGGGTGACGCTGAGGCACCCCACCGGGCGAAAGCCGATCTCGCGATGGAGATCGATCTGCTCCAGCACCTGGCGCGCCAGCCTTCCCGCTCCCAGCACCAGCACGTAGCGCAGGTTGTAGCCGCGGCGCCGCAGCTCCTGGAGGACGCGCTTGAAGAAGGCGCGCTCCAGCGAGATGCCGATGAAGCTGAGCGCGGCGAAGAGCGAGAGCGTGCCGCGGGAGTAGCGCGACTCGCGCAAGAAATAGGTGAGCGCGACCAGCAGGAGGCCGGCGGCCAGCGTGGCCTTGAAGACGCCGAACACCTCGTCGAGCGGCGTCTTCTGCCGCTGCGGCCGGTAGAGGCCCATGGCGCGAAGCGACAGCGGCCAGATGAGGAGCGCGAGCAGGCCGACGATGAAGGTCTCCTCCGGCAGCGGCAGCTCCGGATACGGCCACGTCTTCGGCGACCCGAAGCGCAGCGCGTAAGCGCCCCAGAACGACGCCGCGACCAGGAGCATGTCGAGGGCGACGCGCAGCGCGGTGAAGAGCTGGTTGTGCCGCTTGAACATCCGCGGGTGGCGTAGCAGCACATTCCCCAGCGTGCAAGTCCGCGCCCGCGAAGGGAGAATCCGCCGCAGGCACGCGGAAACGCGCCGGCGAGGAACCTTTCTTGTCCCCCCGACTCGGGTAGGGGTGTGTGGTTGGGACAGGAGGCACTTGCGATGACCGAGACCCCGTCCCGCAACGAAATGGCCCTTGTCTGGACCTTCCTGATCGCCTCCTCCGCATCCGCGTGGCTGATGTTCGTGGCTCTCCGCTAGAAGTGTCGCGACCTTCCCGCGACCCGACAGCTTCCCCCGGCTGCGGGCGCGGGAAGTCGCGGCACGCAGTACTCTGGCTCGATGGGCGGTCTACTCCTCGACCTCCGGCAGAGCCTGCGCGCGCTCCTTCGTGAACCCTGGTTCACGGTGATGGCAGTCGCTGCCCTCGCCGTCGGCGTGGGCAGCAGCACGGCGATGTTCAGCGTGGTGGACGCGGCGCTCTGGCGGCCCCTGCCGTACCGCGCGCCGGAGCAGCTGATCGAATTCACGGCGGTCGAGGGAACGGGGACACCCGTACCGGTGGGTGCGGTCGAGCTCTTCGAGCTGCAAGAGCGCGCCACCACCGCCGAGGCCGTCGGCGCGTTCTATCCACACGCCGTGACGTACGCCTCGGCGTCGGGAGCGCGGCAGGTGCGTGCCGCGAACCTGAGCGCGAGCCTGTTCGCGGCGTTCGGCATCCGGCCTTCGCGCGGGCGCCCGTTCGAGCCCGGCGAGGACGTGGCGGGCGGAGTGCCGGTCGCCATCGTCAGCGACGGGTTCTGGCGCCGGGAGCTCGGAGCCGATCCTGCCGTGCTCGGCCGCACCATCCAGGTGGACCAC
>DATDMU010000445.1:0-3932 GCA_036518615.1 Myxococcales bacterium
TGGGCCAGGAAGGCGCGGGCGTGGTGGAGTCGGTCGCGCCCGGGGTGACGGAGGTCAAGCCGGGCGACCGGGTGGCCTGGGCGGGACCGCTGGGCTCGTACGCAACCCACCAGGCCATCCCCGCGGCGCGCCTCGTGCCGGTGCCGCGCGGCCTCGACATCAAGAGCGCCGCCGCCGCCATGCTGCAGGGGATGACCGCGCACTACCTGGTCACCGACACCTTCCCGCTGCGCCCCGGCCACATGTGCCTCATCCACGCCGCGGCCGGAGGCGTGGGCCAGCTCTTCTCCCAGCTCGCCTCGCGCGCCGGAGCGCACGTCATCGGCACCGCAGGCGGTCCGGAGAAGGTGAAGCTGGCGAAGCAGGCCGGCGCGCACGAGGCCATCGACTACAAGTCGCAGGATTTCGAGGCCGAGGTGAAGCGGCTGACCGGCGGCGCCGGGGTCCACGTCGCCTACGACTCGGTGGGCAAGGACACCTGGGAGAAGTCGCTGAAATGCCTGCGCCCGCGCGGGATGCTGGTCCTCTTCGGCCAGAGCAGCGGGGCGGTGCCGGCGTTCGACCCGCAGATCCTCGCCTCCGGCGGCTCGCTCTACTTCACCCGGCCCACCCTGGCCACCTACGTGCTCACCCGCGAGGAGCTGCTCAACCGGGCAGGGGCCGTGCTCGGCGCCGTGGAGCGCGGCGATCTCAAGCTGAACATCGAGGACGCCCTGCCGCTGGACAAGGCGGCGCGCGCCCATGAGCTGCTCGCCTCGCGCAAGACCACCGGCAAGCTGCTGCTCTTGCCCTCGTGATCATCCTCTCCCGCGAGCAGGTGAAGGCCCTGCTCGAGCCCGACGCGCTGATCGAGGCGGTGGCCAGGGCACTGGTGGACGTGTCGGCGGGCCGGGCCTCGGTGCCGCCGCGCATCGCCGCCTTCACGCCGGACGGGCTGCTCGGCGCGATGGCAGCCTGGGTCCCTTCGGCGGACACGCTGGCGGCGAAGCTGGTGTCGCTCTTCCCCAAAAACCGCGAACTGCCCACCCACCAGGCGCTGATCGCCGTCTTCGACCCGCGCACCGGCACTCCCACGGCGCTCCTCGACGGCGAGGAGATCACCGCCCAGCGCACCGCCGCCGCGTCCGCCCTTGCGACGCGGCTGCTCGCGCGCGACGACGCGCAGGTGCTCGCCATCGTCGGCACCGGCGTGCAGGCGGCCTCGCACGCGCGCTACGTTGCGCGGGTGCGCCCCTTTCGCGAGCTGCTCGTCGCCGGCCGCAATCCGGAAAAGGCGCGGGCGCTCGCGGGCGCGCTTCGCGGCACGGCGACGTCCATCGAGGAGGCGGTCCGCGCCGCCGACGTGATCTGCGCCACCACCCACGCCCGCGAGCCGGCGGTGCGCATGGAGTGGCTGCGCCCCGGAGCGCACCTCTGCTCGGTGGGCCTGAACCCGCAGGGCAGGGAGATCGACTCGCTGCGCGGCGCGCTGGTGGCGGTGGAGGCGCGCGCGTCGGCCTTCGCGGCGTTTCCGGCGGGAGCCAACGAGCTGCGCGAGGTGGCGCCGGAGGAGGCGGTGGAGCTGGGCGAGCTCCTCTCCGGCGCGCGCGGCGGCCGGACCTCCGCAGCGCAGATCACCGCCTACAAGTCGGTGGGCATCGCGGCCGAGGACGCTGCCGCCGCAGCGCTGGTGTTGCGCCGCGCCGGCCAGCAGGCGCAGCGGTAGACGGCGGCGACGGTCCTGGGCAAGTGGACCGCCGCCGCCGCTCGCACCTCGCCCGGGAAGCTGGTTTCAGGGGACGAGGCCCGAGTCGTTGCCGGATCCGTACTCATCGCGCGGCCGGCCGTACCCCACCATGCAGCCAGGTGCGGTCCAGGTGCGGCGAGCGGCGCGGAGATGTCACATGCCGAGCACGGCGCGGATCGCCTCCCGGCGGCTGCGCGACACGCGCAGCTCGGTGCCGTCGCGCAGGATCACCGCCGCGTCGCCCGAGGGCAGCGCCTGGATCTGCCGGATGCGATCGATCCGGACGATCGCCGATCGATGGATTCTCACGAACCGCGCAGGGTCGAGTCGCGCCTCGAGATCCTGCAGCGTCTCCCGGTGCAGATGCGCCGCGCTGCCCGCGTGCACCTCCACGTAGTAGTCCTGCGCCTCGATCCAGTCGATCTCGTCCTCGCGCAGGAAGACCGCCCGCGCGCCGTCCTTGAGCATCAGCGTGCGCGGCGCGGGAACCGGCGGCGGCAGAAGCGTCCGGGCGAGCTGCCCGGCGAGCGCCTGCGCCCGGCTCTGGCGGAGGCGCTCCTTGGCGCGTTCCAGCGCCTGCGCGAAGCGCCGGTCGTCGTAGGGCTTGAGCAGGTAGTCCACCGCCTGCACCTCGAACGCCCGCACCGCGTGGTGGTCATGGGCGGTGACGAAGACCACCGCCGGGGGCCGGTTCGCTCCCAGCGCCTCGAGCAGGTCGAAGCCGGTGCGCCGCGCGAGCTGCACGTCGAGGAAGAGCACGTCCACCGGCGCCCGCTGCAGCGCCACCAGCGCCTCCTCCGCGGTGGCGCACTCCGCGACCAGCTCCACTTCGGGGTCGGCAGCGAGCAGCGCGCGCAGCCCCAGCCGCGCGGGCGGCTCGTCCTCGACCACGGCGGCGCGCACCGTCTCAGGCATGCCGCGCCTCGCGCAGCGGCAGCTCCACCAGCGCGAGCGCGCCGCCGCCCGGCGCCGGCCGCAGCGAGAACCGGCCGCGCTCGCCGTAGAGATGCTGCAGCCGCGCCCGGGTGTTTGAGAGCCCGATGCCGTCGTGAGCGCCTGCGATGGGCCCGCTGCCGCCGTCGCGCACCTCGATGCGCAGGTCGGCACCCGACCTCTGCACGCGGATGGACACATGGGCGCGTCCGTCCGCCTCGCGCCCGTGCTTCAGCGCGTTTTCCACCAGCGGCTGGAGGAGCAGCGACGGCACCTGCGCGGCGGCGGTGCCGGGATCCGCGTCCACGCTGAAGCTGAGCGCCTCTCCGAAGCGGGCCCGCTCCAGGTCCAGATACCGCTCCGCCAGCAAGAGCTCGTCGCGGAGCGCCACCTCTGCCTCGGTCTGCCGCAGCGCTCCGCGCAGCACGTCTCCCAGCGCGGCCACCGCCCGGATGGCGGCCTGGTCCTGCCGCGCCCGGACCAGCGAGGAGATGGTGTTGAGCGCGTTGAAGAGGAAATGCGGGCGGAGCTGCGCCTCCAGCGCCTGCAGCTTCGCCTCGCGCAGGTCGGATTCCAGCCGCGCGGCGCGGAAGCGGTAGCGGCGCCCGTGCTCGAGGGCGACGACGGCCATGTAGCAGAGCAGATCCACCAGCGAGAGGTCGGCGACGTTGCGCAAGAGCGTGCGGCGGGGCAGCTCGAGCGCCGGAATCACCACGTAGACGTTGAGCGCCGCTTCCGCGACCAGGAGCGCGAGCGCGGCGCAGACGTGCACGAGCGCGGCGCGCAGGCGATCGCGGTCGAAGGCGAACCGCTCCGACAGCCACCAGATCAGCGGCGTGTAGAGGAGCCAGATGAAGATGCTCTCCGCGATGAGCAGGACCGATCGCGGCTGGAGCTGCGGCTGGTGCGAGCTGGCGCGGATGACCGCGCTCTGGAAGACGGCGAACAGCCCGATCGCCGTCCACACGACGGCCATGAGCCAGAAGCTCGGCTGGCGCAGGCGCGGCTGCGGATCCTGCGGGCGCATTCGCGTGACCGGTTCCCCTGCCGACGGGCAGGCGGCGATTGTAGGCCATCGCCGCTGCGCGCGCCCGTCGGACGCTCGCGCCTGCTGACGCGCCGCGGCAGCCCCAAAAAACCGCAGCGCCGTTGCACCGCGTCTCGAGCTGCGGCATCGGAGACCCACACCCATGTGGATTGTCCGTCTCGCGCTTCGCCGCCCGTATACGATTGCGGTCCTCTGCTCGCTCATCGCCATCTTCGGCGTGCTCTC
>DATDMU010000446.1:0-10748 GCA_036518615.1 Myxococcales bacterium
CACTCCGCGGATGAAGCCTTCCCAGATGCCGGAGTTGCCCCGCGGCTGCAGGGCGTCCTGGTGCTTGTTCCAGCCGTTCCAGTCGCCGACCAGGTTGATGGAGCGCGCGTTCGGGGCCCAGACGGCGAACTGCGCGCCGCCCTCGCGCAGGTGCGCGCCCAGGTGATCGTACAGCTTCAGATGCGATCCTTCGTTGAAGAGGTGGAGATCGTCGTCCGAGAGCAGGGAGTTCATGGCGGCGCAGTATGGCCTGCGCTTCCCCCTGCTGCGACAGCCGACCGCCATGCTGGTCGATCTGGCGACGTTCAGCGAAAGGCCACGACCCATGCCGCGACCGGAGCGGCGGCGGCGAGGAGCGCGAGCGCCGCCTGCGCTGCGCGGTTGCGGACGCGCGGCGCGAGCGCGGCCAGCGCGCCGAGGAGAACTCCGGCGACGAAGCCGCAGAGGTGTCCGGCGAGGTCGGCGTGCTTGGAGGTGCCGAGGAAGCCGAGGAGCGCCACCGCCGCCGCGAGCGGCAGCCAGGCCTTGCGGCGATTCTGCGGCAGCGCCGCGAGGGCGCCGAGCGCGCCGAACACCGCGGTGGACGCGCCGATGGAGGCGAAGTCGTGCCGCAACAGCGCGGCGGTGGTGAGCGTGCCGAGCGCTCCCGCGAGCAGCATGACCAGGCTCGCCACCCCGGAACCCAGCCCGCGCGCGAGCAGCGCGAGGAAGAGCCCGCCCAGCAGCGCGTTGCCCGCCGCGTGGCCGGCGTCGGCGTGCAGGGTGAGCGCGGTCAGGGCGCGCCACCACTGCCCGCGAAGGATGGCGGAGGCCTCCGCGCTGCCGCGCTGGAACCAGGCGCTGTCCAGCGACTCCGGCCCGGTCCAGACGTGGAGCGCGAGCAGCGCGAGAAAGAAGGTGAGCCCCGCGGGAACGCCGAAGGTCCACGGCTGCGGAAGCGCGGCGGGGGTCTCGCCGCGCGGGTTCTCCCTCTCGAATGCCGAAAGCGCCTGCTCCGCCCGGGCCGCGTCGGCGTCGTCCACCACCAGCATCCAGCGCTCGTCGTCCTCCCGCCTCAGCTCGTGGGGGATGTTCTCCGCATCGAGCACCAGCGAGAGATCCATCGCGCGGCGGTATTCGCCCACCAGCCGGACCAGCATGCGGGCAGCCTACACGCTGTTGGTTCTGTGGTAGGAGAGCGCGGCCATGCCAACCCTCGACACCGCGCGCGCCCTGCAGTCGTCGGAGCGCATCTGGAAGCAGGAGATCGTCCCTGCCCTGCTCGACTACATCCGCATTCCCAACAAGTCTCCGGCCTACGAGCCGGACTGGCAGGGAAACATGGACAAGGCGGTGGCGCTGATCGAGTCGTGGTGCAAGAAGCAGCCGGTCGAGGGGCTGAAGGTGGAAGTGGTGCGGCTTGCGGGGCGCACGCCGGTCATCTTCATGGAGGTGCCGGGCCAAGGCGACGACACCGTGCTCCTCTACGGCCATCTCGACAAGCAGCCGGAGATGACCGGATGGCGCGAGGGCCTCTCGCCCTGGACGCCGGTGATCGAGGGCGACAGGCTCTACGGCCGCGGCGGCGCCGACGACGGATATTCGAGCTTCGCGTCGCTCCTGGCGCTGCGGCTGGTGCAGGAGCAGAAGATCCCCCACGCGCGCTGCGTGGTGCTGATCGAGGCCTGCGAGGAGAGCGGCTCGACCGACCTGCCCGCCTACATCGAGCACCTGGCGGCGCGCATCGGCAAGCCGTCGCTGGTGGTCTGCCTCGACTCTGGCTGCGGCAACTACGACCAGCTCTGGATGACCACCTCGCTGCGCGGCCTTCTCGCCGGCAACCTGCGCGTGGAGATCCTCACCGAAGGCGTGCACTCGGGCGACGCCAGCGGCATCGTGCCCTCTTCCTTCCGCATCCTCCGCCAGCTCCTCAGCCGCATCGAGGACGAGCAGACCGGCAAGATCAAGCTGGAGGCCGCCCAGGTGCAGATCTCCAACGACCGCCTCAAGCAGGCGCGCCTCACCGCCGACGCGCTCGGCGACGAGGTGTGGAACAAGTTCCCCTTCGTGCAGGGCGCGCGTCCGGCGGTGAGCGACAAGGTGGAGATGATCCTCAACCGCACCTGGCGGCCGGCGCTGTCGATCACCGGCATCGACGGGATGCCGCCCCTGGGGAGCGCGGGCAACGTGCTGCGGCCCTTCACCGCCTGCAAGATCTCGCTGCGCATTCCGCCGAAGGTGGACCCGAACGTGGCGGCGCGCGCGCTCAAGGACACGCTGGAGAAGGACCCGCCCCACGGCGCCCGCGTCACCTTCGAGGGCGAGAAGTCGTCCACCGGCTGGGACGCGCCGCCGCTCGCGCAGTGGCTCGCGAGCGCGGTGGACCGCGCCTCGCGCGGCTGCTTCGGCAAGCCGCCCATGGCCTTCGGGGAGGGCGGCACCATTCCCTTCATGGGAATGCTCGGCGAGAAGTTTCCCGAGGCGCAGTTCCTCATCACCGGCGTCCTCGGCCCCGGCTCCAACGCGCACGGGCCCAACGAGTTCTTGCACATCCCCACCGGCATGCGGCTCACCGCCTGCGTGGCGAGCGTGATCGCGGAACACTTCGCGCGATGAAGCTGCTGATCGCGGTCCTGCTCCTCGGGCTGCCGCTCCTCTGCCTGTGGGCGCTGATCGCGAGCTTTCGCGCCGGCAGGCGCGGGCGGGGCGCGCTCTACTCGGTGCTCTTTGTCGCCCTGCTCCTGGGAAATCCGCTCGCCAACGCCTACCTGCTCGCGCCGGTGGACGGCGCGCTCCAGCGCGAGCTGTTCGCGAAGGCGAAGGGAGCGTCGCTTCTCGGCGCGAGCGAGGAGCGGGTGCACGAGGTGCTGGGCAAGCCGTGGAAGGCGCGCCAGGTGGACGGCCCCTTCTCGGTGCTGCTCTACGCGCCCTGCAAGGTGTGCATGGCCTCGTACGGCGCGCCGTTCATCGTCTATCTGGAGAGCGGGAAGGTGCAGGGCTTCCGCGCCGGCAGCGGAGACCTGGAGCGGATTGCGCGGCCCGATCAGTGACGGTTGCCGCCGCGCATGAGGTGGTGCACCGCCTCCAGCAGCCCGTCCTGGGTGAGCCGGTACATGGGGAAGACGCGCCGGATGATCTCCGCGGTGCCGTACCACGCCGCCTGCGGCTCCGGGTTCAGCCACGCCGCATGCGAGAAGTGGCGCGCGAGGTGCGCGAGCCAGGCGATGCCCGGCGCTCCCGAGTCGTCGCTGAAGCTCCAGCGCGAGCCCGCCGACTGCAGCTCCCAGGGGCTCATCAAGGCGTCGCCCACCACGATCAGGCGCCAGGTGGGATCGCACTCCTCGAGCAGCCGCAGCACCGGGGTGCCGCCGATGAGGGCCGCCGAGTCGTAGACGCGCCCGTAGACGCAGTTGTGGAAGTAGAGCGTGCGCAGCTCCTTGAAATGGGTGGCCCGCTTCGCCGCGGAGAAGAGGCGCTCGCAGACCTCCGCGTGCGGATCCATCGAGCCGCCCACGTCGAGCAGCAGGAGCACGCGCAGGTTCGACCGGCGCGGCGGGCGCAGCGCGATCTCCAGCTCGCCGGCGTTGCGCGCGGTCTTGTCGATGGTGGCCTCGACGTCCAGCTCGTCGAGCGCCCCCTCGCGGACGAAGGCGCGCAGCCGGCGCAGCGCCACCTCGATGTGGCGGGTGTCCAGGGTCACGTCGGAGCGCAGGTCGCGGAAATGGCGCTCCGCCGCCACCTCCAGGGCGCCGCGGCGGCCGGGAGCGTCGCCCACCTTGATGCCGGTGGGATGGGTGCCGGCGCTGCCGTGCGGAGAGGTCCCTGCCGTCCCCACCCACTTGCTGCCGCGGTCGTGCCGCTCGCGCTGCTCGCGCAGCCGCTGCCGCAGCTTCTCGCGAGCCTCCTGCAGATCGAGCCGCTCGAGCAGCTCCTTCTCCGCCGGGGTGAGCTGCCGCGCGCCCGCCGGCTGCTGCAGCCATTGCAGGAGCTCGTCGGTCAGCGCCAGCGCCTCGTCGGGCACGCCGCGGAAATGGTGGGCGAAGGCGCGGTCGAACCCGTCCAGGTCCTGCTCGCGGTGGACGCAGAGCGCGCGCGCCACCTCGTAGAAGCCGTCGAGGGTGCCCTTGTGCAGCCCGAGCCCCAGCGCCTGCGCGAGCGAGAGCGCCTCCTGCGCGCCCACCTTCACGCCGCGCTCGCGCAGCTCGTAGAGGAAGGGAACGAACATCAGGCCCTCGGCCGGCGCCCGCGCAGCCCCGCTTCCGCGAACGCGAGCAGGTCCTGCTCGCGCTTGAGCAGCGCGCCGAGGAACGGCATGCCGGCCTCCAGCTCGACGCTGGCGATGCCGGCGCGGCGGAGCACGGCGATCCAGTCGATCAGCTCGCTGGTCGAGGGACGCTTGCGCAGCCCGTCCACGTCGCGCAGCGCATAGAATGCGCGCAGCGCCTGGTCGAGCAGCGCCTGCTCCAGATCCGGGTGGTGCACGCGGACGATGCGCGACATCAGCTCCCTGTCGGGGAACTCGATGAAGTGGAACACGCAGCGGCGCAGGAAGGCGTCGGGCAGCTCCTTCTCCGCGTTGGAGGTGATCACCACCACCGGCCGCTCGCGCGCCACCACCTCGTCGCCGGTCTCGGTGACGGCAAAGCGCATCCGGTCCAGCTCGTGGAGGAGATCGTTGGGGAACTCCAGATCCGCCTTGTCCACCTCGTCGATGAGCAGCACCACCCGCTCCGGCGAGGCGAACGCCTGCCCGAGCGGGCCGTACTTGATGTAGCGGCGGATGTCCTTCACGTCGCCGTCGCCGAAGCGCGAGTCGTAGAGGCGCTGGACGGTGTCGTAGACGTAGAGGCCGTCCTGCGCGCGGGTGGTGGACTTGACCGGCCAGTGGATGAGGCGCAGTCCCAGCCCGGCCGCGATGGCCTCGGCGAGCTGCGTCTTGCCGGTGCCGGGCTCGCCCCGCACCAGGAGCGGCCGCTCCAGCGCGAGCGCACAGTTCACCGCCGACTCCAGCGAGGACGAGGTCAGGTACCGATCGGTGCCGCGAAACTTGCGGAAGTCCATTTGCGATCCCTGATAACCCGGCCGGAGCGCAAAGGCCACCGCTCATTGCGGCGGCAGCGTGTACCGCTTCGCGACAGCCTCGCGGAGGGGCCGGCGGCGCGCCTCGGGCGCCAGCCGCACCGGCTCGACCACGCGGTTGGAGAACGCCAGCGCCTCGCCTTCCTCGAGGGGAATGGCGGGCACCGGCCCGAACGCGCGCAGCGTCTGTTGCGGCGCATCGCCCACCGCCAGCACCGTGTCGGCCGCCTCGAGCACCGCCGGCGGGATCTGCTCGGCGTGCACGGTGATGAGAAGCACCCCGCCGAGCTCGCGCGGGAGCGGGAGCGGCGCCGCCTGCCACGACGGCGGGAAGAGGTGGTGCGCCTCGTCGATCACGATCCAGTGCGGCCTCCCCGTCCTGCTGCGCATCTCCTGGAGGCGCGGCAGGAGCGCGGCGAAGAAGCCCGGCCGGTCGTGGAGCGGCACGCCCAGCAGGCTGACGCCCGCATGCACGCCAGGGCGCACCAGGAGCTCGAGGACCTCGTCGACGGAGGGCGGGCGCTCGGCGGTGCCCACACCCACCAGACCTTCGAAGCCCTCGTAGTCGCCCTCCGGGTCGACGATGCAGCACTGGTAGCCCGCGGCCATCACGCGCTCGATGAATCCGGTCACCGCGGTGGTCTTTCCCCGTCCGGAGGGCCCGGCGATGAGCAGCCTGCGCCCGGCCGGAGCGATGCGCAGCTCGGTGCCGTCGCGGCGGGTGCCGAGCAGGAGGGCGTGGCGGGCCACCACCACCGAGCGCAGGTCGTCCGCCAGCACGCGGTCGATCAGCTCCTCGACGCCTGCGCCGCGGGGCCCGCGCACCACCAGATCGGCCCTGTCCTTGAGTGCGTCGAGGGCGTTCGCCACCGCGACGCCGCACTCCGCCGCCGCGAGCATGGCGTGGTCGTTTTCCGCGTCGCCCACGGCCACCGCGTTGCGCATGGAGAGGCCCAGCTCGTCGAGCGCGCGCGAAAGGCCCGTCTGCTTGTTCACCCCCGAGGGCAGGAGCATCACCGCGCCCTTGTTGAAGATGACCTGCCACTCGAGGCCCAGCTCGTGGACGACCTCCAGCGCGGCGACGTGGTGCGGCTCGCGGGTGGCCACGATGATTCGCCCGACGCCGAGCGGATCGGCGCCCCGCGCGGCGAGCCGCCTCGCCAGCTCGGCAGGCGGCGGCTCCGCCAGGAGCGTCTGCTGCCGGGTGCCCGGATCGTAGAGGAGCGCGCCATTTTCGGCGACCACCCGATCGAAGAGGGAGAGCCCGTCGAACACCGATTCCAGATCCGCGAGCTCGCGGCCGGTCACCAGCACCGCGCGGCGGCCGCTCTTGCGCAGCCGCACGAGCGCGTCCACCGTCTGCCGCCGCACGCGGCCATTCTCCGCCAGCGTTCCGTCGTAGTCCGTCGCCAGCGCCAGATAGCGCATGCCGCAAGGTACACACGGAAAGGGGCAGACCGCAGCTGGGGGCATCGCCTGCCAGCCGGCCCGGCAGCCGGTCCGTTTCGAATCCTTGCAGCGCGCCGGTCATCCCAGAGCGCTGCCGGAGCTGCGGCCTCGCTCGGGTCAATCGCAAAATCCGGAAATATCGGCGCGTTTGACAGGGCGTTCGCAGCCCTTACGTTGCTCTACGATGGAGGAGACCAGGTTGGAGAAGAGACTGCCGGTATTCGTGCTCGAGGACACCGTGCTCCTGCCCGGGACGCTGGTGCGCCTGGAGACCGACGCGGAGGGCACCGAGCTGGCGCGCGGCCTCGCCCGCGAGGACGACAAGCGGGTGGTGGTGGCGCTGAGCACGGAGCAGGGGAACCTCGGCGTGCACGAGGTGGCGTCGCTCGCCCGCGTGGAAGGCGTGTCGCCGGACGGCGGCGTGTTCGTGGCGGTGACCGGCCGCGTGCGCGTGCTGGAGATGGACGATCAGCAGCCGGTTCCCAGCGCGCGCGTGGAAGTGTTGCCCCAGCGGGAGGCCGAGGGCACCGAGGTGGAGGCGCTGGCGCTCGAGGCGCGGCGCATCGCCAGGGACATCCTCGCGCTCCTGCCGGACGTGCCGGCCCAGGTCTACCGCCAGCTCGATCAGATCAGGGATCCCGGCGCGCTCGCCGACCTGCTCGCCCACCACGTGCCGGCGGACGCAGCGGAGAAGCAGAAGGTCCTCTCGACCCTGGACCCGGTGGCGCGGCTGCAGCAAGTGGTCGGACTGCTCGCGCGGCGGCGCGAGGTATTGAAAGCGGCGCGCGACATCGAAGGCGCGGTCCAGGAGAAGGTGTCCAAAGCGGAGCGCGAGCACATCCTGCGCCGCAAGCTCGCCGCCATCCAGGAGGAGCTGGGTGAAGGCCCCGAGGCGGACGCGGACGAGCTGACGAAGAAGATCGCCGGGCTGCGGCTGCCGGAGGGCGTGCGCGCGCAGGTGGACAAGGAGCTGGCGCGGCTCTCGAAGCTGCCCGAGCAGTCTCCCGAGCGGCAGGTGGCGCGCACCTGGCTCTCGTGGATTGCCGAGCTGCCCTGGGGCGTCGTCACCGACGACAACCTCGACGTGGCGGGCGCGCGCGAGGTGCTGGACGCGGACCACCACGGCCTCGCCAGGGTGAAGAAGCGGGTGCTCCAGTTCCTGGCGGTGCGCAAGCTGCGCGGCGATCTCAAGGGACCCATCCTCTGCCTTTCGGGCCCCCCGGGAGTAGGCAAGACTTCGCTGGGCAAGAGCGTCGCCCGGGCGATGGGGCGCAAGTTCGTGCGGGTGTCGCTCGGCGGCGTCCGCGACGAGGCGGAGATCCGCGGGCACCGGCGCACCTACGTGGGCGCGCTGCCCGGCCGCATCGTCCAGGCGCTGCGGCGGGCGGGCACCTCCAACCCGGTGGTGATGCTCGACGAGATCGACAAGCTCGGCGCGGGCTACCAGGGCGATCCGTCGGCCGCTCTGCTCGAGGTGCTGGATCCGGAGCAGAACAACTCGTTCGCCGACCACTACCTCGAGGTGCCGTTCGACCTGTCCAAGGTGCTCTTCATCGCCACCGCCAACACCCTCGAGACCATCCCGGCGCCGCTGCGCGACCGGATGGAGATCATCGAGATCCCCAGCTACACGCTGGAGGAGAAGGCGGCCATCGCGCGCGCCCACCTGTGGCCCAAACAGCTCGAGGCGCACGGTCTGTCCGACGCGAAGGTTGAGCTGTCGGAGGCGGCGCTGCAGCACATCGTCACCGCGCACACCCGCGAGGCGGGAGTGCGCTCGCTGGAGAAGCGCCTCGCCGACGTGTGCCGCGCCGTCGCCATGGAGAAGGCGGCGGGCACGCTTCCGGAGCCGCGGACGGTGCTGCCGGAGGAGCTGGAGGCGATGCTCGGGCCCGACCGCTTCCAGCCCGAGGTGCGCGAGGACGAGAACCAGCCCGGCGTGGCGGCGGGCCTGGCTTGGACGCCGGTGGGCGGCGAAGTGCTCTACGTCGAGGCGCTGCGCATGCCCGGCAAGGGGCAGCTCATCCTCAGCGGCCAGCTCGGCGAGGTGATGAAGGAGTCGGCGCGGGCGGCGCTCAGCTACGTGCAGGCCAACGCGGCGGAGCTGGGCGTTCCGGAGCGGCCGATGGAGGGCTGGGACGTGCACGTGCACGTGCCCGCGGGCGCCACTCCCAAGGACGGGCCGAGCGCCGGCGTGACGCTGTTCACCGCGCTGGTCTCGCTCCTGACCGGCGTGCCGGTGCGCGGCGACACCGCGATGACCGGAGAGGCCACCCTGCGCGGGCGCGTGCTGCCGGTGGGCGGCATCAAGGAAAAGGTGCTGGCGGCCCACCGGCTGGGGCTGAAGCGCGTGATCCTGCCGGAGGCGTGCGCGGGGGATCTCAAGGAGATCCCGCAGCAGCTCCGCGACGAGTTGGAGATCGTCCTGGTCAAGCGGATGGACGAAGTGCTCCACGCCGCGCTCGCCCGGCCGGCGGCGCAGCTGCGGGTCGCGGCGTAAGACGAGTGGACGCAAGGAACGGCGGTCAGTTCCGAGCCGTTCCTTGCGATCGCGCCGCGGACGTAAACGCGCCGCGATAGTTGCGGCGGAACCCCAGTACCTCGCGCCGATCAGGGGCGGCGGACCGCGCTCTCGAGTTGCTGGCAGGCGCGCCTTCCGTTGAAGCAGTCGACGAGATTGCGTACCTATTGGGTCGCATCGGCGAATTCCTTGCGGCATGGCGTCCAAGCTCAACCGAGTCCGGCTGGATACAGCTGGCTTGGGCAAGCAGCACCGACCGCGAATATCAGGGAGCCCTTCGCCTGCTCGAAGAAATCCGTGCAGCCGGGCTCGAGCCCGAATCGCAGGAAGCCGCTCGGACCAGAAGATTGCAGCAGCCTTGGTGGAGCTGCTGCGGGCCGCTCTCTTGCGCTCTCCGCAAAGGCCCTGCAAGCCTTTGCCTCCGTCGCGAACGTGTCCTGACGTCCCGCACAAGCGCTTGGTTGGATCCTCCATCGTGCTGCAAAGGCCACGCATCAGAGTGTCACGTGGGCGGGCCGATCGACGTGAGCCACTGCGGCACCCTCCGGGCGCGGCGCCAGCCGATGCGCAGGAGCCAGGTGCGCGGATGGGAAAGGAGCCTTCTGCGATTGCACGCCGTGGACGAATATCGGTCCGGCCCCCGTGAGCCATAGTGGTGCTCGGCATTTCCCAGCACGTAGGCGATGGCATTGACCAGTTCCGTGGGAGTGCGAAGCAGGCGCGGATGGTAGTGGTCCGCGAAGACGCTCCCGTTGGTGCGCATCACGCTGTTCAGCGCCCTCGCGATGCGGATGTTGAGCCCCTGCATGCCGCGCGAGAGCGCATCGTTGTTGTCGGCCTCGACGACCAGGTGCAGGTGGTTGCCGAGCACGGAGAACTCGATGATGCGGAGCCCGAACCGGCCGCGTGCCTCTTCGAGCGACATCTCGATGACCCGGAAGCAACGGCGGCTGCGGAGATTCCAGACGCGCAGCGCGACGCGAAGCGTGACGTGCACGGCAGCAGCCGTTTCGAACCGCGGCCTGGCTTTGTGCGACACGAGCGGCCTCTCGCCCTTGGGTTTCCGTCCAGCCCCGCGCCGCCGACCGCCGCGTGACGGCAGCGGCAAGGCAAGCTGTGTCGTTCGGCTCATTGATTGGGGATATATCGCAGCGAGCGATACTGCGGCATCGGTGGTCAATCGACCGATGGCACCGTGAACCCGCCGCCGACGCGCTGGTCGGAGAGAGTTCTCGAATTCCTGGTCCAGCGCGGTCTCGGCGTACTGGCGGTCGATGCTGCATCGGGCATGGGAGCCTCCGAATCCGGGATTCGGGGCGCAGCGCCTTCATCCGCCGTGCCGCGGTGATGGGCGCGACTTCAGGCCCGCCTGTTCGCCGTGCACCCTGGCCATCTGCCGCGCCAGGCGCGCGATGCGCAACTGCAGCGGCTTCGGGTCGACCACGCGGACGTCGGGACCGAACCCGAGAATCCATGCCACCACCTCGGGACAGAGCCGGACGCGCAGGCGGACGTGCACGCGGCCTCCGCGCACGAAGGACTCCTGCGATCGGTGCCAGCGATGGCTCTGCACGAACGGCAGCCACTTCGGGGCCAGGCTCACCTCGATGCGGGTGACCGGATACTTGTCCTCGACCGCGATCCCGAAGCTGTCCGCGAAGACGCGCTCGGGATCGTAGCTGTCCTTGTCGGGGTACTGGAACGTCCCTCCCGCCGTGTC
>DATDMU010000447.1:0-8248 GCA_036518615.1 Myxococcales bacterium
ATGCTGCTGCGGCAGCACGACGATCACGACTTCGTCAAGGTGCTCGACTTCGGCCTGGTGAAGTTCTTCTCCGGCGAGGGCGCGGACGCGGACATCACCAACGCCGGCACCTTCATGGGGTCGCCGCACTACATCGCGCCGGAGCAGGCGCGCAACCACAGCCCCGACCAGCGCTGCGACATCTATTCGCTGGGCGTGCTGCTCTACCACATGCTCACCGGCCGCGTGCCCTTCACCGCGCCGGCTCCGGTGGAGATCATCCTCAAGCATCTCCACGACACGCCGGTGCCGCCGCGCGAGCTGCGCCCGGAGCTGAACATCGCGCCGGAGCTCCAGGACATCGTGCTGCGCTGCATGGCCAAGGTGCCGGCCGAGCGCTTCCAGTCCATGGACGAGCTGCTCGGGCGGCTCAAGGCGGTCCGCGCGCAACTGACCGGGACGGGAACGCTCGCCTCGATGCCCCCGTCGCTCGACACCAATCCGGACCTTCCCGCGCTCGCGCCCTCGATGATCGCGCAGACGCCGCCCACGCCGCACCCCGGGCTGCGGACGCCGAGCCAGCCGATGCCGTCGATGCGCGGGGCAGCCGCCGGAGCGCCGCATCTGGTGAAGCCTCCGCCTCCGCCGCCGGAGGCGATGGCCGACGAAGACGGGACTCCGCAAAAGGCGCGGGCAAGGTCGAAGCCTCCGCCGCTCCCTGCCGATGCGCTGGCCGGATTCGATCCCGAGCCCGATGCGCCACAGGGCAGGGCGGCCCGCGTCGCCTGGGCCATCGCCGCCGCAGCCGTGATCGCGGTCGCGGGCGGAATCCTCTGGGTCCGCACCGCGCGTCCAGCCAGGGCGCCCGTTCCTGCGGCGCCTGCGCAGGCTGCGCCGACGGCGGCGGCAACCGCGCCCGCGCCTGCGCCTGCTCCGCCGCCCATCGTCGAGACGGCGCCGGTGCCGGTCCCGGCGGCCTACGCGACCGCCAATGCAGGCACCACGCTCGTCAGCATCACCAGCACGCCCAGCGGCGCCGCGGTGCACGACGCCGACGACCGCCTCCTCGGGACCACCCCTTTCGAGCTGCGGGTGCCCGCGGACAAACCCCTGCAGCTCACTCTCAAGCACGACGGCTACAAACCCTACACGCTGAAGAAGCAGGTGGAAGGCGAGCGGACCTCGCTCAGCGTGACCATGAAGGCCGCGAAGTCGGACGGCTACCAGATGCCCAACCGGAGATCGGTCGGCTACAAGGACGACCCGTACTGACCTCCGCCCACGGATGAGCAGCGACATGATGAACTCGAACGGCGCGACCTTCCCCGAAGGCGCGCGATGGATGGTCCCTGCGCTCTTTGCCCTGCTGCTCGCCTCCGGAGCGGCGCGGGCGGACACGCGCGCCGATGCCAAGCGGCACTTTCGCGAGGGCATGTCCTTGATCGCCGCCGGCCAGGTGGAGCGCGGCATCGCCGAGCTGAAGCAGGCGTACGCGATCAAGCCACATCCGGACGTGCTCTACGACATCGCCAAGGCGTACGTGGACCTGGGAAAGATCCCCGACGCGCTCAACTACTTCCGCCAGTACGTCGCGACCGATCCGGTGGACAAGGAGAACGTCCAGAACGTCATGGCGCGCCTCGAGGCCGCCATCGGCGGCCCTGCTGCCGCGCAGCCTGCGCCCCAGCCCGCCGCGCAGAACGTGGACGTGCAGAAGCTCCTCGCCCAGCTCCAGGCATTGATCGCCCAGCAGCAGCAGGCCCAGCCCGCTCCGCAGGCCGGCGCGAAGCCCGCCACCGGGAAGGCGGATCGCAAGGCGCCGGCGGCGCCCGCGGCCGCGGTGAAGCCGGCCCATCCGGAGGACGAGATGTTCGAGGCGGAGACCATCTCCGCGAAGACGCGCGCCACCGCCCGCGAGCTCTCCGAGCAGCTGTCCGCGGCCCACGTCAGCTCCGACGAGGACATGTTCGACGAGCAGATCGTGAGCGCCAGCGCCCGCAGCAGCTCGGAGACGCGCGCTCCGGCGTCCCTGACCGTCATCTCCGCCGACGAGATCCGCATGAGCGGCGCCACCACCGTGCCGGAGGTCCTCCGCCGCGTGCCGGGCATGGACGTCGCCGAGATGGATCCCTCCGACAGCAACATCTCCGTCCGCGGGTTCAACCGGCGCATCTCCAACAAGGTGCTGGTGCTGGTGGACGGGCGCTCGGTCTACCAGGACTTCCTCGGCGGCACCTTCTGGCCGCTCATCGACGTCGCCATGCAGGACATCTCGCGCATCGAGGTGATCCGCGGTCCCGGCTCCGCGCTCTACGGCGCCAACGCCTTCTCCGGCGTGGTCAACATCATCACCAAGACCGGCGACGAGGCGCAGGGCGCGCGCGTCTACATGAGCGGCGGCAACCACAACACCGTCCAGGGCGCCGTCTCCGCCGGCGGCACCGCGGGCAAGCTCTCCTACCGCACCACCGTCGCCTACGACCGCGCCGACAAGTGGACCAAGGACGTCGCCGACGGCCGCGTCGACATGGTCCCGCAATTTTCCCAGCCCAACCGCAGCCGCGAGGTGCAGCGCGCCGACATGGCGGCGACCTATGACTTCGGCAAGACCCAGGTCATCGCCGGCGGCGGATTCGACAACCTGGCCACCGAGATCGTGCCCCTGGGCGCGCTGCGCACCTTCGGCAGCACCGGCCAGAGCGGATTCGCCCGGCTGGAGGTGGACAGCGGCCAGAGCAAGCTCAGGGCGTTCTGGAACGCGGGCCGGCTCAACACCGGGCCCGAGTACTGGCCGAACGACATCCGCTCGCTCGCCGCCGGCGTTCGCAGCGACGTGGTGGATGTCTCCGGCCAGACCGGATTCGACTTCAAGGGAGCGGGCTCGCACCACCTCAACATCGGCGCGGGCTACCGGTTCAAGAGCGTGCGGTGGGGCTACCTCGCGCCGCGGCCCGACAACGACCCCTACCAGGAGCACCACTTCAACGCCTTCCTCCAGGAAGACTGGCAGATGTCGAAGAAGGTCTCGCTGGTGCTCTCCTACCGCGTCGACCGCCACCCGCTCCTCTACTCGCAGAACGTGACTCCGGGCGGCATCGTGCAGTCGCCGCGCGGCACGCTGCTCTTCGAGCCGGTGCAGGACCACGTCTTCCGCCTCACGGTGGGTTCCGCCTTCCGCGCTCCCACCTTCCTGGAGAGCTACATCGACCTGCTCGCGACGCTGCCCAACCAGCCCGCGCTCGGGGTGCGCTTCCAGGGCAGCAAGGACCTGCGGCCGGAGCAGATGCTGCAGGCCGAGCTCGGCTATCGCTCGCGCATCGGCAGCTTCCAGCCGGACCTCGTGGTCTACGCCGAGCGGGTGCAGAACCTGATCACCGACGGCGCGCTGCGGCTGCCCGCCAACCCCGGACAGACGGTGGACCCGGCCACCGGCCAGTACGTGATCGGCTACACCGGCTTCGAGAACGAGCCGGGCAGCTACTTCGGCCTCGGCGCGGAGGTGGGCGGCAAGTGGTCGCCCGCCGACGGCGTGGACCTCGGCCTCAACTACTCGTACGAGAAGATGTTCGCCTGCCGCGCCAGCGGCCAGAGCGGCTGCACCGACGACATCAGCGCGCCCAACCAGGTCTCGGCGACGCTGGGCAACACCGCCACCCACAAGCTCAACGCGACCGCGCTCTGGCGCACGCATGCCAACATCGACCTGGCGGTGGACGCGCACTACGTCTCCGGCGTCGCCTGGTTCGAGAAGTCGTTCGACGTCACCCGCGAGGGCGGCGTGCTCTTCACCCCCTACGCGCTGCCCGCCTACACGCTGATCAACGGGCGCGTCGGATACCGCTTCCTCGACGACAAGCTCGAGACCTCCGTGTCCTTCTACAACCTGCTCGGCGACGAGCACCGCGAGCATCCCTTCGGCAACCAGATCGGCCGCCGCATCCTCTTCACCGCGGCGGGGAGCTTCTGATGAAGACCTTCACCTCGACATCCTTTCGCCTGCTCTGTGCTGCGCTCCTCCTCGCCGCGTGCGAGAAGCCCGGCGTCGCGCCCGGCCTCGACCAGCTCTCCTGCGACGGCGGGCCGTGCCCCGCGCCCGGGGTGATCCAGGGCAGCCTCGTGTACAGCGGGACGGCCCGCGGCGACGCGGTGCTGCTCCTCTTCGACACCGCGGCGCTGCCTCCGCCCGACGGCAACGGCACGTCCGCCGCGGCGCTTGCCCGCGTGCCGCAGGCGACGCTGTTCGGGAACGCTCCGGCCACCTCCATCGGGCCGTTCTCGGCGCAGTTCACCTTCTCGCAGGTGCCGTCGGGCCGCAGCTACCAGATCCGCGCGTTCATCGACGCGACGCACGACTTCGATCCCTTCTTCGACTTCGCCCGCCAGCCGCGCGCCGGCGACCCGGTGGGCGGACATGGCGATCTCGGGCCCGACGGCCAGCCGCGCCTCCTCTCCATCGACGTGGCCGCGGGCCAGGCCGTCTCCGGCGTCAGCGTGGCGCTGACCCAGACGCTGCCGTACGACCCGCCCGCCTTCGAGCTCGCCGGCGGCTCGCAGAGCTTGAGCGCAGCGATGGATCGCCCGGCGCACCTCCGGCTGCGCACCGCCAGTCTCACCGCGCGCAGCGCCAGCTTTTCCAGGGCCCACTTCGCGCTCGAGCTGGATCGCGACGCGCAGGGCAAGCGCCAGAGCACCTTCGCCGACGGCGTCGACGACGTGTTTCCCCGCGTGATCCTGCGCCAGCTCTTCGCGCTCGACGCGAAGGGCAACTCCTCTCCGGTGGATCCCGCGTCCGCCGCCATCGTGCCCTGCAGGGTGGTGTCGACCCCCGTCCTGCCGGCGCTGGTGAACATGCAGCCGGGATCGCTCCCGATGGCAAAGGACCAGCTCGACGTGCTGGTGCAGCCGTTCGCCGTGGGCCCGGACCTCAACCCGTTGGCCGCCATTCCGCCCGGGACCTACCAGGTGGTCGTCATCGAGAAGAGCGGGCAGGTGTGGACGCTCCCGAACCAGCTCGGCGATCCCGGCCTCGGCGCGGCGTATTTCACGCCGTCGCAGGCGCAGACCGTCACCTTCGCTCCCGCCGCCGGGCTGCCTGCCGGCAGCATCGCCGGAGACGTGGTGTGGAAGGGCGACACCACCACGGTGAGCGGCAACATCGTCGTGCAGGCGTACCTCGACGATCCCTTCAATCCGCCCCCGCCGGTGGGCGCCGCCCAGCCGGTGCGGGTGCAGGCGATCCCTGCCGCCGCCGTGCAGAAGACCACCGACGGGTTCAAGGCCGCCTACAAGCTGTCGGGGCTCGCGCCGGGGAACTACATCGTGCAGGCCCTCGACGACGTGGACCGCAACTTCTCGCCGCTGAAGATTCTCCAGACTCCCACCCGGGGCGACCTCGTCGGCGCCGTGCTGGCGCCGGGGTCCACCCAGCCTGCGTCCATCGCGGTGAGCGGCGCGGTGACCGGCAAGGACGTCACGCTCGGGCTGCGGGTTCCCCTCGATCCGCCGGCGTTCGAAATCGATCCCTCGACGCCTGCGCAGATGCCCGCCGACCAGGTGACGCCCGTCCGCTTCAACCTGCGCGCAAAGCCGCTGGCGTTCCCGGCAGGCCAGGCCCCCGCGCCGCATTTCGCCGTGCAGCTCGTGCGCGACTCGGGCGGAAGCCCGGTGGACGCCGACCACGACGGGCTGCCCGACGTGTGGCCGCGCGCGTTCCTGGTGCGGCTGGATCCCGCCGATCCGTCGGGGCTCACGCAGTTCGTGTCTCCCGACCTCCACCGCACGGTCACCGAGATCATTCCGGCCGCGGTGGACCCCACGCCGTTCCTGCCGGCGCTGCAGCCGCAGACGCCCACCGGCGCGGCCCCGGTGCTCACCGACAAGCTCACGGTGGTGGTGCGGCCCTCGCTGCTCGATGCGTCCACCGCGGGCGTGCCGCCGCAGCGGCTCCCGTCGCTGCAGCCCGGCTCCTACGCGATCGTGCTCATCTCGCAGACCGGCCAGGTCTGGCAGATCCCCAACGAGGCGGGCTCGCTCGCGCTGGACCCGGCCGTCGTGTGCGCTGCAGGAGCAGCGAGTTGCGCGCCGGGGACGGTCCAGACGCAGTCGCAGAGCCAGGCCTTCCAGGTGGGCCTGCCCGCGCACCAGTTCTTCACCGGCGGCATCTCCGGATCGCTCACCGTGAGCGGCACGGCTGCGCCGGTCGCCGCTTACGTCTTCGCGTACAAGGCCACCGCGCTGCCGCCCTTCGGCCTGCCCGTCTCGGCGGACTTCCACCTCGGCGCGGAGTTCCAGTCGGGCAAGGTCAACTACGTGCTGCCGGACCTTCCCGCCGGCGACTACGTGGTGACGGCCATCGTGGACACGCGCGGCGACTTCGCCGTCTCCCCGGGGCTCTTCGCCATCGCTCCGGGCGCCGGGAGCCTCGCCGCGCCGCCGCAGGCCGTGCAGGGGCTGACCACCTCCTTCCGGACCAACACCAATCTCACCGCGGCGAGCGCGCTGCCGCAGCGTCCCAGCTTCCAGATTCTCGATACCGGATCGGTGGCAACCGCCGACGTTGCGGTGCACGTCAACAACGCCGCGCCGCAGATGCAGATCCAGCCTGCGGCCGTCCTCACCACCGGGGTGGTGGGTCTGCAGCCGGACGCGACGGGCATGTTCGTTCTGGCCTGCGACGGTACTTCTTCGACCCCCCAGGCCGGCTCGCTCTCGATCGAGCTGCTGAAGGTCGTCGACGCGGCGGGCCTGATCCCTGACATCGACGCGAACGGCAAGGCGACCGTGGTTCTTGCGAGGGTCGATCCAGCGCAGTTCACAGCGGGCAGCTGCAACGGCGCTCCGGTGAAGGCGATCACTTCCGCGATCAACGTGGACGTGGACGCGACATCGTCGAAGGTGAACCTGCTCAATCCGAACGAGCCGCCCACACCCGTCGCGCTGGTCCCCGGCCGCTACGCGGTGGTCGTGACCTCGCTCGCGAAGCAGGTGTGGCGCGTGCCCAACGAGCTGCAGCCGGCGCTGCTCGACCCGGCCGCGGCGCCCGCCGTCGCCGCAGCCACGCCCTCGCCTTTGCCGCTCTTGCAGTCGCAGGGGGTTGCGGTCCAGATCTCGCCGTAGTGCGAATCGAGAGCGTCCAGGTGGGCAAGCCGGTGCGCGCGGGCGAGATGCGCACCGCGTTCGGCAAGCATCCGGTGCAGGGCCCGGTCCGCGTCGGACGCACCAACCTGGAAGGGGACGGCCAGGCGGATCGCCGCTATCACGGCGGGCCGGACATGGCCGTCCTCTCCTACGCCGCGGACCACTACGCTGCCTGGCGCGAAGAGCTGGGCTGGCCTGAGCTGCCGCTGGGAGGATTCGGCGAGAACCTGTCCGTCTCCGGCGCGACCGAAGAGAGCGTCTGTCTGGGCGACGTCTGGCGCGCCGGCACCGCGCGGCTCCAGATCGCCTCGCCGCGGAACCCGTGCGTGAAGATCGCGAGGTACTGGGGCCGGCCCGAGCTGCTCCGCAGGGTGTTCGAGACGGGCCGGACCGGCTGGTACCTGCGCGTCCTCGACGAGGGCGTGGTGGAGGCGGGCGCTGCCATCGAGCTCCTCGATCGCCCCCATGCCGCGTGGACGGTAGCCCGCGCAGGGCGCGTCGCCATGGCGCGTCGCGCGGACCGGTCCGCCGCGCGTGAGCTGGCGGAGGTGGGCTCGCTGCCCCGGCGCTGGAAGGCGTGGCTTCTCGGCTGAAAGAAAAAGGCCCGGAGCGCTCGCGCGCTCCGAGCCGGAAAGAGGACGAGAAAGAAGCTACGGCCGGCTGGCGGCCGGGTCGTCGTCGAGCATGTCGTTCGGCGACGGAACCTTGCGCAGTTCGGCCTTCGCGATCTTCCAGGCTTGCTGGACCACCCACGAGAGCGAACGGTCCAGACGCTGGGCCTGCGACTGGATCTCGCTGAGCATGTCTTCGGGAAAGTACAGGCTCTGCTTGCGCGCGTCGTTGGCCGACATGACTTATCCCTGCCCCTCGGGCGGGCGCTCACCGCCGATGACGTCGTTGACCGAGGGGAAGCGCATGATCTCGTTGCGCGCGATCTTCCACGCTTGCTGGACGATCCATGAGAGCGAACGGTCCTGGCGGTTGGCCTCCTCCTGGATCTCGCGCAGCATGTCCTCGGGGAAGTAGAGGCTTTGCTTTCGTTTGTCCGTACCTGCCATCAAATCCTCCGCCGGCGAGCGAGCCCAGGGAAAGGGCTACCACAACGGTCCCCTGTGTCTAGACGTGCCTGACA
>DATDMU010000448.1:0-3808 GCA_036518615.1 Myxococcales bacterium
ACGTTGTTCGAGATCGTCGCGATGTCGCCGTGACCGGTGCGCCAGAGCACTGTCCCGTCCGGCCCGATCGACGCGATCGGCCCGCCGACGTTGTCGCGCTCAACACCCGCGAAGATCACCTGTGGCACCGGTACTGTCGTCGCTACCGGGCTGCCCTTGAAGGTGTCGACCTTCCCCGCCATCGTCCGCATCCACTTGACCCGCGTGACGTGCACCGCCACCTGCACCGGCGCGGCCGCGTTGCCCACCAGGTCCGTCGCATTGACCGTCACCTGCACGTCGCCTGTGCCGTCTGCGGCGGACGAGAAGGTCGCGGCGGAGAAATCGGCGGGGAACGAGAACGTCGAGCCCGCGGCGCTGAACGTCGCGGTGCAGGCGGTCCCGGGGATGGCGCAGGTTCCGCTCGCCGGATTCGCGCCGGAGCCCACGTCTCCCGACGCGTCGTTCACCACGAAGGACAGGCTGTGCCGCGCATCGCCCGCGCGGAAGAAGTGCGAGCCGTCGTGGCCGCAGAAGATGTTGTCCGGATCGCCGCCGCCCGCGTTGCAGTCGGCACCTGCGGTCGGATAGGCCGGCGCGAAGGTGATCACCGGCGGCTTCCCGTCGATGCCGAGCTTTGCCTGGTGCACCGTCATGGCGTTGCCGGCGGCGTCCTGGCCTGCCACCGTGAAGGCGATCTCCCCCTGTCCGCCCGGGGCCACCAGCGGAGTCTGCGGGTCGATGAAGAAATGGCAGAGGACCGCGGGAGAGGTGGTGCTCGCCGCGCACTGCGGGGTCCCGTTGTCGAGGCGGACGGCGCCAGCCATCAGCGCGAGCGTGGAGACGTTCACGCCGCTGCCCTGGTCCTGCACCGAGACCTGCGCGTCGATGGGCGCCGTCGCCGCCTGCTTGAACCACTGCAGGCCGTCGGTGCCGGTCACCCCGCCGTTCACCGTCACTCCGCCGGGCTGCGGCGGCGCGTCGTCGATGAGCAGTTGCCCGACTCCCACCGCGTCCGGCCGCGAGCTGTGGCCCGCCTCGTCCACCGCGTCGATGGTGAAAGCGACCGGCGCTTCCGAGCCGGCAGCCTGCACCGACGCAGGGACGCTGAACGTGTACGTCCGCACCGCGCCGGCGTCGCTGGTCGTCCCGGCGACGTCGGCGGACCCCGCGACGTGCAGCGCCGCGCTCGCCGTCTTGAAGTCCGGCCCCGAGTCGATCGTCGCCATCACCGTCACGTTGCCCGCGCGACGGGTCCAGGTGGCCGGCGCCGCCACGCTCCTCACCACCGGCCCCTGCTGCACGCACCTGGCGCTCAGGCACACCTGGCCCGCGCCGCACTTCGGCTCGCAGGGGAGCACGCAGACGTGCCGGCCCGGATCGCACGCAGCAGGCGCCGCGCATTGCGAATCGTCGTTGCAGGGGCCCGCCGGCGATACGGAACACGCGGCAAGGAGCGCGCAGGAGATGCAGGCCACAAGCTTTGAGGTCATTCGAGTCATCCTCAGAACGCGAAGACCGTGGTGAGGCCCGCCGCCATCAGGACACCTCCCAGGGCGAAGAGGATGTTGGCGGTGCGGGCGGCGCTTCGGGCGGAATCGACGGTGGCGAGGTCGCTCTGGAAGTATCCGCTCTGCGCGCGGAAGCGGTCGTTGGCGCCGTTCATCAGGCTCTTGCCGTGCAGGCCTTCATACGCGCCGATTCCGGCGGCGAGCAGGCCGGCGGCGGCCACGCTGTAGCCCACCGGCTTCTTCCAGCCGCCCTCCTGCACGTCCACGCTCGGGTCGGGCCTCGCGCCGTGAAGGTCGGAGGCGAGCCAGATCGGCAGGCCGCCCCTGTCGGTCTGCCGCGCGTAGACGACCTCGGACTCGCCGCCGCGGCGGACGGCGACTTTCTTCTCCAGCGAGGTGCGCTGTCCCACCGCCACCCGCACGCCGTGCACCCCCGGCTCCACCGCGATGGGCTCCGGCGCCTTGAAGCTGCGCTGCACGAGGCGGTTGTCGACGTAGAGGGCCATGTCCTTGCGGTCGGCATCCACCTCCAGCCGGCCCACGCAATTCACCTGCAAGGCCCGGCACGCCTGCCCTTCCGCCCACGCCTGCACGTCGGCCTGGCGATCGGTCTCCAGCACCTGCTCCACCTCCGAGCCAGGGAGCACGCGACCCTTGCCCACCTCGAAGATGCGCACGGAGAGGACGAAACCATTGCCCTTCGCCGACGACGATCCGACCAGCACGTTCTCGCAGCCCGCCCTCTTTCCCACCGCGGCGAAGCAGGCGGCGTCGCGCGGATCGCATCTGGAGGTGTCTTCGCCGAGGAGCACCGCGCCCTTGAGCAGCGGCGAGTCCTTCGCCACGTCGAAGAAGGCCTTCTGGATGGACTCGAGGTACTTGCGGTCCGAGCTTCCGCGCGTGGTCTCCTTCACGAAGGGAAAGACGCACAGCGACGTATCCTTGAGGAGCTCCGAGTCCAGCGTCGGAGCGGAGAGCGCCGGGGGCATGGGGAGGACTTCGTCCTGCTTCTGCGCCGCGGGCGCCGCCGTGGACGCGAGAAGAGCCAGCACGAACGGGACCCGCATTTGCCTCCCCTTGAAAAGTTTGGGCTATCGATTTCCCAGCAACGCGGAGGTTGAGTCAAGGAAACGCGGGCGCATTGGAAACTTTGAGTCCCAACGGAATCCGCGCATCAAAGCTTTTCGCCACGCCCTTGCGCCTTGAGCGCGTCCACGACCGCCCTGACGTCCTGGGCGCGGTCGCGGGGGACGACGAGCAGAGCATCCCCTGCGTCCACCACGCACACCCCGCGCAGTCCCACTGTGGCGACCAGCCTGCCACCTTCCGCCATGACCACGCACTCGGCGCAGTCGATGGCGAGCGCGTCGCCGCTCAGCGCGTTGCCGGACGCGTCGAGCTTTCGCACCTCCGGCAGGGCGGCGAACGAGCCCACGTCGCTCCAGCCGAAGTCGCCCGGAACCATGGCGATGCGGCCCGATTTCGATTCGGGCTCCATTACGCCGTAATCGATGCTGATGGATTGGAGCCTGGTGAAGTCGCCGCCCTGGGTGAGCCCCGCGTGCACCGCGGGCAGGTGCCTCTGCAGCGCCTGCAGCATGGCGTCGGCGCGGAAGATGAAGATGCCCGCGTTCCAGGAGTAGGCCGGGTCGGCGACGTAGCGCTCGGCCGTGGCGGCGTCGGGCTTCTCCACGAACGCATCTACTGAGTATACGCCCGGTCCCTTCTCCGCTCCCCGGCGGAGGTAGCCGTAGCCCGTCTCCGCCCGCGACGGCTTGATTCCCAGCGTCACGATGGTCCCGTCCTGGCACGCGCGCGAGGCGGCCTGCAGGGCGTCGCGGAAGGCGTCGGGCCGGGCGATGTGGTGATCGCTCGGCAGCACCACCAGCGTGGCCTCCATGTCCTCGCGCAGCGCGTGCACGCAGGCAAGACCGATGGCGGGGCCGGTGTTGCGCGCGGCCGGCTCGACCAGCAGGTGCCCTTCGGGCAGGTTGGGCAGCGACGCGCGCACCGCTTCGACATGATCCTTTCCGCACACCACCCAGGTCCGGTTCGAGGGGCAGAGCGGCTCCACCCGAAGGAACGTCTCGGCGATGAGCGGCCGCCCCGTGACCAGCGGCAAAAACTGCTTGGGCTTCTTCGCCCGCGAGAGCGGCCAGAAGCGCGTGCCGCTGCCTCCCGCCAGGATGACTGCGTGCAGGCTCATGGCGCCTCCCCTGCGATCTGGATGAGCTGGCTCAGGATGCGCGCGGTGGCGCCCCAGACCACCTGCCCCTGCACCGTGTACCAGTGCAGCTCGAAGGTCTGCCCTTCGCGCT
>DATDMU010000449.1:0-10299 GCA_036518615.1 Myxococcales bacterium
AACCCACAGGCCGCTTTTGGAGGCGACCCAACTCAAGTGACCACCGATTGCGGCAACGATGGCGACGGCCGCCCATGACCAGATCGCGCGGGCGGCGCGGTGCGCAAATACGCCGACAGCCTTGTCGAACAGCTCAAGCCCGAGGCCATTGTCGTCGGCCATACATGCAGGCTACTACAGGCGGTGGCATCTGCGGTCATTGGCAAACCCCTCCTGCGAGGATGATTCGCCAGCGGGCAAAACCGACCACTACCCCATTTTGACATCTCCCGGCTCGTTTCGGGGCTCCGATTCCGGGACGCGTTGCTCGGCCACGATGCGGCACGGTCGGTGCAAGTGGTCCGTGCGCCGCATTGGCGGGGGAGGGAGAGATGTACGAGGAGAAGGTATTGCCCGCGAGCGTCGATCCGCTGCGGTTCATCGACGTTCGGTTCGAGCCGCGGGATCCGGTGTTCGACGCGGATGAGCCGGTCTTCGGGCGCGAGCAGCGACTGCCACCCCGCCGGGCGCGGCGCAGGTCGCGGAGCGCGGCGCCGACGGTGGTCATGAAATGAGGCGTTCTGTGCCATGGTGCGCCCGATGCCGGCGCGGCAACTCTGGGCCTTTCTCACCGACCTCGACGTCGAGAAGCTGCTGGCGGGCATCGCGTCGCGGGAGCCCGGCCTCGTGATCTCGGAAGGTCGCTACCTGCGCGGAGACCCCCGCGCGCTGCTCGACGATCCGGCGTCCCTCGAGCGGCGCGAGTCGCTGCCCGGCGAGCGCCGCATCTACCTGGTCCACCGCAAGCACAGCGCGGACGTGGTGGCTCACGTGCAGCCTGAAGGGCCGTTTGCGGGCTGGGCCCAGATCGACGAGGAGCGGACGGACTGCATGGTCCTGCTCCGCAAGGAAAGCCGCCCGGGCGAGCTGGAGCCGTCGCGGCTCTACGCGCACGTGACGTACTGGCGGGCAGCGGACAAGGTGCGCAAGCGACCCATGTTCTCCATCTGGGCCAGCCAGACTTTGAAGTGGGCGGCATCCCGGTTCCAGCCGTCGGGGGCGAAGATGATCCGCGTCGGGCCGGACGCGCTGGAGCGTGCCAGGTCCGGCGAGCTGCGACTCACCTACCTGTACAGGAGCATCGCGCCCGAGCCGCAGCCGCCCTGACGCAAGAGTCTCAGACGTCGACGGTCAGGTAGCCCACGGGCTTCTCCAGGCGGCGCAACACCGGCAGCGCGACGTTGTAGACGGGCACCCCGCCGCGGGTGGCGCCGCGCAGGGCGCCGCGATGCGCATGGCCGTGGAACGCGACCGCCGGCCGAAGCTGATCGAGAGGCCCGGAGAGGCGGGTGGCTCCCAGGAAGGGGAAGATCTCCAGCGGCTCGCCTTCCAGCGTCTGGCGGCACGGCGAGTAGTGCAGGAGCGCGATGCGGGTCCGGGTGCGGAGCTGGAAGAGAGCCTTCTCCAGCTTCAGCTCCTCGGCGATGCAGACGTCCACGAACGCCTTGAGCGGCTCCTCGCCGAAGCGCTGCAGCTGCGACTGGTCGAACCCTCCGGCGAATCCCTTCACGCCGGCGACGCCCAGGTCGTTGAGCGTCCAGGGCTCGCCGTCGAGCACGTGCACGCCCGAGTCGCAGAGGATCCTCCGGACTGCGGCCTCCTGCCCCGACTCGAAATCGTGGTTTCCCAGGACCGCGACCTTCTCCACCTTGATCTGCGCCAGCTCCTCGGCAAGCCAGCTGGCCTCCTCGGGGGTGCCGTGGTCGGTCAGATCGCCGGCCAGGAGCAGCAGCTCCGCGTCCTGATCGGCGCCGCGCAGCGCGACCGCGATGTTGCGGCGCGTGTCGGCGCGGCAGTGCAGATCACCGACCGCGGCGATGCGCATCGTCCTCGCCTCCGGACCGGTCCGGGTACTTCACCGGGTAGGCGCCGTCGCCGGTCCAGTCTGGCGTCTCGAGCTCGCGGGCATCGCGATAGCCCTCCCGGTTCGTCTCGTGCAGGTACTGCTGGCGCGAGAGCAGCGTTCCGCGGCAGACGCGTTCGGACGGGGCCGGCTCCGCCTCGCGCCCCTGCATCCTGCCGATCAGCTCGCGCATCACCCACGCCGGCACCTGCTCCTTGTCGCAGGGGAAGGAGTACCGGAAGGTGATCAGGTGGACGAGCAGCACCTCCCAATGCTTCTCGCCGAAGCGCATGAGCAGATGCTCCCAGTCGAGCTGCGCCCCTTTGCAGCGCAAGAGGTGATGGATGTCCGCCCCGTCGAAGCGCTCGCGCTCCTGGATGAACGCCTTGGACCAGATCATCTCCTCCGCCGGAACCACCAGCGCCGGCACGCCCAGCACCTCGCAGGTGAGCGCCCGCTTGCGCCAGTGCTCGTCGACGGTGGCGATGCCGTTCCCCGAAGAGAAGATGAGGTCGATGAAATACGGCCCGTGGAAGGCCTTCGCGATCCAGAGCGGGTCGGTGAACTCGGTGCGGAAGCCCGCGTCCTTGAGCGCGGAGAGCGCCGCGCGGATGCGGTCCTTGCGCAGGAAGAGATCGAGATCCTTCGTGTCGCGCCAGATGCCGGTATGCGTCTTGAGCGCGTACGCGCCGCCGACCATGGGCTCGAATCCACGCTCCTGGAGGACCCGCAGCGCCCGCCGGTGGGCGTCGCGCTCCTCCTCTTCGTCCCCGGAAACGGCGCGCTCCGTCGCGGTCAGCACTCCGTCAAGTTGGGGACGGCCCGCAGGGAGGGCAAACAGGAAGCGCGGACGCGGCCGGCCCTACCGCGAGCGGGGAGGCGAGCGGCCGCCGCCGACGGCGTGGAGCCGGCGGACGGGCGCCGCCCTGCGCGGCTGCTCGCGGGCGACATCCGCCCGGGCGATGCTGCGCGAAGGGCCGGTGCGCCGCACCGCCCGCTTCCGCCACGCCGGCTGGCACGACGGACAGTAGAAGGTGCTGCGACCGCCCTGGACGATGCGGCGGATGGCGGTGCGGCAGTTCGGGCACGGCTGCCCTTCGCGGTCGTAGACGAGGAACACGTTCTCGCCGCCCTCCTCCACGTAGGTGATGGGCTCGGGGCCGTCCTCCTCCGAGAGGGTGGAGCGCAGCGAATCGACGATGCAGCCCGAGAGCCGGTCCACCTCTTCGCGCGTCATCGAGACCCCGGGCCGCTGCGGATCGATGCGCGCCCGGAAGAGCGACTCCGAGACGTGGATGTTCCCCAGCCCCGCGAGGGTGCGCTGATCCATCAGCGCCTCCTTCATCGACCGCCGCGTGGACTTGAGCAGCCGGTGCAGCCGGTCCACGTCGATGCCCTCCAGCGGATCGGGGCCCAGCGCCCGGAGCGCGGGCAGCTCGCGCAACTCCTCCGCCCTGCCCCTGATCAGCCGCCCGAAGAGCCGCGGATCGCGGTAGTCGAGGACGTGCCCGTCGTCGAGCGCGATCGACGCCCGCACGTGCGACGGACCGGGCTCCTCCTGCGAGCGCCGGATCCACTTCCCCGTCATTCCCAGGTGCGAGATGAGCCCTTCGCCGCCGTCGAACTCGAGCAGCATCCACTTGCCCAGCCTCTGGATGCGAGACAGCCGCCGGCCCGCCAGCGAGGCGAACCGCTGCGGCGCCTGCCCGCGGATCACCCGCGACCGCGCAGCGCGGGCAGCGACGATGCGGTGGCCGTCCAGCCAGGCGCGGAGCTGGCGCGAGGCGATCTCCACTTCGGGCAGCTCGGGCATGGCCGAGATCTGCCGGGCGGAGAGGGGAAAAGCAATCCCTCAGGAGCGCAGCGCGCGCGACAGATCGCGCAGCAGCCCGCGAGCCCGGGCGGAGGAGAGCGGAGCCCCTCCCCAGCGGGCGGCGTTGTAGGCAGCGGCAAGCTCCAGCGCGGCAGGCACCCTGGCGCTCTGCGCTGCCTCCTGCGGGGTGGTCCCGGGGCCGACCTCGACTCCGGCCCGCCGCAGCGCCGCGCGCCCGCGCCGCCACAGCTGCAGCGCCCGCCGCTGCGCGGAGGTCAAGCTCACTCCCCGCGCACCGCCCGCGCGCGTCAGGCCGTAGCGCCTGCGCCGCGATCGGACCACCAGCGCCGCCGCCAGCACCGCCACGCCGACGCCCAGGAGGACGCTGCGCAGCTGCCGCGCCGGACCGGCCTTGCCTGCGAGCCTCTGGCCCACGTTGCCGAGCGCGTTCAGCGTCCGCTGCATGATCCGCGCCTGGGTAAAGAGGTCGTAGTCCACGACGAAGGCGCGCCAGCGCTGCTGCACCGCGTCCCAGAGCAGCACCATCCGCGCCCACGCACCTTCCTGCAGGCTGCCGCGATCGGCGGGAGGCGTCGGGTCGAAGCGGACGAAGCCCATCTCCGGGAAGTATGCCTCCACCCAGCTGTGGGCGTCGCCCGCGCGCAGCGCGTAGTAGCCGGCATCGGTGCGCTTGCCGCCGAAATAGCCGGTGACGTTGCGCGCCGGAATTCCCAGCGAGCGGAGCATGAGCACCATGGTGCTGGAGAACAGCTCGCAGTGTCCGGCGTGCCTGCGGAAGAGGAAATCGCTGATCGGGTCTGGCACGTTGCCCGGCAGCTCGCGGGTGTAGCGCATGGAGCTGGACAGCCAGTGCTCGATGGCCGCCGCCGCGTCGGCGGGGTCCTTGCCCGCGCCCAGCCGCTCGGCGAGGGCGCGGATGCGCGGATTGAAGCCGGCGGGCACGTCCAGGTAGGGCGCCACCGAACGCGGGTAGTGCTTGCCGCGGCCGCGCAGCGCCACAAGATTGGGTTCCGCCGCATCGACGGTGACCACGTAGCGCAGGTCGCCCACGTTCAGCGGCTGGTAGAAGAGGTCGCCCTCCGCGTTGCGGTAGAGGCGCTGCGGAGCGCCGCGGGCGGAGAGCGGACGGCGGAAGTCGACCGCCAGCGGCCAGCCCTCCGGCGTCAGGACCAGTCCCTCGTTGAACCCTGCCACGGCCTCCACCTCGGCGATGACGATGGACGGCTTTCCCCGCGCGCGCGGCCGCGTGGGCATTCGCGTCGCGGGAATGACCGCGGCGTCGGCCGAGCGCCATCCCCGACCGGTCCAGCGCGGCAGCGCGCGGGCGCGCCAATGCATGGCGAGGTTCGCGGGATCGCCCTTCGGCGGAGGATTGAGCTGCACCCGCAACACCACCCGGGGGTCGTCCTCGACGGTCCCGCGCCGCGACAGATCGACCTGGTCGGCGAGGCCCGCCACCGGCGAGGGGCGGGTGGGCCGGCGCAGCCCGCCGAGGCTGACGCGAGGCAGGGCGAAGAACACGATGGCGGAGCCGGCCAGCGCCAGCATGGCGAGGCCCGCGAGCGCGGCGAGCAGCACCGGAGTGGCGATGCGCCGCGAGTCGAGCAGCGGCCCCGCGCGCTGCCGGCCGTGTCCCGCCTCGATCTCGAAGCGCAGGTGCGTGAGCGTCAGCGCCCAGGTGGCGCTGACTGCATATCCGATGAAGGCGACCCCGAAGCTCAGCTCCGCTGCCAGCGCCGCGCCCGCGCAGACCAGGAGCAGCGAGAGCAGGAGCAGGAGCATCTCGTCGCGCTCGGTGCGCCGGTGCCAGAGGCGGTGGATGAGGAGCAGCTCCGCGAACCGCGCCGCGGCGAGCACGATGTCGACGTCGCCGCTCGCCACCTCGGAGCCGAGCAGCACCAGGCCGCCGGCGAGCACGGCGGTCCACAGCCATTCCGCGCGCCCGTAGAGCCGGCCCCGCGCGAGAAATGCCGCGAGCAGCGCGGCGGGAAAGAGGCCCACCAGCACGTCGCCCATCTCGCCCGACACCGCGCAGGCGAGGAAGGCGAAGATGGCGGCGAGCGTCCCCGCGCCCTGCTGCGCCATCATGAGGGTCAGCCCGCGGCCGGCGAAGAGCTTCACGGCCGCACCTCGAGCAGCGCCGCGTCGAAGTCCGGCTCCGGCGGCGGGAGCGGCGCACCCGGAGGCTGCAAGAGCGCAAGCAGCGTGAGCGCCGCGCGCAAATGGGCAGCGCCGCTGCCCGCGCCCAGGCGGTCTCCCGCCACCGCCAGCGACACCTCGGCGCCGCCATCCAGTTCGCGGGTGATCAGCGCCGCGGCCTTTTCCACCGCGCGGTCGAGCGGCTCTCCGCTCAGCGCGCGCTGGTCGAGCACCACGCAGACGCGCTTGCGGCGCTCCTGCTCGCGGTCGATGCCGATCAGCCTTCCCGCCCGCGCGCTCGAGCGCCAGTGGATGGTGCGCGCGTCCTCGCCGGCGCGGTGGTCGCGAAGCGAATGCACCTCCTGGCCGAGCCCGGCGTGGTCCTCGGGCCGCTCGCCCTCGCGCGCGAGCGCCTGCGCCCGTTGCGCCGGCGCCGGCACCTCGCGCGGGAACACCACCAGCTCCTCCGGCGCATCCATCGGCCGCGACTTCTCGAAGAGGCCGAAGGGCGCCCGCGTCGCCAGCTCGAGCTGCTCGAAGCGGTGCGCGCCCCGCCGCGCGGGAACGAACGGGTAGGCGACTTCCGCCGCCTGTCCCGCGGGCAGCAGCACGAGAAAGCCCTGGCCCTTCACCTCTCCGCCCCGCTCGCGCAGCGTCAGCGAGAACGACGGCACCCGCGCCTTGTCGTTGTGGGCGAGAAGGCCGATCAACGCCGGCTGGTCGCAGTAAGCCACTGAGGGAAGCCGCCGCTCCAGGCGCACCCCGCGCAAGCTCTGCTCGGAGAGGATGCCGGAGACGACGATCGACGCGAGCAGCAGCCCGAGGACGAGGAAGAGCAGGTTGTTGCCGGTGTTGATGGCGGCAAGGCCGATGCCGACCGTCAGCCCCATGTACCAGCGCCCCAGCCGCGTGAAGGTCAGCCTGCGCTTCCAGGCCGGGGTCATTCCGGCACCGGCACCTGCTCGACCAGGTCGCGCACCACCCGCTCCGCGGCCAGCCGCTCCAGCTCGCCCGCGCCGGACGCGCGCCCCTGCAGCGTGATGCGGTGGGCGAGCACCGGCACGCACAGCTCCTTCACGTCGTCCGGCTCCACCCACGTCCGCCCGCGCAGGAGCGCCCGCGCGCGGGCCACGCCGAGCAGCGCGATGGCCCCGCGGGGCGACGCGCCGAGCGACACCAGCTTGGTGCTGCGGGTCGCGGCCACGATGGCGAGGACGTAGTCGGCGATCTCCTCCGCGACCGTGACCTGGGCCACCGCCGCCTGCAGCCGCCGCACGTCCTGCGCCGAGGCCACCGGCTGCAGGTGCGCGAGCGCAAGCTGCGTTCCGCCGCCGAGCAGCAATTCGCGCTCGACCTCCGGCGCGGGATAGCCGACCGAGAGCCGCAAGAGGAAGCGATCGAGCTGCGACTCCGGCAGCGGATAGGTGCCGGCGTGCTCGTGCGGGTTCTGCGTGGCCAGCACCATGAAGGGCCCCGGCAGGGGCCGCGCGGTGCCGTCGACCGAGACCTGCCCTTCCGCCATGGCCTCGAGCAGGCAGCTCTGCGTGCGCGGGGTGGTGCGGTTGATCTCGTCCGCCAGGACCAGGTTCGCGAAGAGCGGTCCGGGCTTGAAGACGAAACCGTTGCGCGCCTGGTCGTAGATGGAGACGCCGGTGATGTCGCCGGGCAACAGGTCGCTGGTGAACTGCACGCGCGAGAACGACAGGTCGAGCGAGCGCGAGAGCGCCTGCGCCAGCGTGGTCTTCCCCACGCCGGGAACGTCCTCGAGCAGGAGGTGCCCGCCGGCCGCCAGCGCCGCGAGCGAAAGCTCGACGATGTCGCGCTTGCCCTTGAGGGCGCGGCCGATGTTCGCCTCCAGCGCGGCGGCGACGCGGCGCGCCTCCTGCGCCGTGAGCGGAGCGCCGATGGGAGTCACTTTTGCCTGGGCGCCCTCGTCTGGCGTCATGCAGGCAGATTAACCCATGCACCGGGGCCGCGCCCATGCGACACTTCCCACCCTTCCATGCATCCCCCTACCGTCACCGTCTCGCAGAAGGGAGCGGCGCGGGCGCGCGCGGGACATCCGTGGATCTTCCGCGGCGACGTCACGCAGGCCCCGCCCGGCCTCATCTCCGGCGCGGAGGTGCGCATCGCCGACGCCCGCACCAACTTCATCGCGCGCGGCTTCTGGGCGGTGAAGAGCCCCATCGCGCTGCGGGTGCTCTCGCGGACCGACTCCGCGCTCGACGAGGAGCTGCTCGCAGCGCGGATGCGACGGGCCCTCGAGCGCCGCAAGGCCATGTTCCCGCGGGCCGATGCCTTCCGGGTGGTCCACGGCGAGGCGGATCTGCTCCCCGGCTACTTCGCCGACCTGTACGGCGGCATCGCCGCCGTGCAGCACCTCTCCGAGTGGGCGGAAGCGCGGCGCGAGCAGCTGGCGCGGATGCTGGTGGAGATCACGGGAGCCCGCGCCGTGGTGGCGCGCGACGATGGGAGCGCGCGCGACTTCGAGCAGCTCCCGCGCCGCGCCGGGCCGCTCTTCGGCACGGAATTCCGCGCGCAGTACCACGAAGGCGACGTCGCGCTGGAAGTGGATCTGCTCGCCGATCACAAGACCGGCGGCTACCTGGACCAGAGGGAGAACCACCTGCGCGCCGGGGAATTGGCCCGCGGCCTCGCGCTGGACGCGTTCTGCTACCACGGCGGGTTCGCGCTGCAGCTCGCGCGGCGGGCGGCGCACGTCCTCGCCATCGACCAGGACGCGGCGGCGGTCCAGCGGACCCGCGCCAACGCGGAGAAGAACGGGCTGTCGAACGTGGAGGCCCGCGCGCAGAACGCGGTCGAGGCGCTGCGCGCGCTGGATCAGGAGGGGCGCAAGTTCGACACCATCGTGCTCGATCCGCCCGCCTTCGCCAAGCGCAAGGAAGGGGTGGAGGGCGCGCTCCGCGCCTATCGCGAGATCAACTACCGCGCGGTTCGCCTGCTCGCGCCCGGCGGCCTGCTGGTCACCTGCTCCTGCTCGGGGCGGGTGACCCAGGATCTCTTCGGCGAAGTGGTGGCGTGGGCCGCTCAGGAGGCGAAGCGGCCGCTGCAGCTGCTCGAACGGCGCGGGGCCGGGCGCGATCACCCGCCGCTGGTCGGCGTGCCCGAGACCGAGTACCTCAAGGCGTTCTTCCTACTTGCTCCCTGAGACGACCGCGACCGGCGGCTGCGAGGTGGACTGCTTCTGGCGCGAGGCCGCCTCGAAGATCTGCTCGAAGATGCGCCTGGGCGGCGTCCACCCCCACTCCTGCTCCAGCAGGGAGATCTTCTCCACGTCCTTGCGGATGGCGATCCACTCCTCTTCGGGGAGCGCGCAGAAGGCCGCCACCGCGGCGGGGTCGAGCTGCGTGCCGGCCACGCGCTGCATCTCGGCGATGGCCGCAGCGTGCGACTGCGCCTTGCGGTAGGGGCGGTCGGAGGTGATGGCGTCGTAGGTGTCCGCCACCGCGAAGAGCCGCGCGCCGATGACGATCTGCTCGCCGCGCAGCCCGGCGGGATAGCCGCGGCCGTCGTAACGCTCCTGGTGCTGGAGGACGATCACGCTGGCGTCGCGGAGGAACTCGATGCGCTGGAGCAGCGCCCAGCCCAGGTGCGGGTGCTCGCGCATCTCCTCCCATTCGTCCTGGTCGAGCGGACCCGGCTTGAGCAGGACCGCGTCGCGGACGCCGATCTTGCCGATGTCGTGCAGGAGCGCGCCCATCTCGATGGTGCGCAGCTCGTGCGCGTCGGCGATGCCGAGCTGCTCGGCGATGCGGCGGGTGAAGCGCGACACGCGCCGCGAGTGCCACTGCGTCTCGGTGTCGCGGTAGTCGAGCACCGCCACCATGCCGTCGAGCAGGTTGGTGGTGCGCTGCTCCACCAGCCGCTCGAGGCCCTTGTTGAGCGCCGCCAGCTCCGCGTTCTGCGACTGGACGATGGCGGTGAGCTGCCGGTTCTTCTCCCGCAGCGCGTAGGTGTCGAACGCCTGCCGCACCGTGCCGAGCAGCTCCACCCGGTTCCACGGCTTGGCGAGGATGCGGAAGATCTCTCCGTTGTTGACGGCATCGACGGCAGCGGAGAAATCGTGGGCGGCCGTGAGCAGGATGCGGATCGTCTCCGGCTGCAGCGCCTTCGCCTGGGCGAGGAACTCCGCCCCCGTCATCCCCGGCATCATGTAGTCGGCGGAGAGGACCTGGAACGGCTTCTCCTTGAGGCGCGCCAACGCTTCCGCCGGATCCGCGCACGCGGTCACTTCGTAACCCGCAGCCTCGAAGGTGCGCTGCAGCGCGTGCAGGATGGGCGCCTCGTCGTCGACGACGAGGAGGCGTTCGATCTCGGTCATCTGCCTCCCGCTCCGTCCCCCGGCAGAGACTACCAGCAACCGGTCGTGTCACGCTCGTATCGCCTGTCGGGGCGGGGCGGTGCAAGATGCGCACATGTCCGA
>DATDMU010000450.1:0-3596 GCA_036518615.1 Myxococcales bacterium
GAGCAGGTCGCCCTCGATCACCTCGTCGAAGAGTCCTGCCTTGGCGAGCTTCTCGGAAGGGACGGACGCGCCGGAGACGATCATGTTGAGGGCCGTCTCCAGGCCCACCGCGCGCGGCAGCCGCTGCGTCCCGCCCGCGCCGGGAAGCAGGCCCAGCTTCACCTCCGGAAGCGAGATCTGCGCGCCGGGCGCCGTGACCCGGTAATGGCACCCGAGCGCCAGCTCGAGCCCGCCGCCCATGGCGAGGCCGTGGACGGCGGCGATCACCGGCTTCTCGCTGCGCTCGATCTCACGGATGACGGTGGGGAGGTTCGGCTCCATGTACGAGCGCGGAGTGCCCAGCTCGTTGATGTCCGCCCCGGCGGAGAAGGCCCTTCCCGCGCCGGCCAGCACCACCGCCTTGACCGCCGGATCCGCGTTCGCCTGGTCGAGGCCGGCGAGGATTCCCGCCCGCACCGCGTGGGCAAGACCGTTCACCGGCGGGTTCTCGAGCCGGATCACCGCCACTGCGCCCTGCTTCGTGTACCCAGCGCCGCTCATGTTCCCTCCGTCTGCGCGCTCGCAGCGACGAACTGCTCCAGATGATGGTCGGTATCGCCCAGCGAAAGCTCCAGCGCGGTGAGCCTCCGGAAGAGGTGGCTCACCGCGATCTCGTCGGTCACTCCCATGCCGCCGTGGAGCTGCACCGCCTGCTGCCCCACGAACCGGCAGGCATTCCCCACCGTGACCTTGGCCGCGGAGAGCGCGCGCCGTCGCTCGCGGCGGTCGGGCTCGGTGGCGCGCATGGCTGCAAGATAGCTCATCGAGCGCGCCTGCTCGACGTGGATGAGCATGTCCGCCATGCGGTGCTGGAGCGCCTGGAACTTGGCGATGGGCACGCCGAACTGCCTTCGCGTCTTCGTGTACTCGACGGTCGCGTCGAGCGTGGCTTGCAGCGCTCCGGCGGCATCCGCGCACAGCGCCGCGAGGCCGAGATCGAGCGCGTCGGAGATGGCGGTGGAAGCGCGCCCTTCCTCTCCCACCAGCGTGCCGGCGGCATCGGCCAGCGTCACGTCCGCCGCGCAGGCGCCGTCGAGCGTGCGGTAGGGCGCAAGCGAGGCGGCATCGCGCCGGACGGTGAAGAGCGACAGCCCGTCGCCGGACGTGCGCGCCGAGACGAGCAGGTGGTCCGCCGCGGGCGCATGCGCCACCACCGACTTCTGGCCGCTGAGCGTCCAGCTTCCGCCGCTGCGCCGGGCGGTCGTCGCGACGCGCTCCCGATCGAAGCGCGCGCCCGGCTCGAAGTGCGCCAGCACCGCGATCTGCTCGCCCGACGCCAGGGCCGGGAGCCACTCCGCGCGCTGCTGCGCCGACGCCAGCTCGCGGACCAGCGCCGTGGCCACGATGGCGGAGGAGACGTAGGGCTCGAGCACCATCGCCTTGCCCATCGCCGTCATGGTGAGGAGCGTCTCGACGACGGCCGGCGCCATGCCGCCCTGGTCCTCGGGGATCTGAAGACTGAGCAGCCCCAGCTCGCCGAGCTTCGACCAGACCTCGCGGCTCCAGCCCTCGCGCGACTCGAGGATCTTCCGCCGCGCCTCGAGCGTGTACTGCCCGGAGAGGAACCGCTGGACCATGTCGCCGATCTGCTGCTGCTCGGCCGTGGGGGTGAAGCGCATGGGGAAGCTCCTACAGTCCGAGGATGGTCTGCGCGATGATGTTCTTCTGGATCTCGTTGGACCCGCCGTAGATGGAGGTCTTGCGCAGGTTCAGGTAGGTGGCCGACAGCGGCGCGGCGTATTCGGGTCCGGCGGGAGCGCCGTCCAGCCGCCCGCGCCGCGCCTCGCTGCGGAACTGAAGCCCGTACGGCCCCACCGCGTGCAGCATCAGCTCGGAGAGGGCCTGCTGGATCTCGGTGCCCTTGATCTTGAGCAGCGACGCCTCCGGCCCGGGGGCGCGGCGCTCCGCCTCCGCGGAGAGGACGCGCAGGTTGGTGATCTCCAGCGCCATCAGGTCGATCTCCACCTGGGCGACGCGCGCCGCGAACGCCGGGTCCTCCAGCAGCGGGCGCCCGTCCTTGCGCTCCTCGCTGGCGATGCGCTTGAGCCGCCCCAGCTCGCGCTTGGAAGATCCGACGCCCGCGATGTTGGTGCGCTCGTGACCGAGGAGGAACTTGGCGTACGTCCAGCCGCTGTTCTCGGCGCCGACGAGGTTCTCGGCGGGCACCTCCACCTCCTCGAACCAGACCTCGTTCACCTCCAGGCTGCCGTCGAGCAGGGTGATGGGGCGGACGGTGACGCCGGGAGTCTTCATGTCGATGAGCAGGAACGAGATGCCCGCCTGCGGCTTCGACTTCGGATCGGTGCGGACCAGGCAGAAGATCCAGTTGGCGTGCTGCGCCAGCGTGATCCAGGTCTTCTGGCCGTTGACCACGTACTTGTCGCCCTTGCGCTCGGCCCGCGTCTTGAGCGAGGCCAGGTCGGACCCGGAGCCAGGCTCGGAGTAGCCCTGCGCCCACCAGTCCTCGCCGGAGAGGATGCGGGGCAAGAAGCGCTTCTGCTGCGCGGCGTTGCCGAAGCGCATGATCACCGGGCCCACCATCTTGAGGCCGAAGGGCAGAAGCCGCGGCGCGCCGGCGGCCGCGCTCTCCTCCTCGAAGATGAACTGGCGCACCGGGTCCCAGCCGGTGCCGCCGAACTCCTTGGGCCAGTTGGGGCCGCCCCAGCCGCGCCGGTGGAGGATCTGCTGCCAGCGCAGGGTGTCGTCGCGCGAGACCTCCATGCCCTCGAGCACCTTGTGCCGCGTTCCTTCGGGGAGGTTCTGGGCGAGGAACCCCCGCACCTCGTCGCGAAACGCGAGCTCCTCCGGGGTGAAGGTCAGGTCCATGCCGCGCCCCTCCTTGCGGAAGCCATTTCACTGTGCGAAACTAAGTTCCGTGCCCCGCGTCGCGCGCAATATAGCCAAAAACGGCGGCGCAAGCCCGCCCGATCGCAAGTCGGTGGGCGCGCTGCGCCGCGGCCTCGACGTCCTGCGCTGCTTCGGGCCGCGGGATCGGTGGCTGGCCAACCAGGAGATCGCCGCGCGGACCGGACTTGCCCGTCCCACCGTCTCGCGCCTGGCCTACACGCTCACGCAACTCGGCTTCCTGCGCCACTCGCCCTCCGCGCGCAGGTACGCGCTGGGGAGCGCGGCGGTGAGCCTGGGCTACTCGGCGCTCTCGCAGATCGACATCCGCCGCGTGGCCCGACCGCTCCTGCACACGCTCTCGCAGCAGACCAACTCGTCGGTGCACCTGGCCATCAACGACGGCGTGTTCATGCAGGTGGTGGACACCTACTATCACTCGGGCGTCTTCGTCATCGACATCGGCTCGCGCGTCTCCATCGTCACCACCTCGCTGGGGCGGGCCTACGTCTGCGCGCTGCCCGAGGAGGAGCGCAAGGAGATGCTCGCGCAGATCCGCGAGCGACGGCCCGCAGAGTGGCCGATGGCGCGGCGCAGGTTCGAGGAGGCGTTCCGCGACTATGCCCAGTACGGCTTCTGCCTCGGCCTGGGCGATTGGCGCCGCGAGGTGAACGCCGTCGCGGCCCCGCTCGATCCGGGCGATGGAACCAGGC
>DATDMU010000451.1:0-22711 GCA_036518615.1 Myxococcales bacterium
CGCCGCGCTGAAGACGGCCCTGCCGGTGGCAGCGCCGGGGCCCGCCGCGAGCCCGCTCGCCAGCACTCTGGCGCCGGCGCGCGCCCCGGGATCGAAGACCGGGCGGAGGAGCTGATCGAGCGACGACGGCTCCACCCGCGATACCGCGGTGCGCTCGTCGATGAGCTTCTCGTCCACCATCTCCACCGCGATGCGGACGGCCGCCGCGCCGGTGCGCTTGCCCGAGCGGCACTGGAGGATCCAGAGCCTGCCGCGCTCGACGGTGAACTCGACGTCCTGCAGGTCGCGGAAGTGCTCCTCGAGCTTGTGCAGCGTCTGCGAGAGCGCGCGGAACGCCTCGGGGAACTTGCGCTCCATCTGCGCGATGTGCAGCGGCGTGCGGATGCCCGCCACCACGTCCTCGCCCTGCGCGCCCGCCAAAAACTCGCCGTAGAGCGCGTTCTCGCCGGTGGCCGGATTGCGCGAGAAGACCACGCCGGTGCCGGAGTCCTCGCCCAGGTTGCCGAAGACCATGGCCTGCACGGTGACCGCCGTCCCCCAGTCGCCGGGGATGTGGTTCAGGCTTCGATACGCCACGGCGCGCGGGTTCTCCCAGGAGCGGAAGACCGCCTCGACGGCGCGTTCGAGCTGCTCGCGCGGCGCGTCCGGCAACGGCTGCCCGGTGCGCTCGCGGATCAGCTCCTTCGACTTCTGCACCACCTCGGCCAGCGCGGCGGCGTCCAGCTCCGCGTCGGTGGCGGCGCGCTTGTCGTGCTTGACCTTCTCGAAGATGGCGTCGAAGGGCGCATCGCCGAGGCCGAGGACCACACCGCCGTACATGCAGACGAAGCGGCGGTAGCAGTCCCAGGCGAAGCGATCGCCGCTCTGCGCGGCGAGGCCGCGGACCGTCTCGTCGTTGAGCCCGAGGTCGAGGACGGTGTCCATCATGCCCGGCATGGAGACGCGCGCCCCGGAGCGCACCGAGACGAGCAGCGGCGCCGCCGCGTCTCCGAAGCGCCTGCCGGTGATCCGCTCGATGTGGGCGATGGCCGGCGGGATCTGCTGCGCCACCGCCTGGGGCAGCCTGCCCTCCTGCTGGAAGGCGGCGCACACCGCGGTGGTGATGGTGAACCCCGGGGGCACGGGAAGCCCGAGCCGCGCCATCTCGGCGAGCCCGGATCCCTTTCCGCCCAGAAGTTCCTTCAGCTCCTTGCCGCCATCGGCCGAACCGCCTCCGAACAGGTAGACAGGCTTGTCCATCAGACCGCCCTCGAGAAAAGCCGCTCTCCATGCTCCAGGTACGCGTCGAACACGCAGGCCACGTTGCGGACGAAGATGCGGCCCAGCGGCGTCAGCTCGACCTCGCTCCCGCGCACCGTCACCAGCCCTTCCCCTTCGAGGGCGCGCAGCCGCGAGAGCTCGCGCTCCCAACCCCTGGTGGTCCCGAGGTCCACCCAGGAGTTGCACATGATGCCGTTGATGACGGCGCGCCGGCGCCGGTCGTCCTCGCTGCAGCGAAAGCCGCGCTCGGTGGCGAGCTTTCCCTCTTCGATCGCCGCGTAGTAGTGCGGCAGCCCGCGGGCGTTCTGCGCGTAGAGGCCGCTCACGTCGCTGATGGCGGACGCGCCCACCGCGACCACGTCGCCCTCCGCCTTCACCGTGTAGCCCTGGAAGTTGCGGGTCAGCCTGCGCTTCGACTGCGCCTTGCCCAGCTCGTCCTCGGGCAGGGCGAAGTGGTCCATGCCGATGTGCTGGTACCCGGCGGAGGTGAATGCCTCCCAGGCGGTGCGGAAGAGGTCCAGCTTCTGCGCGCCGCGGGGAATGCCGGCCACCGGCAGCCGCTTCTGGTTGGTGCGCTGCTCGGGCACGTAGGCAAACCCGTACACGGCGGCGCGGTCCGGCCGCATGGCGACGATCTGCGAGAGCGTGCGCTTCCAGCTCTCCTGCGTCTGGTAGGGCAGGCCGTAGATCAGGTCCACGTTGATGCCGGTGAAGCCCAGGCTGCGCGCGTACTCGAGGACCGAGCGCGTCTCCTCCTCGCTCTGGATGCGGTCGATGGCCTTCTGCACCTTGGGGTCCAGGTCCTGCACGCCCAGCGAGACGCGGTTGAACCCGAACGAGCGCAAGAGCTTGAGCTGCCCGCGGGTGGTGACCACCGGATCCACCTCGATGGCGACCTCCGCGTCGTGCGCCACGGTGAACCTGCGCGTGATGGCGCCCCACAGGGTGGTGAGCTGTTCCTCGTCGAGGAAGGTGGGCGTGCCGCCGCCGAAGTGGACCTGCGAGAGGACGTTCCGCTCGCCGAGAAGCTGGGCGACCTGGTCCATCTCCCGCGCGAGCATGGCGAGGTACTTGTCGGCGGTGTGCTGGTTGCGGGCGATCACCACGTTGCAGCCGCAGAAGGTGCAACGCTCCTTGCAGAAGGGGATGTGCACGTACAGCGAGAGCGGCGCCTGCGGCCCGAGGGTGGCTGCGGTCTTCAGCGCGGCAGCGTACTCGGCGGGCCCGATGTCTTCCTTCCATTCCGGCGCGGTGGGATAGCTCGTATAGCGGGGCGCCGGCACGTCGTAGCGTTTCACCAGCTCTTCGGTCACGGGGGGGAAGGCGGACATGCAGGCGGTCATTTCACGAACCATGCCGCGTGGAACGGGGCTTGCTGCATAGGTTCGCAGAGGCGTGCGCACATCCGGCCGCCGCAGGAAATGCGCGCCGGTCCTGTGTGCGCAAGATTTGCGCGGGAGGTCGATCGAGATGCGGGTTGCAGTGATCGGTGGGGGAGTGGCGGGCCTGGCCGCGGCGCACGAGCTCTTGCGGCGTGGAGCGGAGCCGGTGGTCTTCGAAGCTGCCGGACGCGCCGGCGGAAAAGTGGGCACCCGCACCGAGCAGGGCTGGGTCACCGAAGACGGGCCGAACTTTCTCGCCAAGCCGCTGGACGCGCTCCTCGACGCGAGCGGTTTGCGCGCGGAGGTGGTCAAGCCGCAGCCTCCCACCACCCGCTGGGTGCACCTGGGCGGCCGCGTGCTCAAGGCGCCCAGCCTCGGACTCCTTGCGCGCGCGGGCGCCTTCCGCGCATTTCTGGAGCCCCTCTTCGCGCGTCCCCTGCGCGACGATGTTTCGCTGCGCGACTTTCTCCAGCAGCGGCTCGGAGCCAAGGCGGGGGGGCTGGCCGCGGCCCTGATGAGCGCCGGCGTCTATGCGGGAGATCCGGCGCTGCTCTCCGCGCGGGACGCTTTTCCGACGATTGGAGAGCTGGGCGCGAAGGGCTCGCTGATCGTCAACGCGATGCGCAGGCCCAAGGGACCGCCGCGCACCGGACTGTGGACGCTGCGGCGCGGGCTCGGATCGCTCGTCGACGGAGTGGCTGCGGGGCTCGCCTCGCGCCTGCGCCTGGGCAAGAAGGTCGCCGACCTCTCTCCCGCGGCGCGCGGCTGGAACGTGGAAGGCGAGAGCTTCGACGCGGCCGTGTTGGCGCTGCCGGCCGCGCAGGCGGCGGAGCTTTCACGGCCGTTCGCGCCGCGCTTCGCCGACGCCGTGAGCGGGTTCCGCACCGCCAAGGTGACGGTGGTCCACCTCGGCTTTCCGCAAGACGGGCTGCCGAGAGGGTTCGGCATGCTCGACGCCGACGGAACTCTCCACGGGATCGGCACGCTGCTGCCGAGCAGCATGCTCCCCGGCCGGGCGCCGGAAGGGCGCGCGCTGGTCACCGCCATCTGCGGCGGGGCGAGGCATCCGGAGCGCGCCGAGCTTGCGGACGCCGCGCTGGTGTCGGGCATCCTCGAGGACCTGCAGCGCACCTGGGCGCTGAAGAACGACCCGGAGTACGTCCGTGTGGTGCGCTGGGGCGCGGCCATTCCTCAATACGCTCCGGGCCACCGCGACGCGGTGCGCGCCGCGCGCGAGCAGCTCTCCGGGCTGCCTCCCATCGAGGTGGCCGGAGCCGCGTACGACGGCGTGGGAGTGCCGGACGTGGCGCGCTCCGGCATTGCGGCGGCCACCCGCCTCTTCGGGACCTGATTGCCCAAAGTGCAAACCCTGCGGCTCATTGCCGTGTTTCCCTTGCTGATCGGCGCGGCACCGTTCTTGAAGTACCTGCAGGGCGGAGGCACGCGATGAACGACATGGTGAAGGAAGCACGCAAGCGGCTCCTTGACCGCCGGAAGGCCATCGAGGGCCTCATCGGAAACATGGACCGCGAGGAGACCGCGCTGCAGAACGGCGCGCACCCGGACGTCCTGGATTCCGCGTCACATCGCGAGCCTATCGCCGCCCTCGAAGCCATCCGCGGCGTGCAGGAGAAGGAGCTGGTCGAGCTCGACGCGGCCCTGGCGCGCATCGAGAAGGGAACCTACGGAACCTGCCAGATGTGCGGAGGCGCCGTCGGCCGCCAGCGCCTGCGCGCCATCCCCGAGGCCCGTTTCTGCATCGACTGCGTGTCCACACGGACGCGGGTCGCCGCCGCCGCGTCGTAGCCGGGCGCCACCGCCGCAGGATCTGCGTGCGCCCCGAAGCCGCTGCTGGAGACAACCTGCCGCGGACGAAAGGCGTGGATCGAAAATCCTCGACGCACGGCGGTGCGGGATCTCACAGATGCGATGGGGATCGCTGGCGCAACCGCGCTGCGGCCGCGGCAGAAGCAGTCGCGGCGGCGGCGCATGCCGGTTATGTGCGGGCGCGGCTTTCGCACGCGGAGGTGGTGACGTGAAACCGATCACCGTCGAAGAGTTCATGACGCCGCGCCCGGTGTGCATCGACGCGAGCGCCACCGTGCTGGACGCCTGCCGCCGCATGCAGGCCACCGGGTGCCGCCACCTGCCGGTGGTGCGCGAGGGCACGCTGCTCGGCCTGGTCTCGCAGCGCGGGCTCTACAGGCTGGAGCGGCTGGCCGGGTCGGAGCGGGCCAGCGACCCGGTGGTGGACGCGATGGACGTGCCCTACGTGGCCGAGCCGGAGACGCCGCTGGTGTTCGTGGCGGAGGAGATGGAGCGGCGGAAGACCGGAGCGTGCGTCGTGGCCAGCCAGGGGAAGGTGCTGGGCATCTTCACCACCAACGACGCGCTGACGGCGCTCGCCACCCTTCTCTCGGCGACGGCGGGCACCCGGCGCCGCCGCGATGCGCACGCGAGCAGCGGTCCGCTGTAAGATCGCGGGGTGAGCGAGCCGCCCGTTTCGCAGGATGCCGCGGCCACGCCTTCGCGCGCGCGCGAGCGCGGGGCTCCCGGCGCCGTGGCGCATCCGCTCCTCTGGACGGCCGCGCTCCTCTGGGTCGCCGCCCTCTGCGCCGTGCTCCTTCTCTTCGCGCGCGTCGGCGAGCGTTCCTGGATGGTGGTGCTGCTGCTCTACGCGCCCCGGCACCTCTTCGTCGTTCCCGGCCTCTTGCTCTTGCCGTTCGCGCTCCGCCGCGGACGCCGTGCGCTCCTCTGGCCGCTCGCCGCGGGGACGCTGCTGTGGCTCTTCCCTTTGATGGGACTCGTCCTGCCGCATCCGGCGCCGCGCGCCACCGGCCCGGCGATTCGCGTGCTCAGCTACAACACCACCCACGGCGTGGACGGCCCCGACAGCCTGCGCGCGCTCGTGCGCGAGACCGCGCCCGACCTGGTGCTCTTCCAGTGGAGCTCGCATCTCGCCGATACCGCGCTGCGGGGACCCGGGTTCGAGGGCTGGACGGTCCGCCACGCGGCGCAGTTCACCGTGGCCACCCGCTTTCCCATCCTCTCGATCGAGACGGGCGGCGTTCCCTCCGGCTCGGGGCCGCCCTGCACTCACGCGACCATCGACACGCCCATCGGCCTGCTCGACGTCTACGACATCCGGCCGCAGTCGGCCCGCGAGGAGATCGGGGGCCTGCGGCATCGCGGGCTGCGCCAGCGCGTGCGGGACGTCGCTTCCGGCGCCCTCTCCGGAAGGATGGGCCAGCTCGCTTCGTTCCGCGAGGCGCAGATCCGCTCGATCGCGGCGATGGTCGCGAGCGCCCGCCATCCGGTGCTGATCGCCGGGGACACGAATCTTCCCTCCGGCAGCCTCTTCCTGCGGAAGTACTTCGGCAGCTTCGGTGACGCGTTCGCGCAGGCGGGCTGGGGGTTCGGATTCACCCATCCGGCGAAGCTGCCGTGGATGCGGCTCGATCGCGTCCTGCTCGGGCGCGAGCTCGCCGCCACCTCTTTCCATGTCCTCTCGCGGCGCACTTCCGCGCATCGCCCGGTCCTGGTGGAGGTCGGTCGCGCCGGATGAGCCGCGCCGCCCTCAGGGCTGCACGAAGGGCGTGCCCGCGTCGTACCGCGCCTTCGCGGGCAGGGTGTGGAGCGGCGTCGCGCCGGTGGGATCCACCCACGGCCAGACGTAACCTTTGCCCGCGGAGAAGAAGGCGGGCTTGCCCGGCAGGTACAGGGAATCGGGGAGGGCGTGGTCCGCGCTGCCCGGGTCCCAGTGCACGGCGTTGGTGAGGTAGTCGAAGTTGCCGTGACGGACCGTCGTGGTTGCCGTCACCGGATCGTACGGCTGCGGTGACACGTCGTCCCAGCCCAGCAGCCAGATGGCCGGCTTGTCCATGCCGCCCTGGCCCGTGGCGTCGTAGGTGAAGCCGCTCATCTCGCCGGGCGCGCCGAGGACGTTGCCGATGAAGCTCATGAAGTACGAGTAGCCGGTCGCCCCGGCGCAGCGCCTCGGGCCGTTGCCGGCCTGGGCCGAATCGTCCACCGCGTGCCCGTTGAGCGGATTGGTGAAAGGCTTGCGGATGCAGCGGAGCTGGTTGCGAAAGACCGTATGGTAGATGGAATTGCCGTGGGTGTGGTCGGAGTCCCAGTTGAACCCGTAGTTGCCTTCGAAGAGCACGTGATGGGGGCCCACCATGTGCGAGGCATTGAGCCCGATCTCGACCCAGCCCTCGGCCGTATTGATGTAGCCGTCGTCCACGTAGTTGTAGCCGAAGACCGAGCCGGCGCCGGCGCAGCGGGCCACCATCACCTTGTTGGCCATGATCGAGATGTTGTTCTCGAAGAGCGCTTCCGCCGACCCCTCGGAGAGGCTGATGGCGTAGCCCGCCCCGCCGGGCTGTGCCCAGGCCGCGTCGTGCACGTACGAGTCGCGCACCTCGACGCGGAAGGTGTTGACCAGCGCGAAGCCCTCGCCCGACCAGATGGTCACCTCCACGCCCTTCGCCCACGAGTACGCCGCGCTCTCGAAACGGATGGCTCCGTCCGAGCCGCCGGTCACCGTCAGATCCTCCACCCCGGCTTTCGCGAGGTGCACGTCGGGCCCGGTGTTGCGGGTGATCTGCGCGGTGTGCGAGACGCGGTAGTCGATGTGCAGCGGCGTGGTGAAGGTCACCGTGTTGCCGGAGACGCTGGCGATCTCCTTCCACTCCGCCGTCACCCGATCCTGCCGCGAGAACCAGCTCGCCGCGTCGCCGCTGGTCGGCGTGGTCGCGAGCAAGGGATCGTCGAATCCCTGGCCGGGGTTGTGGAACTGCCACACCACGCGATAGTCGGGGGACGCCCAGACCTGGCCCCTGCCCAGGCGGTCGGGCTGCCACGACGCGCCGGAGAGCTCGTCGATCAGCACGATCTGCCCCGTGGCGTAGCCCGTCGCGCTCGCCACCGTCACCGACATGGCGCCCTTCGCGCCGTCCGCCGTGAGATTCTGCGAGGTGGTGGCGTCGGGATGCGGAAAGCGGTTCGGACCGACGACGAGGTTCGGCTGCTGGTTCGGAGGGAACTCGAGGTTCATCTGCGCGCCGTTGGTCTTCTTCAGCACGGTCTTCCCCGCGCCCGCGCCGCGCAGCGTGATGGGCCGATCGACGATCACGTAGTTGTTGGTCAGGAAGGTGCCCGCGGAGAGCTGGACCACCTGTCCCGCGGGGCAGCCCTCGATGGCGGCCTGGATCCCCGCCGACGCCTCCTGCGCGCCGTTGCCGAACGCCGAAGCGTTCACCGTGGCGCAGACGGTGGTGCGGACGGGAATTCCTCCCGCCGCCATCATCCCCGGGTTCCACGACGTGCGCCGGTCGGCGCCGAGGATCGAGAGCGTGGTCGGGCCGGCCGGCTGCGGGTTGTCACCGTGACAAGCCGGCGCGGCGGAGGCGGCGATGAGCAGCATCGCCGTGGCGATCCCTGCGGTCCTCTTCATCCATTCCCTTTCCGGCGCCATGCGCCGTTACGACGGACCTTCCCCTGCTGCCGGGCCCGCGGCGGCGACCTGGGCGACAGGAGCGGAAACGGGCGCTGCGATCACAGCGATTCGTGGGCCCGCTCGCGCTCCCGCCCAGCGATCCTTGAGCCTGAGGAAGGGCTTCTCGAAGAACTGATGGCTGGCCGCCGCTGCGAGGATGGTCAGGGCGAGCCCGGCGACGAATCCCGGCCATGGACGCCGTCCCACCACTCTCCACGCGGCATTCAACGCGATCATGTGAAGCAGATACATTCCGTAGCTGATGGTGCCGAGGTAGGTGGCCACGCGGTTGCGCAAGAGGACGTTCCAGCCCGGGTCGGGGCGAATGCACGCCGCGCCCACGGTCGCGGTCATGGTCAGGTGCAGCACCAGGTCGGGCGTGGCGCGAACGGCGGCCGCCGCCAGCATCGCCACCAGCGCCACCGGCAGGCTCAGGCGGTGCCCGAGGAGCCGGGACGCCGGGCGGAAGCTCTCCTTCCAGTGCAGCGCATACGCGAGGATGCAGCCGAGGCTGATGGGCGTGGCGATGCTGGTCGCGATGCGGTTGCCGACGCTTCCGAAATCGATCACGCCGCGCGCGATGAGGATCTGCATGGCCTGGTCGAACACCAGCATCGCCGCCATGGTGATCGGCGGCGTCAGCCGCCGCCGGGCGAATCGCACCACCCAGGGCCAGAACAGGTAGAACTGTTCCTCCGTCGCGAGCGACCAGGCGAAGTAGAAGATCACCCTGGGCCCGTCGAGCTCGACGAACCAGTTGCTGGTGTAGCTGAGGAAGGCGGGAAGGTTCCTGCGGAACTGCAGCCCGGCAGCGGAGTGCGGCTCGATGACCGCCACCATGACCACGTAGACGGCGAGCACCGCATAGTAGAGCGGAAAGATGCGCAGCGCGCGCCGGACGTAGAAGTTGGGGAGCGAGATCGATCCGTTGCGCTCCCGCTCCCTGAGCAGCAGCGTGGTGATGAGGAATCCGCTGATGACGAAGAACAGCTCCACGCCCACCGCGCCCCTGCCCAGGAACGGATCGTCCGCGCCCAGGGCGTGGAAGCCGATCACCGCGACGATGCTCAGGCAGCGCAGCCCGTCGAGCGCGGGGAAATAGCGCGCAGCGAGGAATGCGTCATGCGCACCCGGCGCTGGCGAGGTCCCGTCGCGGCTCGCATGAGCCGGGCCCGACATATCGGCAGTCGCTCCTCCATTCGAGAACTGTCGCGCCGCGCGACATTTCTCCGCGCGGCGATGTTATCGCGACCACCCATGTGGGACAAAGCCGCTTTCGCGCGGCTGAAGGTCACACGAAGCCGCCGCTCAGGGTTGCACGAACGGCGTGCCGGCGTCGTAGCGGGCCTTGGCGGGCAGCGTGTGCAGCGGCGTCGCGCTGGTGGGATCCACCCACGGCCAGACGTAACCGCTGCCTGCGGAGAAGAAGGCCGGCTTGCCCGGCAGATAGAGGGAATCGGGAAGGACATGGGCGGCGTCGGCCGCGTCCCAGTGGACGGCGTTGGTGAGGTAGTCGAAGTTGCCGTCGCGGACGGTGGTGGTGGCCGTCACCGCGTCGTACGGCTGGGGCGTGGTGTCGTCCCAGCCGAGCAACCAGATGGCGGGAGTTCCCATGCCGCCCGCGCCGGTCACGTCGTAGGAGAACCCGGCCATCTTCCCGGGAGCGCCGAGGACGTTGCCGATGAAGCTCATCCAGTAGGAATACCCGGTGGCTCCGGCGCAGCGCCTCGGGCCGTTGCCCGTTTGGGTCGAATCGTCCACCGCGTGTCCGCTGAGCGGATTGGTGAAGGGCTTGCGGATGCAGCGGAGCTGGTTGCGGAAGACCGTATGGTAGATGGAGTTTCCGTGGGTGTGGTCGGAGTCCCAGTTGAACCCGTAGTTGCCCTCGAACAGCACGTGGTGCGGGCCCACCATGTGCGAGGCATTGAGGCCAATCTCGACCCAGCCCTCGATGGTGTTGATGTAGCCGTCGTCCACGTAGTTGTAGCCGAAGACCGAGCCGGCGCCGGCGCAGCGGGCCACCATCACCTTGTTGGCCATGATCGAGATGTTGTTCTCGAAGAGCGCTTCCGCCGAGCCGTTGGCGAGGCTGATGGCGTAGCCCGCCCCGCCCGGCTGTGCCCAGGCCGCGTCGTGCACGTAGGAGTCGCGCACCTCGACCCGGAAGCTGTTGGCCAGGGAGAATCCCTCGCCCGACCAGATGGTCACCTCCACGCGCTTCGCCCAGGAATACGCGGCGCTCTCGAAGCGGATGGCTCCGTCCGAGCCGCCGGTCACCGTCAGGTCCTCCACCCCGGCTTTCGCGAGGTGCACGTCGGGGCCGGTGTTGCGGGTGATCTGCGCGGTATGCGAGACGCGATAGTCGATGTGCAGCGGCGTGGTGAAGGTCACCGTGTTGCCGGAGACGCTGGCGATCTCCTTCCACTCCGCGGTCACCCGATCCTGCCGCGAGAACCAGCTCGCGGCGCCGCCGCTGGTCGGCGTGGTGGCCACCAGCGGATCGTCCCAGCCCACGCCCGGATTGTGGAACTGCCAGACCACGCGGTAGTCCGGCGACGCCCAGACCTGTCCCCTGCCGAGGCGGTCGGGCTGCCAGGACGCGCCGGAGAGCTCGTCGACGAGCACGATCTGCCCGGCGGCGTAGCCGGTCGCGCTCGTCACCGTCACCGCGGTGGCGCCCTTCGCCCCGTCGGCGGTCAGGTTCCGCGAGGTGGTGTTGTCGGGATGCGGAAACCGGTTCGGGCCGATGACGAGGTTCGGTTGCTGGTTCGAAGGGAACTCGAGGTTCATCTGCGCGCCGTTGGTCTTCTTCAGCACGGTCGCGCCGGGCCCCGCGCCGCGCAGCGTGATCGCGCGATCGACGATCACGTAGTTGTTGGTCAGGAAGGTGCCCGCGGAGAGCTGGACCACCTGTCCCGCGGGGCAGGCCTCGATGGCCGCCTGGATTCCCGCCGACGCCTCCTGCGTGCCGTTCCCGAACGCCGACGCGTTGACCGTGGCGCAGACGGTGGTGCGGACGGGAATGCCGCCCGCCGCCATCATCCCCGGATTCCAGGTCGTGCGCCGGTCGGCGCCGAGGATGGACAGCGCGCTCACCGTCACCGTCGCGGTGGCGCTCTTGGTCGGATCGGCAACGCTGGTCGCCACCACGTGATACGTGCCCTCGGCCGCGGGGGCGGTGTAGTGGCCGGACGCGTCCACGGTGCCTCCGGCCGCCTCCGTCACCGACCAGGTCGCGCGGGTGTCGGTGGTGCCCGACACGGTGGCGCTGAACGCCAGCGTCGCCGACGGCGCGAGCACGGCGGTTTGCGGGGCGATGGAGGCGGAGACCACGGGCGCGGTGACGGTCACCGCCACGGCGGCGCTCCTGGAAGTGTCGGCGACGCTGGTCGCGACCACATGATACGTGCCGGCGGCGGCGGGCGCCGTGTACTGGCCGGACGAGTTGATGCTCCCTCCCGCGGCCCCTTCCTGCACCGACCAGGTCACGAGCGTCGACTGCCCCGCGACGGTTCCGCTGACGGTGGCGGAGAAGGCCACGGTGCCGCCCGCCGGCGTGGTGGCAGGATTGGGAGCGACCTTCACCGCGATCGCGGTCACCGTCACCGTCGCCGAGCCGCTCTTGGTGGCGTCGGCCACGCTGGTCGCCACCACGTGGAAGGTTCCGGCGGCCGCGGGCGCGGTGTAGTGGCCCGTGCCGTCCACGGTGCCGCCGCCCGCCTCCTGCACCGACCAGGTGACCGCCGTCGACTGGCCCGGCGCCGCGCCGGTCAGCGTCGCCACGAAGGTCAGCGCGCGGCCGGTGGTGGTGGCGGCGGTTCGCGGAGAGACGGAGACGGCGATCACCGGCGTCGCCGTCACCTGCACCGTCGCCGTATCGCTCTGCGCGGGGTCGGCGACGCTGGTGGCCACGACGTGATAGGTGCCGGTGGCCGCCGGGGCGGTATAGAGGCCGGCCGCATCGACGCTGCCGCCGCCCGTCTCCTGCACCGACCAGGTGACCGCGGCGGACTGGCCCGGAGCCGTCCCGGTGACCGTCGCCGAGAACTGCACGGTGCGGCCGGTGACCACCGAGGCGTTGGCGGGCGTCACCGCCACGGCGACGGGGACGGGCGGCGCAGGAGCCTCGACGACGACGGAGGCGACGTCGCTGCTCGCGGGGTTGGCAAGGCTGGTCGCGACCACGTGAAACGTTCCCGGAAGCGGCGGCGCGGTGTAGATGCCGGCCTGGTCGACGGCGCCTCCGTTCGGCTCCTGCACCGACCAGACCACGGTCGCCGGCTGACCGGCGGCGGCGCCGGTGACGACGGCGCTGAAGGAGATCTTGCTGCCTGGAGCGACCGTCGCGACGTGCGGCTGCGCGATCACCGTGATGACGGCGGACGGCGGGGAGGGCACGGAAGGCGCGGAAGGCGCCGCCGTATATTGCGCGCAGGATACGAATATAAGCGCCGCGAGCATTGGCGCTTTGCGGACGGGATGCGTCGGGGCCATGGACTTCCTCCACCAGAGCGGATCGGGCTGCCTCGATGCGAACCTCATCCGTGGTACGCGCCGCGGTGCCGCTCGCACCGCTGCGTCCAACCGAAGTCTTCAGTCTCCGAAGCATGTGAAAGTAGAGCGTTCCGAATGGCAAGCGCGTTATTTGCGCGCGCACCGGCACGGGAACCAGACAATCATCCTGTAATTCGCCTCGCCCGTAAAATTAAATGACGAGCCACAGAGGCACGAATGGCGCCGGGAGCGCGCTGAGGGCTCTTCATTGCGGTGTGCCGCTTGCACCTTCGTTTCGGCACATATCGATTCAATGGCCGCGTCCCACGCCGTGTGCTCCGCTGTGGGAGATCGAGTGCAGCGGTGTCCGAACCACAACGCATCGGAGATCCCGCCGCAGGAAACACGACGGCGCCGGTCCCGCTGGAAAAGGACCGGCGCCGTCCCCCCGCCCTGAAGCGATTCAATCCCGCCGCTTGTTCATCTCGCGCAGCTTGAGGGCAATGCCCACCGCGACCAGGCCCATGAAGCCGATCGCCGCCAGAAGGCCCCGGGTGCGGAAGCGGTACTCCGCCCGCGATTCCTGAAGCAGCTTGCGCGACTTCTCCAGCGCCTCCGCACCCGGCGCCGCGGCCGCCGCGAAGCTGCTCTTGTCGAAGGTGTGGATGCGCGAGCGGGCCTGCACCAGCGCCTCGTCCAGCTCGGAGATGGAGCGCGAGACGGGTTCGACGTCGAGCCCGCGCTCCGCCACGTGCTCGACCTGCGAGGCCACCTCGGCGCGGCCCTTCGCGAGCGTGTCGAGGGCGGACCGGAAGGTGGCGGCGGTCTGGTTGCAGACCGGGTTGTTCCTCGCGTGCGCGACGTGGCAGTCGGCGCAGAGCGTGCCCGGCGTGTCGCCGATCAGCGCGTCGGTCGGCTTCTGGATGCCGTGGTTGCCGTGGCACTGGCCGCACTCCGGCCAGCCGTGGTCCTCGAACGCCTTCTTGTGCCGGCTGCCGTCGAAGAGGATGCCGTTCTGCGCATGGCAGCGGCGGCACACCTGGGCGACGCTCGCCACCGAAGGCGGCATGGCCGCATGGCTGCCGTGGCATCCGTTGCAGGCGGGAGCGCCGAGATCGCCCTTCTCCAGCAAGGCCTTGCCGTGGACGCTGCGCTTGTACTCCTCGAGCTGGTTGGTGGGGAACGGAGCGCCGTTCGCGAGCGTGAAGCCGGCCATGTGCCTGGGGTCGGCGTGGCAGGCGCCGCACGTCTCCGGGATGCGCTGGGCGTGCACCATGCTCTTGCGGCTCTTGGGTCCGCGGATGCCGTGCACGCCGTGGCAGCTCACGCACTGCGCCGCGCGGGAGTCCTTCTCTTTCAGCAGGCGGACGCCGTGCAGGCTCTCTTGGTACTTGGCGAGCTGATCGGTGGGGAGCGTGGGGTTGAAGCCGCGCATGAACGACGGATCCGAGTGGCAGCGGGCGCAGAACACGGGAATCCAGCTCCGGTCCTTGTGCCGCTCCTCCTCCGCCGGCCAGCGCTTCGCGATCTCCGGGCCCATCATGTCGTCGGAGGGCTTGCCGCCGTGGCATCCCGAGCAGGAGAGGCCGCGGCGGAAGTGCACGTCGGAGACGAACTCCTTGAGGTTGAGCAGCGGGTTGCTCTTGCGCTCTCCCGGGTCGGCGGCGAAGAGCACCTTGCCCTTCACGTTGCCGGGATCGCTGTGGCAGAGGATGCAGTTGTCCTGCGCGACGATCTCCAGCGCGGGCGCCCCCAGCTCCAGCGAGAGCAGGAGGTGCAGGTGGTCGGCGCTGCCGAGGAGCTGCGAGTCGGCGGCGGCGCCGAGCAGCGTCCGGGTGTGCTCGGGCAGCGCCGCCAGCGTGGCATGGTCCGCCTCGGTGAGCGCGGGGGTGCCGTCCTTGTGCCTGGCGGAGAGGAAGGGCTTGAGCGGCTCGGGGTACTTCGACTCGTCGGGCGCGGCTGCTGCCAGGAGGACGAGCGCGAGGGCGGCGATCACGGGTTGCTCCTTGCGGCGAGAGCGCGAGCCTGCGAGCGGCCGTGGATGGCGCGGGTGGCGAGCACGGCGACGAGGAGCAGCACGGACACCGCGCCCGCCGCGAGATAGCCGACGCGGAAGAAGCCGTGCAGGACGATCTGCAGCGCCGCGGCGCCGCTGAAGTCGCAGGAGGGTGGACCGTGCAGCGCGAAGCGTATCGCGGTCATGGCGACGGCGACGAGCAGCATCCAGACCGCGGCGGTGCGCGCGACCACCTGCACGTCCGGCTGCGCCGCGCCGCCTCCGCCGACGTCCCACGCCTTGAGCATGAGATATCCGAGGAAGAGCAGCGCCGCGAAGCCGAGGTCGCTGAACATGGGCGACGGCTTGTCCGCGCGGGCGCTGCGATCCAGCCAGGGCAGGGCCGCCCAGATGCCGAAGAGCACGCTGACGAGCCCCACCGCGGCCTGGGGCCCTTCCAGCCCGAAGAGGTGGGGCGGGAACTCCTTGAGGAGCTGGTAGACCCAGAGGAAGTACCATTCCGGTTTGATTCCCGGATAGGCCGGCGCGAGCGGATTGGCCTTCTTGCCCAGTTCCCATTCGATTCCGGGAATGCCCGGCCCATAAGGCAATGCCACGGCCAGCGAGGCGAGGAGGATGAGGCAGAGCAGCCAGAGCAGCGCATCGCGAAGGGCGAAGTCGGGGAAGAATTTCATCCCCCGCACGGGCTTGTGCGGCTGCAGCGGGGGCGCCATGCCCTGGCGCTGCACGAACATGAGATGCCCGCCCACCAGCCCCACCGTCATCAGCGGCAGCACCACCACGTGGAGCGCGAAGAAGCGGTACAGCGTATTGATGGTGACGTCGGTGCCGCCGCGCATCACCTGCACCAGCCAGTCGCCCACCGCAGGCACCGCCTTCATCGAGTCGGTGCCCACCGCGGTGGCGAAGAAGGCGAGCTCGTTCCAGGGCAGGAGGTACCCGGAGAACCCGAAGCCGAGCGCCAGCGAGAAGAGGACGAAGCCGGAGACCCAGGTCAGCTCGCGGGGCGGCCGGTAGGCCTTGAGCATCATGGTGCTGACCATGTGGGTGAGCAGCGAGAGGATCATGAGGTGCGCGCTCCAGCAGTGGATGGAGCGGACCAGCCACCCGAAGGGCACCTTGGTGGTGAGGAAGCGGATCGACTCGTACGAGGTGCTCTCGCCGGGCTGGTAGTAGGCGAGGAGCAGGAGGCCGCTGCAGACCTGGACGCCGAAGAAGAAGAGCGTCAGCCCGCCGAGGTAATACCAGACCATCGAGTGCGCCCCGACCGGCACCTCCTTGTGCTTGACGAACTCGACGACGTCCTTGAGGCCGTAGCGGCGGTCGAGCCAGGCGAAGGCGCGGTTCATGCGACCTCCGGACCGCGGCCGAGCTGGACGACGACGGCGCCGTCGCCCTGGCGCTCGCAGGCATAGCGCGCGAGCGGACGCGGGGGCGGTCCGGAGATGACCTTGCCCTGGAGGTCGAACCGTCCGTTGTGGCAGGCGCACCAGATCAGCGAGTCGCCCGGCACGTACTGCACGGTGCAGCCTTCGTGCGTGCAGCGCGCGGAGAGCGCGTGCAGCTTCTGCTCCGGGTCCTCGAAGACCAGGAGCCGCACCGCGCCGGCGCGCACGATGACGGTGCGCTCCTTCTCCAGCTTCGCCTGCTCCTCCGCATTGAGCCGCAGAGGTCCGCCCTGCCCCTGCGCGGCCAGCGGCTTCAGGTAGCGCAGCACGGGAAAGACGAGGCTCACCAGCCAACCGAGAAAACCTATGCCCAGGACGAGGTCGATGAAGCCACGCCGGCCACTGCGCTGATACATTGCACGCCCTCCGCAAGATTCCGTTGGCGCAAGCCCGGTGCAAGTTGCGCGCCTCGACGGAAAGGTCTGCGCCGGGCGAAAAAGCTCGGGGCGGGGGCGCATCCTGTTCGGAGATGCGCGTCTTCGCCCGCAAGGATTTCGCGGACTAGATTCCGAGCAGCGTCACGGCGAGACCGACGGCCGCGATGATGCCACCCGCGGCGCCATCGCCGTACTGCTCGAGCCACTCCCACTTGAGCCGGGTGGCGCCTGCGCGCGACAGCAGCACGAGCGGCAGCATCGCCGCGAGCGTCGCCGCCTCGTAGATCAGCACCACGGCGGCGGCGCGCCCGGTCCCCAGCGGCGCCGCGGCGAAGAGGATGGGCATCACCGCCACGCAGGGATCGAGCGAGAAGAGCACGAACAGCGTCCACGCCGTCAGCCGGGAGGGTTCGGAGAGCGCGCGGGAGTGCGAATGCGAGTGCCCGTGCGCGTGCTGGTGCAGGTGCATCCGCTCGCGGGTGGCCTTGCGCAGCCCCCAGACCGCATAGGCGAGCCCGAATCCCATCAGGAGCAGGCCCGCCACCGACTCGAGCCTCTCGCCCAGCACCCGCAGGGCGCCGAGCCCGAGCACGAGCGCGAGCACGCCCAGCGCGGCGGAGACGGTGACGTGCCCGAGCCCGCAGGCGAGCGTGATGCGCGCGGTCTTCCAGGCCGGCCAGCGCTGCGCGCGCGCGAGCGCCGCGAAGGGCACCCAATGATCCGGGGCCACCGAGTGCAGCGCGCCCACCGAGGCGGCGGCGAGCGCCAGCGCCCAGAAGGCCGGCGTCACGCGCGCGCCTCCGCGGGATTTCGCCGCCGGTTGCGAATCCACTGCAAGAAGAGATCGATGCCCTCGCCGGTGCGCGCGGAGACCGGGATCATGCGCGGGGCCGGCATCACGCGCGCGAGCGCCTCCTCGATGGCCCCGACGCTTACCTCGAGATGGGGCAGCAGGTCCACCTTGGTGAGGAGCACCAGGTCCGCTGCGCGGAACATGGCGGGGTACTTGAGCGGCTTGTCCTCGCCCTCCGTCACCGCCAGCGCCACCACGTTGGCAGCCTGCCCGAGATCGTAGATGGCCGGGCAGACCAGGTTGCCCACGTTCTCGATGACGAAGAGGTCGAGGCCGGCGATGTCGAAGCCGTGCAGCGCCTTGTGCACCATCTCCGCGTCGAGATGGCAGGCGGTGCCGGTGGTGATGGCGCGCGCGGGAATGCCTGCGCGCTGGAGGCGGACCGCGTCGTGGTCGGTCTCCAGATCGCCGCTCACCGCGCCGATGCGCAGGGACTTTCCCGCGCGCCGGCCCGCCGCCTCCAGCACCGCGGTCTTGCCCGAGCCCGGCGAGCCCATGAGATTCAGGGCCAGCACCGACGCCTCCTGGAAATGGCGGCGGTTGTGGCTCGCGGTGCGATCGTTGGCGGCGAGCAGCCGCTCCTGCACCGCGACCGGAACCAGCTCGCTGTCGCCGCAGCCGCAGTCCTGGCACATGGTCAGCGCACCCCGTTGACCCGCGCGCGGGCCGGCGCGGCGCCGGGCAAGGGCGCGAAACGGAAGCCGAGGTGGGCAGCCTCGACGACGATCAGATCGACCAGGGCGGGCAGCGCGATCTCCGCGCCGCGGGAGAATTCGAGACCCGGCCCGAGCTCGTCCGGCACGATGCCGAGCAGGATCAGCTTGTGCGGGATGCGCACGTCCACCGCCTCCTGCAGGGAAAGCCTGCCCGCCTCGGAGTAGAGCACCTCGTCCGCGCCCTCGAGGCGCACCAGCGTTCCCGGCGGCTCGCCCTTCAGCCGCACCGCATCGACGATCAGGAGCCGGTCCGCCCGCTCGATCCACGGCAACAGCGCGAGCCCGAGCGTGCCGCCGTCGAGCAGATGCACGCCTTCCGGCGCGCGCCAGCGCCGGGCCAGGCGCGCCACCGCGGCCACCCCGACGCCGTCGTCGCGACAGTTCGCGTCGCCCATGCCGAGCACCAGCAGTGAAATCCGGTGGCTCATGGGACCTCCAGATCGATCTGGTCGAGAACGAGATCGTCGCCCTGCACGAGACGTGCCGGCTCGCCGCAGCATTGAAGGCGCGCGCCGCGCTCGATGGAGCCGCCGCAGACCCTGCACGACCAGAGCGCCGGCACCTGCGTCAGCTCCAGCGCCGCATCCGCGCACACCGTGGACGGCTTGAAGGTCTCGTAGGCGGTGGCGAGGAGCTGCGCGTCCACGCCGGCGAGCTCGCCGAGCTTCACCCGGATGCAGCGCACGGCCCCGCCGCGGCCGCGCGCCTCGTGCGCCACGCGCTCGACCAGCGCCTGCACCAGCGAATACTCGTGCATCAGTGGCCCAGGAAGTGCGGCGCGCGCTTGCCGAAGAACGCCTCGATGCCTTCCTTGAAGTCCGGCTCGTCCGCGCTGCGGGCCAGGTTCTCCAGCTCCTGGTCGAGGTGCCAGTCCAGCCGGTCCATTCCCGCGGCCTGGTTGAGCAGCATCTTGGTGACGCCGAACGAGTGGGTGGGCCCCTCCGCGACCCGCTGCGCGATCTCCTTCACCTCGTCGTCGAAGCGATCGACGCGGAAGACGCGGTTGACCAGCCCGATGGAGAGCGCCTCGCGCGCGTCGATTCGCGTGTTGAGCAGCGCCATCTCCATGGTGCGGCGGAAGCCGAGCAGCCGGGTGATCATGAAGGTGCTGCTCTCGGCGCCGGTGAGCGCCGTCTTGCCGTAGGCCCACTCGAAGCTGGAGCGGCCCGAGGCGAGCACCAGATCGCAGCACATGGCGATGCCGAAGCCGCCTGCCGCCGCGATGCCGTCCACCGCCGCGATCCACGGCTTCTGGCTGCGGCGGATCTCGGAGATGGTGGAGTGCAGGTACTCGAGGATCTGCTTGAACACCTCGCCGTATCCCTCGGGCAGGTGGCGCGCCTGCGGCGAGAGATAGCCGACGCCCTCCGCGTCTCCGCCGGCGCGGATGTACTTGAGGTCGGCGCCGCTGGAGAACACGCCGGGGTAGCCGCGCAGCACCACCGCGCGCACCTCCGGGTCGCGCGCCAGCGCAAGGCCCGCCTTGCGGAAGTCGCGGGCCATCTCGCAATCCATGGCATTGAAGCGCTCGCGCCGCTCCATCACCAGGGTACCCACTGCGCCCTCTCGCTCGATTCGGATGAAGCTCATCAGCAGATCCTCGGCATGGGCTCGCCCTCGATCTCGGCGACGAGCCGTTTTCCAAATCCGGTATCCAGGATGACCTTTCCCTTCCAGTCCGCGACACAGGTTCCGACGACGGCGGCGTTGCGGCCGAGCGGGTGCTCGCGCACCGCCGCCAGCACGGCCCCGGCCGATTCCGGCCGCACTCCGATGACGGCTTTGCCCTCGTTGGCGACGTGCAGGGGGTCGATGCCGAGCAGCTCCGCCGCGGCGCGCACTTCCTTGCGCACGGGGATCCTGCTCTCCTCCAGCGCGATCCCGACGCCGCTCTTCCCCGCCAGCTCGTGGAGCGTGCTGGCCATGCCGCCGCGGGTGGGGTCCTTGAGCGCAGCCACGCCTCCGGCGCGCAGCGCGAGCCGGACGAGGCCGTTGAGCGGAGCCACGTCGGAGGCGAGATCTCCCTGGAGGTCGAGCTTCTGCCGCGCCGCCATCACCGCCATGCCGTGATCGCCGATGGTGCCGCTGACGATGATCCGGTCGCCGGGCCGCAGCTCGCAGTCCCGCACCAGCGTCCGCGTCAGCGCCACGCCGGTGGTGTTGAGGACGATGCCGTCCACCTCTCCTTTCGGCATCACCTTGGTGTCGCCGGTCACCACGCTCGCGCCCGCCTCCGCGCACGCCGCCTTCATCGAGTCGCGGATCTTCTCCAGCTCCGCGAAGGGGAAGCCCTCCTCCAGCACCACCGCGCAGGTGAGGCCGAGCGGCTCGGTGGCGCCCATCATCGCGAGGTCGTTGATCGTGCCGCAGATGGAGAGGCGCCCCACGTCTCCGCCGGGAAAGAAGCGCGGCTGCACCACGTGCGAGTCGGTGGTGACGATCAGCCACTGGTCGCCCACCCGCAGCGCCGCGCCGTCGTCCATGGCGGCGAGGCCCACGCCGTCCACCTGGGCGGCGAGCCCGTCCACGAAGACGCTCTCGATCAGCATGCGCATGGCGCGCCCGCCGGCGCCGTGCTTGAGCGCGACGCGCTGGCCGAGGAGGGCGTTCATGCGCTCACCTCCCGCAGGCTGGGAACTCCGCCGTACTGGTGCCAGATGCGGCAGGTGCCCTCGCTGGAGACCATGCACGCGCCCACCGGGTTCTCCGGGGTGCACTGCTTGCCGAAGAGCACGCAGCCGGCAGGCGACTTCACGCCCGCCATGATGTCGCCGCAGATGCACTGCTGGGTGAGCGCGGGAGGCGCGTGGTCCCAGAGCCTCTGCACGTCGATCCTGAAGCGGCGCCGCGCGTCCACGTGGGCGAACTCGTCGCGCAGGCGCAGGTTGCCGTTGGGCACGTGGGCGATGCCGCGCCAGCGGCCGCCCAGCGGCCGGAACACCTTCCAGAGCGTCTCCTGCGCGGGGAGGTTGCCCTCCTTCGTCACGCAGCGCGGGAACATGTTCACCACCTCGGGCTTCCGGTCCCGCACCAGCTCCACCAGCTTCACCAGCGCGGCGAGGATGTCGAGCGGCTCGAAGCCGGCCACCACCACCGGCAGGCGGTGCCGCTCGGCGAAGGCCTCGAACACGCCCCAGCCGGTGATCGACGCCGCATGCCCGGCGGCGAGGAATCCCTCCACCTTGTTCTCCGGCATCTCCGCCACGATCTCCATCACCGGCGGGATGTACTTGTGCGCGGAGAGCACGCTCAGGTTTTTGGGCAGGCCGGCGAGGATCTCCGCCGCCGTCGCCACCGCGGTGGTCTCGAAACCGGTGGCGAAGAAGCAGATCTCCTCGTCGGTGTCGCGGGCGAGCTGGACCGCCTGCGCGATGCTGTAGACGACGTCGATGCGGGCGCCCTCCGCCTGCGCGTGCGCCAGCGATCGGGCGGTGCCCGGCACCCGCAGCATGTCGCCGTAGGTCGCGATGCGGACGCCCTGCAGCGCGAGCGCGACGCCCTCGTCCACCTCGGGGACGTCGGTGATGCAGACCGGGCAGCCCGGCCCCATGATGACGTTCAGGTTCCTGGGAAAGGCGGAGCGCAGGCCGAAGCGCGCGATGGCCTGCTCGTGGCTGCCGCAGACGTGCATGACGCTGGCGACGCGGCCGATCTCGTCGGTGGCGCGCTGCAGCGCCTGGGTGAGCGCCCGCGCCCGCGCCGGGTCGCGAAACTTCATCTCCGCGAGCTGGGGATCACTTTCGAGGCGCATGCGTGGCCTCGAGCTCGCTGCGCACGTCGGCGGCCATCAGATCCTGTGGCTGGCCCTCGCGCAGGATGGTGTCGAAGAGCTGCAGCGTCTCGCCGATCTCGTCCTCGGGGATGCGGTGGATGGCGAAGCCCACGTGGTTGAGCACGTAGTCGCCGGGCTGGACCGGCACGTCCACGATGTCGAGGCGCACCTGGCGCTGCACGCCGAAGAAGTCCACCGTGGCCGAAAGCCCATCGACGGACAGCACCCTGCCGGGGACTCCGAGACACATGCCGCGTGTTTCTTGCAGGGACCGCGCCGTCCGGCGGAGCGCGAAACGCGCTGGAATTACGCAGCGGGAGCTTCCCACCAGACGTCGGGAATGGTGGGAGCGGCGCGCGGTGCAGGCCGTGCGCCGAGCCGCAACAGCTCGCGCATGATTTGCGCCTCGATGATGGGCAGCGCGCGGCGGACTTCGGAGGAGAGCCCGGCGCCGGTCTCGACCCGCGCGGGAATCACGCCGATGAGCAGCACCTCCCTGGGGCAGCGGCCCATCATGTTCAGCCGGATGAGCGCCTCGCGCAGCGTCGGCTCGTGGGGGCTGAGCACGATGGGAACCGGCTTGTCGAGCAGCTCGGCGCGACGCCAGGCGCGCACCTCGCCCGGCTTGCCGGTGGCCTTGACCGCGTCCACCACCACCAGCGCGTCGAACCCGTCGAGGAACAGCGTCAGGTCCAGGCCCGGCGTCCCCGCGTCGAGCACGGTGACGTCGGGGCCGAAGTCGAACGCGGCCTCCAGCGACTTGAGCACGTACGGCGCGATGGCATCGTCCCCCATCAGGACGTTGCCCACCCCCATCAGGCAGATCTTCACGGCATCCTCCGTCAGAGGACCTTGACCCGCGCGATCTCGCGGCCCTCCGGGTCAACCGTGT
>DATDMU010000452.1:0-15059 GCA_036518615.1 Myxococcales bacterium
AATTCCGCGAGGTTGGTGGCGGTAGCGCATGGGAATCGAACCCACCGAGGACGACTCTCATCGCCCGCCACCGGTTTTGAAGACCGGGCCGGTCACCAGATCCGGACGCGCTACCGGGGCGGAATCTAACAGCTTTCGATCGGCGGTCCAGCGACAAGAAGGCAGCGGCCCGGTCCGGCGCGAGCGTCAAGCCCGCAGGTGGTCAGCGCCTCGTGCGAGACGAGCGCGCGGCGCTTCCCGTCGTCATGGATGGCGCCCGCGCGACTTGAGGATTCCACCGTCCAGCGTGCCGACGTACACGACGCCGCCTTGGGTTGCGATGGCGACCGGGTCCTCCTCGCCGAGGGCCGCGCCGAAGGGCGCCCAGCTCAACCCTCCGTCCAAAGATTGGACGACCCTGCCGCCGCGGTCGTAGACCTCGAAGGTCCACGTCTCGCTTTGCATCGAGAACGAGCTCGTCGCGGCCAGCACGGCGCCGCCGAGCGTCGCGAGGGCGGACGACGTCCGGATGGCCCGAGGGGGCGCCGACGGGTCGGGGTCGAAGGTCGCGAACCATGTCCGTCCGGCGTCGTCGCTGACGTTGATCTGCGTGTAGCCGGAGATCAGCCGTCCCGAGCCGAGGGGATCGAGCAGGGTGGCGAACGCCGGCGACGGCGCGGGGAGCCGGGCCCAGCTTTCGCCTCCGTCGCCGCTCCTCCAGATCCCGCCCGACGCCTTGTATCCGATGACCGCGCTCGCGTAGACCTCCCGGGTCCCGGGAACGAAGGTGAAGGACCGGGTGTCGGGCGCACCCAATCCATTTTCACAGAAGGGGCAGGCCGGCGCAGACCACGTCGCGCCGCCGTCCAGCGACCGGACGAACTCGCCATCCTCCAGCGTCGCGAATACGACCCGGGAATCCGCGGGGTCGAAGGCGACGGCGGACCCGACGTTGCGGAGCGTCTCGCTCCAGGTGACGCCGCCGTCATGAGAGAGGAGAAGGCGCGGCGCGATGCCGAATGTCCCAGCGGTGGTCACCGCCAGCGTCGCCTCGTCCGAGGGTGCCCAGGCGATGGCGGTCGCTCCCGCAGGGCCGAACGTGGCCCACGAATTGCCCTCGTCCCTGCTCGCATAGAGCGCTCCCTCGACCGTGGCGAAGACGATCCCGCTCTGCGGCTGCGCGGAGACGCGCGAGGCGCAGGCGGTGCGCAGGCCGGCGCTGGCGGGCTCCCACCGGGCAGCGTCCGAGTCGCGCCGCACGACTCCGTGGCCCAAGATGCCTGTCGAGAGCCCCGCGTAGACTCGCGCCGCGTCGTCCGCGTCGAATGCGAGCTGGATGCTCGTGGCAGGCAGCGAACCCGACGAGTCCACCCAGGTGCTTCCGTCGTCGGTGCTCTCGAGGATGGAGACGCCCTCTCCGATCCATTCAGTCGAGGCGAAGGCGACACCGTCCTTGCGAAACGCGACCCGGTCGACTTCGCTGGCGATGGCTGCCCACGTCTTTCCCCGGTCCGTCGAGCGCATGAGCCGCTTCGGCTCGTTGCCGTCGATGGCGAGCAGGATCCGGTCGTCGCGGGGACTCACGGCCAGGTTCATGATCGCAAACGAGACCCGCGGCGCCGATGCCCACGAATCCCCGGACAGGTACCGCACGCTCCCGGAAGAGCCGAAGGCGTAGACGTTTCCCGACGCGCCGCAGGCCTCCTCCAAAAGCCATGTCTCGCCGGGCGGAAGCGGTGCCGGGTCCCAGCGGGCGGTCATGCCGTTCCAGACGAAGAGACCGTCGACGCTGCTTGCCTGGATGGTGCCGCAGGCCACCGACAACTTCACGTCGAGCGTCGTCGGCGACCGCAGTCCGTCGTTTGCGGACGTCCACGTCGCGCAGCCATCCGTCGAGCGGAAGAGCCCCGTGCTCTCGGTCTGGACGACGATCTCCCCGGCCGTGAGCGCAGCGACTCCACGCAGCATCGGCTCGCGCAGGCCGGCGAGCCCGCATCTGCTCCAGGAGGTCGCGCCGTCGTCGCTGCGGAAGAGGCCGCGCACGGTGGCCACGAGCACGCTGCCGGGAACCGCCGTCATCGCACGGGCGGCGCCGCCGGAGGGTCCGATGGGATCCCAATCCCTGGAGAGGGCATCGAAGGGTCTCGACGTGCCGGTCAGGGAGCCGGCTCGGGCAACCAGGGCCAGACCGATGCCTGCGCGGTCGATGGTCACGCCGTGGAAGGTGGCGGTGTTCCCCGCGATCACCGCGGGCGCGGTCGAGAGGAGGTGGCTCGACCCTTCGGGCGCCATCAACGTGACGGCGATGTCCGCGGGAAGCGCGACATCGCCGGTGATCGTGGCGTCGAATGGTTCGAGCGCCCGAATGGTAGAGGGAATCGCGATGACGAGATGCGTCGCGACGGCGGGGGGCGGTTTCGGCGCGTCTTCCGCCGGGGAGTGGGGCGCTGCTGTCGTGCAGGCAGCGGCCAGGGCGGCGCAGATCAGCTGTGCTCTGGCCGATGGGTGCACGCGCACCTCCAGACCGACGAGGCAAGCTATGCACGCGAAAATGCGCCCGCCAGCTCCCTGTCCGTGTGCAGCCGGCCGGCGACACCACGGGGCTCGCCGCCGAGCTCCAAAAGACACAGCCCCACGGGCGCGCGCTCGCCGTGCGCCACTCCAACACCGTGCCGGAGATCGCCGCGGCCCTCGGCGTGCGCGAGAAGATCGCGATCTCCGACGACGAGTACGACGCGCTCTTCGTCGTCGTCGAAGAGAAGCTCTTGAGGCTGCGTCAGCCCTGACTCGACGGCCGCGGCCGCTCCGCCAAAGGATAGCTGCCGATCACCTTCACGTGCCGCGCCGCCGAGCGCAGCTCCTCCAGCGCCGCCTTCACCGCGTCGTCCTCCAGCCCGCCGAGCAGATCGACGAAGAGCACGTACTCGAACGGATTGGCCGGAATGGGCCGCGACTCCAGCCGCGTCAGGTTGATCTGGTGCTCGGCGAAGAGCTTGAGGCAGTCGAGCAGCGCGCCGGGATGATGATGCACCGAAAAAGCCAGGCTGGTCTTCTCGCCGCGCGGCCGCGGCGCCGGGTCGTCGGCGCGGCGCAGCGCGAGAAAGCGCGTGATGTTGTTCTGCACCGTCTGGATGTTCTCCGCCAGCACGGTCAGGCCGTACACGTCCGCGCACCGCTTCGAGGCGATGGCGGCGACTCCCGGCTCGCGGCGCGAAGCGACGATCTCCGCCGCGCCCGCCGTGTCGTACTCGGGCACCGAGCGCAGTCCGTGCCGGTTGATGAAGTCCCGGCACTGCGCCAGCGCCACCGGATGCGAGCACACCGTCTTCACGTCCTCGAGACGATCGCGCCCGAGCAGGCAATGCTCGATGGAGAGGTACGACTCGGCCACGGCGAAGACGCTGCGCTCGAGCAGCAGATCGACGTTCACGCCCACCGGCCCCGCGATGCTGTTCTCCACCGGCAGGAAACCCGCGTCCACCGCGCCGGTCTCGATGGCGTCGAAGACCTCCTCGCTGATGGGAAAGCCCACCGCCGTCACCGCCGGACCGTAATGCGCGAGCAGCGCCGCCTCGCTGTAGGCGCCCCGCACTCCCTGGAAGCCGATCTTCAACGCCGCACCTCGGCGACGGTGTCGTCGCAAGGAGGCGCAGGTTAGCAGGAAGATCGCTGCTGCGGGTCAGAGCCCGAGCTTGCCGATGTGGTTCTCTCCCCACCAGCGGAAGAGGAGGAATGCGCCGGCGGGAAGTCCCAGGCCAATCAATCCTGCCAAGGCGATACCGATCATATGGCCCCCTTCGTGTGGGTGGGCCGATCGCACAGCGGCTTAGGCCCGCCGCGCCGCCGCCGTCAAGACCCGCCCTCCGACCAACGGGCCGCCCCGCCCGACCCCCTTGGCAGCGGCGCGCCGCGGATCCAGGATCCGCGCCGATTCACACAGGGAGGCAAGTCATGGCCGACCAGATCCGCCGCGTGGACTACTGCTACGTCGAGGTTCCCGACAAGCCGGGCGAGGGCGCGCGCGTGCTCGGGGCGCTGAAGGAGAGCGGGGTGGACCTGCTCAACTTCACCGCCTTCCCGGGCGCGGGCGGAAAGACGCAGATCGATCTCGTGGCCCAGGACGGCGAGGCCCTGGCGCGCGCCGCGAAGAAGGCGGGGCTCACGCTCTCCGCGCGCAAGCAGGCGTTCTTCGTCCAGGGTCAGAACCGCGCCGGCGCCGCAGCCGACGTGCTGCGCAAGCTCTCCGACGCGAAGATCAACGTGAAGGCCGCCAACGGCTGCGCCGGGCAGGGCGGTTTCGGCATGATCGTCTGGGTGGCGCCACAGGATTTCGCCGCGGCAGGGAAGGCGCTGGGCGTCTGACGGTCAGCGCTCGCGCAGGAGCGACAGGACGTAGACGGCGGCGAGCACGGCCAGGCAGACGCAGCCGAGCGCGACGTAGCGGTGGACGAGCAGGTCCGCGCTCCATCCGTACGTCTCGGCCAGCATGCTGGGATCGCTGAGGCCGCGCCCTTCGTTCATGCCGAAGGGGATGCGCTCTGCATCCGTGCGCGCCGCCCACCACTGCCCGAACGCATCGGCGAAGGCCGCAGCGCCGATGACCAGGAACCCCCAGCGCAGCCACCCGCGCCGCAGAGCTCCGCCTTCGGGCGCATAGACGGTGAGCATGAGCGCCGCGCCGAGGACGAGGCAGCCGCCGTCGCCCATGAAGTAGATGAGCTGGCGCGCGCTCGCGGCAGGCAGGATGGCGGTGCAGAAGAGCTGGAAGGTGCAGAGCGCCACGAGGGCGCGAAAGGCGCCGCGCCTGCCGTTGCGCCAGGCCCAGGCCGCGGCGCCCGCGCCGGCAGCGAACACGAGGAGCGCGAACAGCGCCGAGCGCGACTGCGCCACCGGCGTGAACCACGGTCCGGGAAAGGCGGGAAACCCGCACAGCCATGCGGTGGCGGCGTGGCCCAGCTCGTGCACCCACATGCTGAGGAACACGCGCACGAGGAAGCGGCCCGGCCCTGTGGACGCAAGCAGGAACGCGAGGGCGAGCGCGCAGGGAATGGCCCAGGCGCGGACGCGCCGCTCGAGGCGCGCCTCTTCGACCTCCCAGACGCCCGGCGCGTCGGCGCGGTCCATCCTTCCTTCGTACCTGCGCGCCGAGGCCCCGTGCAAGGAGCGGCCCTGCACGGGGCAACAGCCGCCCCTACCAGATCGTGCAGCGGCTCTGCGGCGCCATGGCCGACCCGGCCTTGCACGAGTAAGCCTTGGCGAATTCCGGGTTGTCCGACACCGGCCCGTTCACGCGCCACTGTGCGGTGGAGTGGGGGTTGTTCAGCGCCTGCAGCCGCGCCGCCTCCGGGCGGTAGTTGGTGCACCAGGTCTGCGCGAAAGCGACGAAGAAGTCCTGCTCCGTCTTCGCTTCCACCTGGCCTCCGCTCTTCTGCCGCAGCGCCGCCAGCGCCATCTTCAGGCCGCCGATGTCCGCGATGTTCTCGCCGAGCGTGAGGTGCCCGTTGAGGTGCACGTCCTCCACCGCGGTGTAGCCGTCGTACTGCTTCGCCACGCATTCGGCGCGCTCCTTGAACGCGTCGTTCACCGGCTTGGACCACCACTCGTGCAGGTTGCCGTCGCCGTCGAATTGCCGGCCCTCGTCGTCGAAGCCGTGGGTCAATTCGTGGCCCATCACCATGCCGAGGCCGCCGTAGTTGGCGGGCTCCGGCGCGCTGGTGCTGAAGAAGGGCGCCTGGAGGATGCCGGCGGGAAAGACCATCTCGTTCATCGAGGGATCGTAATAGGCGTTCACTGTGGGCGGGGTCATCCCGAACTCGTTGCGGTCCACCGGCTTGCCGATCTTGTCCAGGTCGCGCTGGTTCTCGAAGCGCGCCGCCTCCATGACGTTGGCGAGCACCGACTCGCGAGTGATGTTCATGCTGGAATAGTCGCGCCACTTGTCCGGATAGCCGATCTTGTTGTTGATCTTCTGCAGCTTCTCCTTGCTGGCCACGCGCGCCGCGTCGTCCATCCAGTCCACGGTGGCGAGGTTGCGGTCGAAGGCGCCCTCGATGCCCTGGACGATCTCCTTGGCCATGCCCTTGCCCTGGTCGCCGATGGTGGTGACCACGAACGACCGTCCCAGCGCCTCGCCCAGCGCGCGGTCGGTCATCTGCACGCAGCGCTTCCAGCGCGGCAAAATGGCCTTGGCGCCGGTGAGCGCCTTGGTGAGACGGAACCGCTCCTCCACGAACGACTTGCCGAGCGAGTTGCCCGCCGCCTCGAGCAGCTTCCAGCGCAGGTAGACCTTCTCGTCGGGGACGTTGGTGACGTTGCCCACCGTCTTGCTCAGGTTCTTGAAGAACTGCGGGACGAGCACGTTGATCTGCTGCACCGAGGGCGCGCCCACGTTGCTGAAGTAGGTGTCCCAGGGGAAATAGGGCGCCATCTTCTTCAGCGCCTTGCGATCCATGTGGTGGTAGATCTTGTTCGGGTCGCGGCGCTCCACCTTGTCCATCGAGCCGCGGGCCAGCTCCGACTCGATCTGCATGATGGTGCGCGCCTGCAGCTTCGCGTTGGCTTCCGGCGTTCCCGAGAGCACCAGCATGCGGGCGACGTGGTCCTGGTAGAGGTCGCGCAGCTCCTTCGAGCGCTGGTCGTTCTTGAGGTAGTAGTCGCGGTCGGGCAGGCCGAGGCCGCCCTGGTCGAGGCCGCCGATCACCTGCGTCGCGTCCTTGAAGTCCTGCTGCGAGCCGAAGCCGAAGAAGGCCCGCGCCCCGCGCGCCTGCAGGTACGCCACCTCCGCGGCGAGCGCGTTGCGGTCCTTGATGGCGTCGATCTTCGCCATCTCCTTGCGCAACGTCTCCAGCGAGGCGGTCTCGGCCTTCTCCTCGTCCATGCAGGTGGCGTAGAAGTCGCCCACTTTCTGCGCGTACGGATCGGCCGGATCCGCCTCGCCGCGCGCGTCCTTCTCGAGGATGTCGTGCAGGAGCGCCTCGTTGCGCTGGTAGATCTCGCTGAACCCGCGGCCCCAGAGCGCGCGGTCCTCGGGGATGGGGGTCTTCTTCAGCCAGCTTCCGCAGGCGTACTGGTAGAAGTCGGTGCAGGGATCCACCGACTTGTCCATCGCGCTCTCGTCGATGGGCGGAGGAGGGGCCTTGGCCTGCGCGGTGGCGCTGCCTCCGGCGGGCGGCGCGGTGGGCGCGGCGGGCTGGCCCGCGGCGGGAGGAGCGGGCGAGGGCGTGGCCGCGGTGGCCGCGCCCGCGGGATTCGAGGGCGACGGCGGAGTCTGCGAGGTGGTGCCGGTTTCCGGGGTGGGCTTCGACTGCGGGCCTGTGCTGCACGCGGCGAAGAGGACGGCAAGGAGCAGTCGTTTCATTCGGTCTCCTGGATGTTCTGGAAGAGGGAAACTCTCGCCCTACGGATGAGAGGCCTGCTTGTTTCCGGCCTTGGCGTGCGCGTCGATCCAGTCGAGCACGGTGTGGTACCAGAGCTGGCTGTTCCTCGGCTTCTGCACCCAGTGCCCCTCGTCGGGGAAGTAGAGCAGCCGCGACTCCACGCCGCGCCGCTGCAGCGCCGTGAACATCCCCAGGCCCTGCTCCACCGGCACGCGGAAATCCAGCTCGCCCTGGACCACCAGCGTGGGCGTCTTGAAGTTCCCGGCGTAGGTGCTGGGGGAGAAGCGGCGGTACAGCTCCGGGTTCTCCCAGGGCGGCCCGCGGAACTCCCACTCCGGGAACCACAGCTCCTCGGTCGAGCCGTACTCCGCCGCGACGTCGAACACGCCGTCGTGGCTGACCAGGCACTTGAAGCGGTCGGTGTGGCCGGCGATCCAGTCGATCATGTAGCCGCCGAAGCTCGCGCCCGCGGCGCAGGTGTGGCCGGGTTCGACGAAGGGCAGCTTCTCCGCGGCGTCGGTCGCGCGCATCACGTCGTCGTAGGCCAGCCCGCCCCAGTCGCCGCTGATCTCCTCCTTGAACTTCTGCCCGTAGCCCACCGAGCCGTGGAAGTCCGTCTCCAGGACCACGTAGCCGCGCGCGGCGAAGACGGCGGCGTTCCAGCGCATGGTCCAGGCGTCCTCCCACGAGCCCTGCGGGCCGCCGTGGACGAGGACGAGCAGCGGCAGCTTCGCGGGCGCGCCGGCGGGCCGCAGGATCCAGGAGTGGACCTTGCTGCCGTCCTTCGCGTCCGTCCACAGCTCCTGCACCGTGCCCAGGTCCAGGTCCTTGTACTGCTCGTCGTTGAAGTGGGAGATGCGCGAGAGCTCTCCGCCGGGCTTCATCGCGAACACCTCGGGCGGGCGGTTGAGGCGGGCCAGCGCGATCACCGCGGTGCCGTCGGGAGCGAGGTCGAAGTCGCCGCCGGCGGGCGTGTCCGAGAAGCGGCGGTACTTGCCGTCGAGCGAGACGGCGTAGAGCCAGTAGCGCGCCTTCTGCACCACCGAGGCGACCAGCCCCTTGCTGTCGCGCCGCCAGACGAAGCTGCCCACGTCGTCACTGTCGATGTCCACCGCGACGATGCGGCCGCTCTTGCGGTCCTGGATCTTGAGCTTCCAGAGATCGCTCTCGTACCCGTCGCGCGCCTGCGAGGTCCAGGCGAGGTACTTGCCGTCGGGCGAGGGCCGCGGCTGCGCGTCGTCGCCGTGGTTGTCCGCGGTGAGGTTCCTGGGGCCGCCGCTTGCGGTGAGGTTCCTGGGGCCGCCGCCCTTGTCCACGAGCCAGAGGTCGCCGTTGGTGCTCCACGCCTCGCGCTGCGCGGGCTTGCTGCTCACGATCAGCTCGCCTTCGCGGGTGAACTGGAAGTCGTCGCCCCCGCCGAGGCGGAAGCTGGGCCAGTCGGAATCGAGAGGCGTCACGTCCTGCGCGGGGCCGCCGGAAGCAGGCATCACGAAGACGTGGGTGCGCTTGCCTTCCTTCCACTCCGTCCAGTGCCGCGCGAAGAGGTGGTTCACGATGCGCGCATGCACGCCGCTCTTCTCCCGCTTCTCCTCGCGCTCCTTGTTGCAGGCGTCGTTGCCGCCGCACTCGGGATAGACCTCGCTGGTGAAGGCGATGAAGCGCCCGTCGGGGGAGAAGACGCCGCCGTCCGCTCCGCCGCTCAGCGTGGTCAGCTTGCGCCCGTCGCCGCCGGACAGGTCGTAGAGCCAGAGCTGGCCCTCCCGCACGACGAGGATTCGCTTGCCGTCCGGCGACCAGCGCGCGTGCTCGCTCTTGGCGTTGCGGGTGAACTGGCGCGCCTCGCCGCCGTGCAGCGGCAAGAGCCACACGTCCTTGTCGTCCTTGTTGGTCTCGAGGTTCTTCTGGCGAACGGTGACCGAGGCCCAATTGCCGTCGGGCGAGACCTGCACGTCGTCCGCGCGGCGGGTGGCGAGCAGCTCTTCGGGGGTGAAGGGTCGGGCGGCGAGGAGGAGCGCGAGCAGCAGGGTTGCCATGGACCGCGCTCTCTACCACGGCCGGCCGGCGGCGCGTGTAGCGTTGTGGGACGCCGCGGGCGATCAGCTCTCGAGCAAGGCCTCGAGCTCGGCGATCGCTTCGAGATCCTTCGGCCTGCCTGCCGCACGCTTCACGGCGATCAGGGTCGCGTCCCATCGGAAGGGCAGGCGACATCCTGCATAAGCCGGGCTCCGACATGGACGTTGGCAGCCGTCCCGCCCATGAGGATGAATTCCACGCCGGCTCCGCACAGGGTCGCGAAGAAGCATAACATCGCACGGCGCCGGCGGCGCCTATCCCTCATCGTGGAAGCGCGACTCGATGCGCCGGTCGGGGACCAGCCAGATCAGCGCCACGGCGACGTAGATCGCGTCCGCGATCCATTCGCGCACGAAGGCGAGCGGGATGGCGGCGCTATAGAGCAGCGGCGAGATCTTTCCCTTGAGGTCGCGGCCCAGCGCGCGCGCGAGCTTTCCGTCGGGACCCTGCTCCGAGATGATGGTCGCCTGGAGCACGTAGTAGGCGAGCGCCGCGGCGAGCAGGACCGCGCCGTAGACCGCAGTCGGCAGCGAGGCGAAGTGGTTCTCTCCCATCCAGCCGGTGGTGAAGGGCACGAGCGAGAGCCAGAAGAGCAGGTGCAGGTTCGCCCACAGCACCTTGCCGTTGATGCGCGAGGTGGCGTGCAGCATGTGGTGGTGGTTGTTCCAGTAGATGCCCAGGTACACGAAGCTCAGCACGTAGGTGAGGAAGACCGGGAGCAGCGGCGCGAGCGCGTGCAGGTCGTCGCCATGCGGCACCTTCAGCTCGAGGACGAGGATGGTGATGAGGATGGCGAACACGCCGTCGCTGAACGCCTCGAGGCGCGCCTTGTTCATCGCGGCAGGTTATCGCAGAGCGGGCGGCCATCTGTCACACGGCGCCGCCGCCGCGCCTAGAGAGGTGAAGGCCGCGCGCTGGGGCGCGGCCGCAGAGGAGAGAGACGATGAGGACCAGGATCGCGGCGCTGGTTGCGGCGCTGGCCATTCCGGCGCTGGGATGGGCGGCGAGCTCGACGTTGAAGGCGAAGGACCGGGCGTGCCCGAACTGCCCGTTCTCGAGCTGCCCGCTGAAACGGTAGAACCGCGCGGTGGAGGACGAGCGCGCGGAGCTGCGGCGCCTGATGGGGCGCCTCGCGGACGGGGATCGGACCGCCTTCGGGCGCGCCTTCGCCCTGCTCTGGCCGCGGCTCCGCGCGTTCGCGCTTCGCTGCGCGGGGCCGGCGGACGGAGAGGACGCGGCGCAGGCGGCCATCCTCAAGGTCTTCTCCCGCGCGAGCGAATACGACCCGGAGCGCGATGCGATGGTGTGGGCGCTGGGCATCGCCGCGTGGGAGTGCCGCACGCTGCGCCGCAAGCGCGAGCGGCGCAGGGAAGAACCGGCGCTGGCGCTGGCCCGGGCGCCGCCGGCAGCGGGTGGGAATCCCGAGGAGGAGCTCATCGAGCGGAACCTGCGCTCGGCCGCGGCGGAGGTGCTGGGGACGCTGCGGCCGCTGGACGTCGAGACGATCTCGGCTGCCGCCGGCGGAGAGCGCAGGGCGCGCGGCGCGACGTTTCGCAAGCGGCTGGAGCGCGCCGTCTCGCGCTTCCGGCTGGCGTGGAGGGCAAGACATGGCCGCGAATGATCTGGCGCTTCTCGCGCGGGCGCGGCGCGCGTACGAGCTCGGCCGGGTGCGCGCGGCTCTGCGGATCGCTCCGCTGGTGTTCGCGGCCGCCGCGGCGGCGCTGGCCTGCGGCAGGCCGCCATTCTCGACCTGCGCGCTCGCGGGCCTGCTCCTGACGCTTGCGCTCGGACTTTCCATCGCGGGCGGCGCCGGAGGCCACGCCGTGATGCCGGGTCTCGTGGCGGGGATCGTCGCCCTCGCCTGTCCCGTCCTCCTGCACACCGTCGGACATGCCTGCCTGGGCCCCTCCTGCATGACGCTGGGGATTCCCGCCTGCATCGCCGGCGGCGCCGGGGCGGGCGCGCTGATCGCGCTGCGCGCCGCCGGGGAAGAGAGCTCCGGCCGTTTCCTGCTCTCTGCGGTCGCCGTGGCCGGCCTGATGGGCGCGCTGGGGTGCTCGCTCGCGGGGGCCGCCGGAGTCCTCGGCATGCTCGCCGGCATCGTGGCCGCCGGCGCCCCGGTGCTGCTGGCGAGGCGTCCGCTGCCGTGACTCCGCTACCGGGCAAGCTCGGTTGCGAAGTTGTCGAGGGCGGAAGAGCCTCCTCCGGTCCACCATGAGCCGAGCACGCGGATCTGGAAGGACCCGACGCGCAGATCGTCCAGCGTCGCCGGCCGGCTTTGCTGCGCGTCGCGGTAGGTCCAGCCGTCCGGATTCTGCAGCGCAAGCTCGTAGTGCGCCCACGTCCCGTCGGCAGGCGGCGAAGGAATCGCGTGCTCCAGGGTGAAGGAAACATTGCTGAGCACGACGCCGGGGCTGGAGGCGGGATCGCCGGACCCGATGGCGCGCAGGTCGAATCGCAGCAGGCCCACGTCTTCGGCCCACCCGAAGGTGTCGTAATACCAGTCGGGCGCGCCGGCATCGGTGGTGGCGCCGACCGCCGATCCGGTGCTGCCCTGGTTTGGCAGCCAGACCAGCGCCGGCCCCTGACCTCCGGCGGCGGTGAGGGCCTGGAGCGTATTCAAGCTGTCCGGCGTCTCGTAATCCTGCTGGAACACGATCGGATTGTCGGTGGTCTGCAGGAAGTTCCCCTCGAAGATTTCGCCGCCTGCGCAGATGCCGTCGTCGGAGATCTCGATCGCGTAGATCCCCGTGCCGGCTTCGGCGGGCACCGTCACTTCCGCTCCTCCCGCAACCTCGACGATGGGCGCGGGGATCGGCGTCCCGGGCCCCAGGGGAAGCAGGCGGGCCGAACGGATGTGTCCGGTGACGTTCGAGAGCGCGATGAAGACCTGCCGCTGGCCGCTCGCGAAGACGAGGCCCGGCTTCGGCGGACCGTGGAAGGGCGGCCCCGGGACGACGTCGAACCCGATCGGGTCGGAGCTCAAGTGTGGAATGGAGAACGTCTCGATCTGCATGCGATGCGGACCGAGGGCGAGCTCGCCGCCCTGGAAGACGACCTCGCGGCACGACGAATCGCCCTGCAAGGGATCGCACCCGACCACGACGCTCCAAAGCGCTCCGTCGATGGAGACGTCCCTTCCGCTCAGTCCGTCGCCGCTCAGGACGATCTGCTGCCTCGTGTCCTTGCAGATGGAGGGAGGCGTCGCCGTGTGGATGACCGGCTTCGGCGCCAGATGGATGGTCATCGAACCGGTGCACGCGCCGGCGGTCTCCAGGGTGAGCGCGTGATCTCCCGGCGGGAATCCCTGCGGCAGCACCACCGAAAGCCGCTGGCACAGGTCGATCCCGTCCGCGCCGGAAGCCACGCAATCCGCGGGGGTGACCGGGAAGGCGGCGCCGTCGAGTGTCGCCGCCGGCGCCGCGCGCGGCCCCGCGGCGCTGGGGCCGAACGAGATCGGCACTTCCACGGCGCCATTCACCGCCGAATAGAGGATTCCGGGAGGCGGGGGGACGCTTCGCTCGAGGAACATCTCGTGCGAAAGGGCTGGCGCGGTCGTCGGCCGCAGCGGCAGATCGACGGACAGCGTCATCGCAGACGGGTTCCGGATGTCCTGCGGAAGGCGGGCCTCGATCCGATCGCAGAGCTGCACGCTGTCGAAGTGGTTGCAGCCCAGCCCGAAGACGGTGAGGAAGCACTGGTCGCCGGCGAAGGGAACCGTGCGGCATCCGGAGAATGCCTCCGGCACGGCGGTGAACCCGGAGAATGTGGTGCCGTCAGGCCGGACGATGCCGAGGCGCACGCCGGGATCGAATGGATGAAGTCGATACAGGTTCGCGCCGTTGATTCCAATGAGCGGCCGCGCGGACCCGGACCGGTCGAAGGTTCCAGGATCGCAGACGATCTCCGGGTCGAGCGACGAGAGGGAAGGCTGGGGCAGCACGACGAACCCGTCCTGCTTCCCGACCTCGAGCCCCGCCGCGGTACGCAATGTGACCGAGTACACTCCGGGAGGCAGTATCGAGCTGCTCATGGCCGTCGCCAGCGTCGCGCCCCCGTGCCCATCCAGCACGGCCACCGACGGATGGTCGTCCGGGCCGTTCACCGCATTGCCGTCCAGATCGCGAACGCGCGACAATGTCACCGCCGGCGTATCCGCTCCCGCACCCGGAGTGCCCGAAGGGTAATGGAAGTACTGGCCGTACAGGTCGAGCACGAGCGGCTCGCCGGCGAACTGCACGCCCGAGGAAACGACGGAAAGGGTGGGCGGCGGCAACGGCGCGAGCGGCGCTTCCGGCTTCGATGGGCTGGCGCTCGAGCCGCCGGAGCAGGAAGCGGAGGCCGAGGCGAGCACGGCGAGACAAAGATGGCCAATGCGCATCGATCGAGGTCCTATGGTCGTGAAACCATAGCATCTCGCTCGGGCAGGTGCCAGGCGGCCGGACGCCCGGCCGCGCAGGTGATTGGGATCCCTACTTGAGCAGCTTCACCAGCCGCAAGAGCGGCGAGGGGTGCGCCTTGCGGAGGAACTTCTTCGCGCCGCGGCCCTCGACCAGCCGCTCCACGCCTTCGTGTGCGGAGAAGAGGCCGGGGCCCGCCACCAGCAAGGTCGCGGCGATGCACATCAGGGCGACGTTGTATTCGAACCCGCCCTTGGTGATGTCGAACCCGTTCTTGCCGTGCACCTTGGCCAGCGCCACCGCCTGCGTCACCAGCACGGCCAGCGCGGCCGGCCGCGTCCAGAGCCCCGCGATGGCCGCGGCTCCCGCGAACACCTCGGCGATGCCGGTGGCCATCGCCATGTGCCTGCCGGGCTTGATGCCCATGCTCTCGAACCAGCCGCCCACTTGCTGCGGCCCCTCACCGCGCAGCTTGCCGAGCCCGTGATAGACCATGCTCGCGCCGAGCGCCGCGCGCGGCGGAATCAGGGCCGCTTCCTTGCGCAGCCGCGCACCGTTCCACTCCACTGCCAACGCCATGTCTGCCTCCCGGATTGCGGAAGGTTCGGCACGCGGCGTCAGCTTTTCAACTCTCTGCCGGCCGCTCGGCCGTCAGAAGTACACTTTGTGTCGTGGGGGTCCTGGGGGAGGCGTCCGCCCCCTGGTGGAGGCGGCGGAGCCGCCGGATCTCGAGCGTCACATCAGCGAGGCGAGGCTACGGGATCGTCTCAGAAATACACGTAGTGCAGCGAGATGTTCGGGACCCAGGTCGCGACGCCGTTGTTCTGCGGGATGAGCCCGCCCACGTCGAGGTTGCGGGCGAACTGCACGCGCAGCTCGAACGGTCCGAGGCCGAGGTTCACGCCCAGAACGTAGTCGGCCGTGCGGTTGGCCCACGCCTCGGCCACCGCCGCGCGAAGCTTGCTCTGGCCGGGACGGTCCTGCGCCGCGCGGCTGGAGTCCACCACGCCGCCGAAATCGAACCCCACGACGCCGGTGATGTTGCTGAAGAAGGCGAAGCGGATGAGCACGTCGAGGGGGAAGTTCAGCTCCGCCTGGCCCACGTAGTACCCGTCGCCGAGGAGCCTTGCGTCTCCCCACTGGAACCCGCGCAGGTTGTCGAAGCTGGAGAGGAAGAATCGCCGCCCGAAGCGGCTGCCCTGCGCGGCTCCCAATGCGGCGCGCAGGTTCA
>DATDMU010000453.1:0-2534 GCA_036518615.1 Myxococcales bacterium
ACCTCCGCGTCCGCCTCGGCGCCTGCCGCGCCCACCAGCTCGCAGCCCGCCTGCAGCCGCTCCGCATGCGGGCCGCTCTCCGCGGTCCGCCGGACCACGCTGCCGCGGTAGTAGAGCCGCAAGGGCGACCTGCCGGCCAACCGGGTGGCGGCGATGCGCGCCACCTGCGCGGTGAAGTCGGAGCGGACGGCGATCAGCCTGCCGGTCCGGTCGAGCGCGCGGAAGGCCTCTGGCCCGAAGACGTCGGCCGCCTCGATGGCAGGGGGAATCACCTCGTCGTAACCGGCGGCCTCGAAGCGCTCGCAGAGCGTGGCCTCGCAGCGGCGCAGGCGGCGCGCCGCCTCGAAGAGGAGATCCTGCGTTCCGGGCAGTGGCGTCGCGGGTTGCACGAAGGGCGGATTCTCTGCGGGGGACGCAGGCGGCGCAAGCGGCATGCTATACGCGCGAGGTGTACCGCCTCGTCCGGCCGCTCCTCTTCCTGCTCGCTCCGGAGACGGCGCACGCGTTGGCTTTTGGCCTCCTCCGCCTGCGGCGGCCGCCCGAGGCCATCCCCGGCGCAAATCCTGCACTGCGGCAGACGCTCTGGGGCATCGACTTTCCCACGCCCCTGGGACTCGCGGCCGGCATGGACAAGGGACAGGTGCTCGCCGGGGCCTGGTTTCGCATGGGCTTCGGCTGGGTGGAGATCGGCACCGTGACGCCGCGGCCGCAGGAGGGGAACGAGCGCCCGCGACTCTTCCGCCTGGTGCCGGACCGCGCGGTGATCAACCGGATGGGCTTCAACAACGACGGCGCCGCCGCGGTGGCAGCACGGCTCCGCGGCCTTCCGCCCCTTCCCGGGCCGGTCTGCGTCAACCTGGGACGCAACAAGACCACCCCCAACGAGCGCGCGGCGGAGGACTACGTCGCCGCGTTCCGCGCGCTCGCGCCGTTCGCGCAGCTCGCCTCGATCAACGTCTCCAGCCCCAACACGCCGGGCCTGCGCGCGCTGCAGGCGGAGCTGGGCGCGCTGGTCGCCGAGGTGGTGAAGGCGCGCGACGCGCTCCCGCGGCGCATCCCCGTGCTGGTGAAGCTGTCTCCCGACGAGCCCGACGAGCGCCTCCTGGAGATGGCCCGGGCCGCGCAGCGAGCGGGCGCCGACGGCATCATCGCCACCAACACCACCCTGGAGCGCGCCGCCGTCGCCGGCCACGCGCACGCCGCGGAGCAGGGCGGCCTCTCCGGCGCTCCGCTCAAACGGCGCGCCGAGCAGGTCTGCAAGCTCCTCTACCGCGCGCTGGAGCTTCCCATCGTCGGCGTGGGCGGCATCTTCACCGCGGAGGACGCCTACGCCCGCATCCGCGCCGGCGCTTCCCTGGTCCAGCTCTATACGGCGCTCATCTACGAGGGCCCCGGTCTCCCGCGCCGGATCAGCGATGGCCTGACTGCGCTTCTCGCCCGCGACGGTCTCAGCCTCCGGCAAGCGGTCGGGATCGACGCGCGACGGTAGCGGATTCCCGGCGTGCCCTGCGTCCGATGCGAAGGCGTCAGGTCCGCGCCGCCGCCAGGTCTCCCTCTTCCTCGCCCTCGTCGCTGCGCTGCGGCTCGAGCGCGCCGAACATCACCCGCGCCGCCGCCATCACCGCGAGCGCGATGGCGAGGCCGACGAAGATGTCGATCAGGTAATGGTGATCGAGATACACGGCGCTGAAGCAGACGAGCAGGAAGTAGGGCGCCGCGACCAGCCGGAAGCGGCGCAGGTGGAATCCGTAGATCAGCGCCAGGAAGGGATAGACCACGTGCAGGCTGGGGATGGCGCCGAACACGTCGGCGCTCTTGCCGTAGAAGCCCTGCATGATGGGAATGCCGATCAGCCGGTCGAATCGCAGCGCGCCGGCGGGCGAGGCGCGCACGGTCATGTCCACCTTGAAGCCGTGCGCCGCCACGTACCAGGGCGGCGCCGCCGGGTAGAAGTAGTAGAAGGAGAAGCCGACGAAGTTCGCGATCACGAAGATCCAGGTGAAGCGCTCGGCCCGCCGCGTGGCGCCCTTCGCGTTGAGGTAGATGCTGAGCAGCACCGACTCGCCGATGAAGAACATGGGCGTGTAGGCGAGCCCGCAGAAGAAGTCGAGCACCGCGGTGGTGTGCCGCTGCAGCCATTCGTTGGGCGTGAGTCCGTGGATGCCGAACCAGCGCAGGTCGAAGTCGTACGGTTCGCGCACGTGGATGATCGGCGAGCGGATGTAGTCCTCGTACCAGCGCATCGAGTCGTAGACGAGCGCGTAGAGCAGGTAGGGCAGCCCCACCCGCGCGAGCCTGCGGCTGGCGTCGCTCCAGACCGCCAGCACGGTGGAGATGCCGGCGATGAGGAAGTGCTCGGGACCCAGTCCGCCCAGGGCCTTGATCGCGGCGAGGTAGACCACGGCGAGGACGGGGATCCAGATCCGGTAGAAGGGGTGCGCGGTCCGAAGCTGCTCGGGGTGCGGGCGGAGGTCCAACTCAGGCTCCCTGTTGCGCCGCCGCGTCGGCGTCGGCGGGAATCGCGGCGCTCCTGC
>DATDMU010000454.1:0-5053 GCA_036518615.1 Myxococcales bacterium
TTCCAGTTCACCCGCAAGCTCCTCGAGGACCTCACCAGGGACCTGGTGGACCGCACCGTGGAGATCCTCGCGCGCGTCATGGAAGACGCCGGGCTCGACCCGAAGAAGGTGGACGAGCTGCTCCTGGTCGGCGGCCAGACCCGCATGCCCGCGGTGCAGAAGCGGCTCACCGACATCTTCGGCAGGGCCCCCTCCAAGGGCGTGCATCCCGACGAAGCCGTGGCCATCGGCGCGGCGCTCTACGCGAACTCGCTGGAGGACAACTCCAACCTGCGCCTGCAGCTGCTCGACGTCATTCCCATGGCCATCGGGCTGGAGAAGGCGGGCGGCGAGTTCCACACCGTCTTCGCGCGCAACGCCGCCATCCCCAACGCCAAGGCCATCGAGGCCACCACCTCGTACGACAACCAGACCGAGGTGGCCATGCGCATCTTCCAGGGCGACAACGCCCAGGTGGCGCAGAACGAGCTGCTCGGCGACTTCCTCTTCAGCGGGCTGCGCCCCGGTCCCGCAGGCAAGGCGCGCCTGGAGATCACCTTCGACGTGAACATCGAAGGCATCCTCACCATGTCGGCGCGCGACGTGGAGACGGGCAAGCAGATGAAGACCACGGTGCGGGTCACCCAGCACTGATGCCGGTGCCCGGGCTGGACGCCGCGGCGCTGCACGCATCGTCTCCGGTCGCCGATCTCCACGCGCACCCCGCCCTCAACGCCTACTACCTGCGCCGCGACCTCGGCCGGCAGCATCGCGCCCCCGCGCGCTGGAACCCGCTGCGCCAGCAGCTCGATCTGCCCAGCGCGCGGGCGGGCGGGCTGCGCATCCTCACCAATTGCGTCTACGCGCCGTCGGTGCTCCCGGTGCCGCCCTTTCGCGCGGCGCTGGGCGGATTCGCGGCGCTCGAGCAGCTCTGCGCGCGCAATCCCTCGCTCGCGCAGGTGGCGCGCAGGGGAGAGATCCGCAGCATCGTCGAGAGCGGCAGGCTGGCGGTGATCCAGGCGGCGGAGGGCGGCCATCACGTCGAGGGCTCGCTGGAGAAGCTGGCCGCGCTCGCGCAGCGCGGATTGCGCTACCTGACGCTCACGCACTTCGTGCACAACGGCATCGCCCAGCCCGCGCGGTTGCCCCACCGGCCCTTCTTCTCGCTCCTGCGCGGGGCGCCCGGCCTGACCGCGTTCGGGCGCGCGCTGGTGCGCCGCTGCGAGGAGCTGGGGGTCCTGGTGGACCTCACCCACTGTTCCGATCGCTCCTTCGCGGACGTGCTCTCGACGGCGACCCGGCCGCTGCTCGCCACGCACACCGGGTTTCGCAGATTCGCTCCGCTGGAGCGCAACCTCTCCGACGAGCAGGCGCGGGAGATCGCGCGGACGGGCGGGCTGATCGGCGTGATCACCTGGAACGACCTCCTGGGCGGCGATTCCATCGACCGCATGGCCGACGCCATCGTGCACGGCGCGTCGGTGGCGGGCGCCGCCCACGTCGGCATCGGCACCGACTTCGACGGCTGGGTGTTCAGCGCCAGGGGCATCCGCGACGCGAGCCAGTATCCCGCCTTGACCGAGCGCCTGGTCCGCCGCGGCTTCAGCGAGGCCGAGCTGCGCGGCATCCTCGGCGGCAACTACCTGCGCGTGCTCGGCGAGAAGTGGCCCGCGGCGGACGGCGCCCCTGCGGCAGCGGGGTGATCACGGCTAGGATGCCGCCATGGCCCTTGCCCTCGCACTGCTGCTCGCCGCCTCTTTCCGGCTGGATCCTTCCCCGCGCACCGTGGCTTGGGGTCATTACGACGCCGCCGCCCGGCCGGTCCTGCGGGTCGCGTCCGGCGACACGGTGGTGGTGCGCACGCTGCTCACCTCGAGCCCCGAGCGCCTGGAGGGCGCGGGCGTGGCAAAGGGCGCCGTCGAGCCCGCGCTGCGGGAGATCTTCGCGCAGGTGAAGGACAAGGGGCCCGGCGGCCACATCCTCACCGGGCCCATCTACGTCGAGGGTGCGGCGCCGGGGGACGCGCTGGAGGTGCGCATCGAGAAGATCGAGCTCGCCATCCCCTACGCGTACAACGGCTTCGCGGTGGGTCGCGGCTTTCTTCCCGAGGATTTCGACCACGCGAAGATGCGCATCATCCCCCTCGACGCCGCGGCCGGGGTCGCCCGCTTCGCTCCCGGCATCGACGTTCCCCTGCGGCCGTTCTTCGGCAGCATCGGCGTGGCGCCTCCGCCCTCGGCGGGCCGGGTGGACAGCGCGCCTCCCGGCGTGCACGGGGGAAACCTCGACAACAAGGAGCTGGTCGCGGGCACCACGCTCTACCTCCCCGTTCACGCGCCCGGCGCCCTGCTGGAGATCGGCGACGGGCACGCCGCCCAGGGCAACGGCGAGGTGGACATCACCGCCATCGAAACCTCGCTGGTGGGCACCTTCCAGCTCCTGGTGCGCAAGGACCTGCGGCTCAAGTGGCCGCGGGCGGAGACGCCCACGCACTTCATCGCCATGGGCATGGACAAGGACCTGGTGACGGCCACGAAGATGGCGGTCCGCCAGGCGATCGAGTTCCTGACGGAGACGCGCGGGCTTTCGCGCGACGACGCGTACATGCTGGTGAGCGTGGCCTGCGACGTGGACACGACCCAGCTCGTCGACGGCAACGTGGGGGCGCACGTGATGATCCCCAGGTCCATCTTCGTGAAGCGCTGACCCCTACGCCTCCTGCACCCCGGACGGCAGGATGGGCGCCGCGCGCCCCCGCCTGCGGAAGTAGCCCAGCATCAGCCCGCCCATCACCAGCGTGGGCAAGAGCTGGATGGCGTGCAGCCCCATGGCGAACGCCGCGGCGTGCTCGGTGGGGCCGCCGAAGGCGACCAGCGCGCTGCCGGCCCCGAGCTCGAAGCTCCCGAGCGACGCGGGGGGCGAGGGAATGAGCAGCGCGAGGTTCACCCCGAAGATCACCGCCATCGCGTGCGGCAGGTCGTGCGGCAGGTGGAACGCCGCAAGCGCCAGCATGGTGACGGCGATCTCGACCACCCACGCCGCGGCGGAACAGGCCGCGGCCTGCGCGACGGCCCTGGGATTGCGCGCGGCCATCAGCCCGGAGCGTGCGCGCGCGACGACGGCGGCGATTCTCCCGCTGGGGATCGATTCGGGATGCTTGGCGAGCCGCAGCAGCATGAGCACGAGACCGACCGCGCCGGCCATGCCCACCCAGACCATCGCGGCCATCCAGCGGGGAACCGGCAAGAGCGCGGGCAGGAGCGCGGCGAAGGCGAACATGACCACGCCGTTGACGCTGTGATCGAGCGCCACCGTGCCGAGGGAAGTGGCGCGGCCCATGCCGGTCACCCGCGCGAGCATCTCGGTGCGGACCGCCTCCCCGGCGCGCATGGGCAACATCGCGCTCGCCGCCTGCCCCACGTACATGGCGGCCACCGGCGCCATCCGCGGCACCCTCTTCAGCGCGCGAACGAGCGAGGACCAGCGCAGCCCCTGCAAGAGCACGCCGGGGACGCAGAGGACCGTCGCGACGGCAGCGAGCCCGAGGTCCACGCCCTCGAAGGCGTGGATCACCTGGTCCCAGTTGAGCCTGCGCGCGAAGACCACCACGCAGGCGGCCACTGCGATCCAGATTGCGACCCGGGCGATGAGGAACAGCCGCTTGCGCGTCATGCCCGGGAAATCTATTACCGCTCCTTCGCGTGCGGCTGTTCGGTTTCAGGCCGTGGCTGGGCATTGCCGCGCGGGGGCGCCGCCCGCGGCGCGGTGGCGTGAGGTGCCGCGGCCGGCGCCGGAGCGCGTGTGGCTCCCGGATTGCCGGTGGGCCGCGGAGCGCCCGCGCGGGGCTGCGTGGCGCCGGGCCGCTCCTGGCCGCCTGCGTTTCGCGGCGGCTGTGCGGTCCCGCCCTGCGCCCGCGGCGCGGCGGTCCAGGCGCCGGGTTGCTGCCGCGCCTCGCGCGGCGGCGCGGCGATCGGCGCCGTGCGGGGCCGGTAGAAGTAGACGGTGCCGCCTCCCGCGCGCGCCTGGGAGGGCGAGCTGCCGTCGCCGATGGCCAGGGGGCGGACCGTGCGCCCCGTCGCCCGCTCCACGACGCCGACGGGCGGTCCGGCGCGCGGCCCGCGCGGCGGCGGCAAGGGGAGCGACTGCCGCTCGTGCCGCGGCACCACGTAGTGGGCGACAGGCTGCAGGAACTGCCGATTCGGCACCACCACCCAGCGCGCCGGGTGCTCGTACACTGCGCCCGCCGGACCGAGCGGGCACCAGCCCGTGTAGCCGTCGTTCCAGCGCCAGGCCACCCAGGCCGGCGCCCAGACCCTGCCGGGCAGCCACGCCCACCCGAGGCCCGGCATCCAGGCCCAGCGGCCGTAGTGGTAGACGGCCCATCCGAACGGCTCGTCGCTCGCCCAGGCCCAGCCCGCGCGCGTCCAGACCCAGCGGCCGTACATGTAGGGCTGCCACTCCTCGCGCACGCGGGTCGGGCGCCAGACCGTGCCGTACTCGGCGGTCTCCACCCATTCGCCGTTCCAGGACAGCTCGCTGTCGTCGCGGAAGTCGTCCAGGGTGGGTCCCTGGTCGGGCGGGGGCACCTGCTCCTGCTGTTGCCACGACTGGTCGTCGTCGTCGGGATACGGGCCGTAGCCGTAGTCCTGGGCGAAGACGGGCGCTGCGAGCGAAAGGATTGCGATCAGTACGGCGAGGCGCTTCATGGCGTCCCTCCTGCGACCTTGGACGGACGGCGCCCGGCTCTGTTCACTGACCCCACCGCTCAGCTGTGTCGATCCGGCTGCCTTGGCGGGCGGCTCTTCGATCCGGCGCTCCGCGCCCCCACCAGGGCGGAGCTCGCTCGACCGGCGACTGGACCCCCCAGCCGCGGTGGTCGATTGAGATGACCGCTTGGTCAGGCGGTCTTGCGGTCCTTTTCGTAGAGGAGCGTCGGCTCCTCGCCGCGGATGATGACGCCCTCGCTGATCTTGCACTCCTTGATGCTGTCCCGGTACGGCACGTCGTACTGGATGTCCAGCATGGCGTTTTCCATGATGGCGCGCAGGCCGCGCGCGCCCGCCTTGCGGCGCAT
>DATDMU010000455.1:0-7925 GCA_036518615.1 Myxococcales bacterium
AGTCCAAGGGGCGATCGAAGTGCCCGTTGCCGCGCATGTAGTCGTCGTGGGGTTGCAGCCCCTCGAGGCTCACCTGGAAATAGGACGGCTTCTGGATCGCGCAGAGCCGCTCCAGGCGGTCGCGCGAGGTCGGGTTTCCCAGGATCGAGGTGTTGAAGCCCAGCCGCGCGGCGGCAGCGTAGATCTCCTCGAAACGGCCGTGAAGGAACGGGTTGCCGCCCGTGAAGCAGACGTGCCCCTGGACATGGCGGCGCAAGCAGAACTCGCGCAGGCTGTCGAGGATCGCGATTCCCTGCTCGAGCCCGAGCGGCGAGAGCAACGTCCGATCGTAGCAATGCCTGCAGCGCAGATCGCAGCTGTTGGTGATGTGCCATTGCAGGGTGAAGCTGCTCGAGACCAGGAAGCGTTCGGCGATGCCGTTTGCCGGAGTCGCGCGCGACGCGGTCCGGCGAATGCCCGACGGAGGCGCAAGGAGCAGCCCGGCCCGCAGCGCGGCCGAGAACGCGCGATCGATGGTGCCGACGGAGACATGATGTTCCCCCGCCACGTCCTCGCGGCGAATGCCCTCGCTGACGATCTTGAGCACGAGCAGATCGTCCGCCGTGGCGGTGCGGAACCTGGGCGCGCCGTCCTCCGGATGCCTCCACATCAGGCACCATTCCTCGCCGGGCTCCACGCCGGTTGCGGGACCGACCTCGGACGCGAACAGGTTGGCGAGCTTCCATGACGTCCTGACCACGCCGAGCGTCGGGTTGATGGCGACGTCCTGGAGATCCGCGCGCAGAGGGTTCGGCATCCGCAGCGTCCGGTTCCATTGCCATTCGAGGCGGGCGAGATCTGCGGCGAAGGGCGGCAGCCGCCCGGCGGCGACGCCTGCCTCGATGGCCTGAGGCACGTCGCAGCCGGGGACCGCCCCGGGAGGAGCGATGGCTGACTTCCACGCCGTGTGGCCGATCGCCGCGCGGGTGAGGGGGTAGGTCGCCTCCATGTTGCACCTCCCGTTTCCGCTTCAGCTGCACGAGCCCTTGCCGCAGGAGGAACCGCCCTTGGTCTTCTCGCCGCCGCTGCAGGCGGTCTTGGGCTTCGCGGCAGCGTCGGTCGACTTTGCCTGCGCGGCCTCCGATGCCTTCGCCTTTTCGCCGCCGCTGCAGGACGTCTTCGCCTTCTCGCCGCCGCTGCAGGACGTCTTTGGCGAGGCCGATGCGTCCTTCTCCTTCGGATTCTCGGGCGAGGTGCCATTCGCGAACGCGCTGCCGGCGAGCAGCGCCGCAACCGCAATTCCGCCGAGGAGCTTCTTGATCTCCGTCATGTCTGACCTCCGGGAGTGCGGGCGCCAATCGCGCTCGCTTTGCTTCAAGTGCACCGACCTTGTTCGCCGCCAGCCGTTACACGCCGGCCCGCCGCAGGCGCCCGAATGGAGCGGAAACGTGACGGGCTGAGGTTCCGCTCCCCGTTGCCGGTCCCTTCCGCGCGCCGCTCCAACAGAATGGCGAGCAACCCGAGCACGGCGATATCGTTGCTTCTGGTCCGGTTCACGGCATTCCTCCTCTGGGATTCCGAAAGAGCGGCATCAACGGTTCCAGGCGTCGAAGCGCGCGAGCAGCGAATCCATGACATCGCCGGGGACGAGCTCGGCCGGCATCTCGCCGAGCACGGCGACGGAGAGCTCCATCTGGCGCAGGTACTTGCGGCAAGGCTCGCACCCGCCGGTGTGAAGCCGGAACCACACGCGCTCGATGAAGGGCATGCGTCCTTCGAGATAATCCGTGACGAGCGTTGCGATTTGGTGGCAAGTCAGCATCGCCATGCACTCCTGGGAGGCTCTGCACCCGGGCTCGCGATCGGACGCAGTCGAGCAGCACGGTTGGTCGGACTCCCTCGGCTCGAGAGTGTTACAGACATTTCCTTTGGTGCGTTTGCTGTAACGGCGCGAAGCAAGTCGAGTCGGAATTGGCGATCGGCAATTCTGCCGCAGGAGATTCCGATGAAAGTTCCTTCGATGCTGGTTGCAATCGGGTTTGTCGTCACCATTTCCGCCGCCCACGCGGCTCCGGAAGCGGCTGCCCGTGCCGAGCGCAGCACGTTCGCGCCGGGAAGCGAGATCGTGTTCGACGTCGAGTCCGGCCAGGCCACCCGCGCCATGCCGCCGGATCAGGCCGGCCTGCACGACGATGCGAGGGACGGCCACTCGATCGCCGATGCGCCCCGAACCGCGATCGACCGGTCTCCCGAGCCGGACTTCCTGCCGCTGGTGCCTTGACCCTCCGCGTCGCGCTGTAGCGATCCGGCCATCGCTGCGTCATTGCGGAAGATGGAACAATCCGTCGCAGACTCCAGCCCGCGAACAGGATGGCTGAGCTCGATCGAGCGGACTCACCTGCGGCGCGCCGGCGCCGTCGCCGCCGGAGTCGGAACCGCGCTCGTGGTGTTGAACCAGGGTGACGTCCTGCTGGCCTGGCTCGCCGGCGGGGCGCTTCTCCCTTCAGCCCTGGGCTGGAAGGTTCCCCTGACGTACGCGGTCCCCTTCCTGGTGTCGCTCGGATCGAGCGTCGCGGAGCGCCGCCGCTGATGTTTGGTCAGAACCTGCCCCGCGCGCGCTCCTTCGCCGGCAGGATCTCGAGGCAGGTGGTCCACCAGCCGGTGAGGATGGTCTCGACGAACTCCTCGGGCAGGCTCTCGTCGCGCATCTCGCGCGCGAGACGGTGATGGTCGTATTCGACCGGGACGAAGCGGAAGGGCTGTGGCGCGTCGGTGTCGAGAAGCGCGTACCAGACGCAGGTGCGGCCGTCGTTGGCGGGCCGGCCGAGCGCGCCCACGTTCACCACCTGCTTGCCCGAGGAAAGCCTGCGCTGCCAATGCAGCCCGGTGTGCGTGCAGACCAGCACGTCGGCGTCGCCGCAGAGGCGCTCGAGGAGATGATCGGGCGTCGCACTCTCCCAGAGGAATTCATTCTGCTGCCGCGGTGACCCATGCACCAGGAGACAGCGAAGCCCCTGGTGCTCGAACGAAAGCGAGCGTGGCAACGCAGCCAGCCAGGGCCGGTGCGCTGCCGAGGTCTTCTCCATCGTGTATGCGTAGCTGATACGCGCGTAATGGTTGTCGCGCGGGTCGGTGTACCCGCAGCCGCAGTCGGGCTTCGCGTTTCCCACCGCCTCGTCGTAATTGCCCTGGACGACCGGGATCTCTCCATCGCGCAGCAGCTCGATGGTGCGGTCGGGGTGTGGCCCGAATGCCCCCAGGTCGCCGAGGCAGTAGATCTGCTCTGCGCCGCGCCGGCGGGCGTCGGCCAGCGCCGCCTCGAGCGCCAGCCAGTTGCTGTAGATCCCGCCGAAAAAGGCGACCCTCATGTATTGCACCTCAGGCCGTCGAGCACGCAGGTCTGGCAGGCGTCCCAGCGAAGATGGATCGGCCTCATTGCCTCCGCGACGCGCGCGCCGAGCCGGGCGTCCGCCCGCTCGATGAGAATGGGGCAGGTGAAGACGCCCTGGGCGGTGACGATCCGCCCCGAGGCGCAGAGCAGGGACGATTCGATTTCGCGCAGCGCGAGCGCGTCGTCCGACAGCACATCCGACTGCTCATACCCGTGCGTCCGCCGCCCTTCGCGGCCGATGCGCAGGAGCGGCAGGAACTTGACCCGCGGCTGCCGCACTCCCAGGCCGCGCACGAACTCGAGGAAGCGGGCGCGGGCGTCCGTAGCCGCAAGGCCGCTCGAGTGCTCCACCACGGTGACCACCGGCGACAGCCCCGCACGGGTGAGTCGGCGCAGCGCGGCCACCACCTTCTCGAAGGTGCCACGGCCACGAACGGGATCGTTCTGTTCCGCCGTCATTCCGTCGAGCGAGACGCGCAGGTCGAGCGAGTAGCGTGAGGCGGAAGACTCCCCGGCGAGCCACCCTGCAGCGACGTCATCGATGAGGATTCCATTGGTGACGATGGTCAAGGGCGCGAGCGCCAGCGCTGCCCCCACCAGGCGGCGCAATTCGGGGTGCAGGAACGGCTCGCCGCCGGTGAAGTAGACCTGGCGCATTCCCGCCGCTCGTCCCTCCTCGAGCGCCCGCTCCACCTCTTCGGCGGTCATCATCGGCACTTGCTCGGCCTTCGGGCCGCAAGAGATGAAGCAATGCCGGCAGGCGATGTTGCAGAGCGTTCCGCTGACCTGGATCCAGAGCGCGTCGAGCCAGCGGAAATCGACCCGCGGCCCCGCGCGCAGTTGCACCAACCCGGTCACGCCGCCCCCCTCTCGCCGAAGAACTGCGCCTCGACGACCGGCGCGCGTGCCCGCGCGGCCTCGACCGCGACGCCAAGCGCATAGGTCGCTCCGCAGAAGAGCAGGCCGAAGAGGTTCTGCCCGAGGAGCGCCGCGTACTTGCCGGTGCCGATGGCCAGCATCGCCGGCCATGGCGCGATCAGCGCCCAGATCCCCACGGTGAACCCCGTCAGGAAGGAGAGATGGAATGCGAGGGGCGCGGACCGGTGCCACCGCCAGAAGAGGAACGGAGGCGCGAGGCCCAGCACCATGGTGCCGCTGATGGTCGTCGCCTTGAGGATGTCCGCATGCCAGAGCAGGGGAAGATTTCCCAGGATCGCAAAGCCGAGCATGCACAGACGCCCGAGCCGGACGCCGTGGTCGCGCGCCGTGAAGCGGCGCAAGGGAGCGATCAGGCCGCGGAACCCGCTCGGGTGCGCGCCGCCCTCGCCGGCGAGGTCCACCGAGACGAGGCGGGCGACTGCCGTGAACGTCGAATCGACGCAGGCGCCGGCGGAGTTCATCATCAGCACCGAGATCACCACCAGCGCCCCGCTGCCGAGGAGCGCCGCCGCGCGCACGGGCGCGTCGCCGGCTCCGTGCTGTCCGCCGAGTTGCAGATGCACGCCGATCAGGCTGTAGAGCACGATGAACGCGGCGCCGAGAAGGCCTGCCAGCGTGAAGGCGATGAGCATCTTGCGGGGCGAATTGACGAACGCGCGATCGGTGAGCACCGGGTCGTGGAATGGATAGCTGGTGACTTGCAGGAGTCCGACCAGGAGCAGGTCGAGTCCGGCGTCGAGGCGGAAATGAGCGGTCGAGGCGATCTGGCGCACCGGGTGTGCCGGCAGGATGAGGAACAGGACCCAGCCGAGCAGCAGCACCGCGAGCACGAGCTGGAGCTGATCGGTGAAGATTGACGCGCGCAGGCCGCCGCGCATCGTGTAGACGAGCACGCTTGCGGTGAAGACGGCGGCCGCGATGTAGAACCCGTGCGCGCCGAAGTAGCTGGCGACCACTTCGGTGTTGCTCCACACCTCGTTGAAGAGTCGGATGACGATCGCCGCTGAGAAGAGGAAGGCCGCGGCCGGTCCGAAACGCGCCGTGAGGAACGGGATGATCCCCTCGTGGCCGGCCTTGCGGATGCGATAGATGAGGAGTCCGGCGGCCGGAATCGAGAGATACCAGGCGGCGTAGGCGAGCCCGCCGACCAGCCCGTACTTCTCGCCCAGGTTGGCGGCGTTGGTGATGCTTTTCGCGAAGATCCAGGTGACCAGGACGCTGCCGGTCAAGAGGGCGGTCGAGGGAGCAGCCCCTTCCCGGGACCGCGCCCAGAGGAATCCGCGATGGTTGTCGGCGCGCGGCGCGACGAGGAAGAGGATGATCCCGTACCCGAGCAACGCGACCCACTGCGCGACCGTTCCCATGGAAGCTTCCGACTCGGAACGGGACGCATCGTTACACGCTGACCCTGCGTTCCAGGCGCAGCAAAATCGGCTGGATCAGCGCGGCCTTGCGACGGGGCGTGTGCTGCGCGCGATCGGGCGTGCCACCCGCGTACGCGGGACCTGCAGCGCCGGCCCAAGGCCCTGAGTCGCCATCACTAAAGCCCGTGATGGCGACTCGCACCTGGAAGCTCAGATCCGCGCGGGGGCGTTGCACGCAAGGCACGGAGCGTGCCTCGGTGCCCCGTAGATCGCGCCGAGGACCGCACCGTACAGGAGGTGCCCCATCAGGCTGCCGGCAGCGCCGACGAACGAGCCGCTGAAGAGCCCAGCGCCCATCATCGGCATGACGATGACCTGGGCCATGAGCCAAGGGGCGATTCCGTAAATCGCCCCGCGAACGAAACCGGGGCCTGGCAGCCGATTCGCGAACAGCAACCCGTAGACGAGCGCCAGGACGACGCCGACGACGAAGTGAGCCATCCAGCCGATCACCAGGCTTCCTCCCATGACCGAGCCGAGCATCGCGCCGACGTTCATGGGCGGCAGCCCCATCGCCGGCGCTGCGATCAAGAGGGCCGTCATCGCCAAGGTGCCGATTGCCCCGGCGATGGCTGCCCGCTTTCCCTGAAACGCATTCATCGCATTTTCTCCTCGAAGACTGCCGCGTTCCGGACCATTCCTTTCGGCGGCTTCCTCTTTCCCGGAAATGGACCGTCGATCGAGAATGTCGTTACATGTTCGAGGCGCGACTGCACCGCCACTCCCGGCCTTTGAACGGCGCGTCGACGGGCGTCTCGAAGATGTGATTCGTATAGTTCTGATGGTCTTCACGGCAATCGCGAGCACGATGTCGAGGACCTGCTTCTCCCTGAAACCAGCCTTCAGGAAGGAGTCGACGTCTTCCTGGGCTGGACGGCCTCGCTTCCTGAGCATTGCCCGGCTGAAATCGCTCAGGGCACGCAGCCGCGGATCATCGATCGGGGTCCCGGCGCGGATTGCGTCGGTCGCAGCGCGGGGCACGCCCGACCTCGTGTCCGCGATCGTGCTGTGCGCGGCCATGCAGTACTCGCATCCGTTCTCATGGCTGATCGTCAGGAAGACCACCTCCTGCTCGGGCGGAGTGAACCCGGACTCTTTCCGAAAGCGCTCGTACCCGGAGAGGTACGTGTCCATGGTTTCGGGGGCGTTGGCCATGGCCCCGTACATGTTGGGGACCATTCCCAGCTGCTTCTTCGCACGCTCGAGCAGTTCCCGCGCCTTCGGGTCCGCGTTCTCAGGTCCAAGTCGTGCCAAGGCGGTTCGGTATGCAGTCCTCATTCCTCTTCTCCGTTCAGTCGAAATGCGTTTCAAGAACCCAGCACACTTCCGCTGTAAGCAGTCGTCGGACGTGGCGTTGCCTACACCTGGCAGCGTGGCGCCGTGTCCAGTTTCTCGACCGCACCGCTCACGACCTCGCGCGTGATCTGGCCGGTGAAAAGCCGGACGACGCGCCCGTGCGCATCGATGAGCACGGAATAGGGAATCCCCACCACCCCATATTCAATTGCCGCTCCTCCATCATCGAGGAGCAAAGGGTAGGTGATTCCGTGGGCACGTGCGAAGGCGAGGATCTCGCGCGGACCGCCGGAGTCCTCTGCGATTCCGATCACAGCGAGGCAACGTGGCCGATCGCGCGACAGCGCCTCCAACCCGGGCATTTCCGCGCGGCACCCCGGGCACCAGCTTGCCCAGAAGTTGACCAGTACCGGCCGCCCGCGAAACGCCTCGAGAGAAACGGTGCCGCCGGTGGCTGCAGGGAGGACAAAGTTCGGCGCGCTCCTGGGTGCCGGAGCACGCTGGGCGGAGGCGGCGCCCTGCGCCTCCTGAGCGGCGGAGAAAAGCGCCAACGCTACCATGGACGACGAGAGCACCGCGCGCCACACCCATCCGCTCTGATTCCGCACCATGGCCCTCCGACATTCGCGCGACGTTTCCGTTACATTCGGCACCCGCGGTCCTCCTGTAGCGCCGGTGCGATATCCGGCCCCGCTGAGCAGCGCCCTTCGGCCATTCCGCTGCGCTGCCGGCGCGTGGGCAGTTCAGGTCCACCTCCGCAAACGGTGCGCTCCGCAGCCGCCGGGTTCGCGGAGAGACTTACGGCTTCCATGTCAGGCGCAAGGCCTTCCCCAACATCCTGCAGTCGAACGTGATGGCGTTCTGGTCGTCGCGGTCGTGCGGCAACTCGCCTTGCT
>DATDMU010000456.1:0-4384 GCA_036518615.1 Myxococcales bacterium
GATCTCCTGGGCTTCCCTCAGCTCGGGCTGGCGCTCGACCTCCCGCTGGTAGGTCGTTGTCGAACGCGCCCGTCCAGGCCAGATCCTCAGATCACCAGGAAGCCATCCTTGTGAGCGTCGAGCAAGAACCGCGGCAGCGCACGCCGATGCGCTCGAGATGGGTGAACAGGAGGGACGTCCAAGGATCACGCGCCCGGTACCTGCCGTCCTCAGGTGCTCAGTGCGTCCACGTCACAATGTCGCGAGCGGTTTCGCGCGCGGATATCATGGTCCGCCATCGAGGACCAACTTGGCTCGGCAGCCTTTCTTCAGCAAAGAGATCATGGATGCTCCGACGAACCACAGGTTCCTCGGCGAGGAAGAACACTTGCGTGCGATGGCCGACACGCATTTGGAATCAGCTCGAAGGCTTGTCAGCGATGGCCAGCGCCTTCTGACGAATGCCTTCTTCCTCGTTCGTATGGCAGCCGAGTGTCTGCTGAAACACCTGTACTGCATGCTTCGACTCGCGCAGGGAAGCAGAGCGGATCGAGCGGCCACGGTCAAACCGGCTCGATCATGGGGTCACGATGCCAAACGCCTTGGTGGTGTGTTGATCCGCGAACAAGAAGTCAGGCGTAGCCGCGCGCTGGAGGCCGTTGTGCGGCTGTTCCCCTCTGGCACCGCCTGGAACGAAGCCCGTTACGCTCCTCCGTCGAAGGACGAGACGGTGGAAGCCTTCGACGAATTTGAGGGATGGGTCTTGAAGCTCATGGAAGACATCGACACCGGGGTGGAGGATGTCTAATCCGACCCCAAAGGCCCACGACGTCTTGAATCGCGTCCTGTCCGCCGCATTTCCGAGCGCACAAACGCACGTCGGGCCCGCGGCTGGCGGCTTCGTGGTAGCGCTGGTGTCGCCGGCCTTTGACGAATCCTTTCACGCGCGGCGCGCTGCCCAAGAGATCGCTGACCATGTCTGGAACGCAAACGGTCAGCTGGATCAGGAAGATCGAATTGTTCTGTTTGACGTCACTTTCTTCCCGAGCGAATCAGCTGTGTTCTCCGAGAAAGCGACCCTCAGAACGGAGCATAGGAAGTGGGAGGACGGCATGATGGTCGCAACAACGACCGCTGGAGATGTCCCGGTGCTTGTTCATTGGGTAGATGCCGAGACGCTGCTCATCGACCCGCTCGCAATCCAAACTTGCAGGGTCCTGCCCGACGAACTCCGACCCCATCTTCCGCTCGACGTGAAACGCGACTTCGCGCATCTGGAGCTTGGAGGTTCAGTTTTTCCTGTCCTCGGGATCGCAAAGAACGCAAGCGGGCGATGGTGGGACGTGCGGATTGACAACCCTGGACGCGAGTGATCTCCCAGTGTGAGCCGGCGTGGCACTCAGCCCGACCGCACGATGCACGTCAAGAGAGTTTCCGCCTAAGGCAGTTACCGCAACTCCGGCACGTGCCGCGCGAGAATTTCCTGCGCCTCGCGCAGCTCCGGCCGGCGCTTCAGCGCATCCCTCACGTACCCCAGCGAGCTCGGCACGTGCACCAGAAAGCTCGGGTTCTTCTTCACCTGGTCGATGAACACGAACCGGCCCGCGTCCTTCAGCTTGCGCTGCACCGTGAGCAGATCGAAGAAAGCCGTGAACTCGCCCAGGTCGATACTCCCGCCGCCTTCGGCGTTGAACCGCTGCGCATACCTCTTCAGCATCGCGTCGATGAGCGGCCTGTCCAGCTCCACGTAGCTGTCGCGCAAGAGCGCCACCAGGTCGTACTGGCGCGGCCCCTGCAGCGCGTCCTGGAAGTCGATCACCACCTGCTCGCCCGAGGGCAGCACCATGATGTTCCGGCTCTGGTAGTCGCGATGCGTGAAGCTGCGCGGCGCTTTCGACAGCTCCAGCGCGGCGCGGGCGAAGTGCTGCCGCAGCGTCGAAAGCTCCGCCTCGCTCGGCTTCGCCCCGCGGCCGAGCAGTCCGTACTCGATGAAGTGCTCGAACTCCCAGTGGTACAGGTCGTAGTCGAACGCGCGCGTCCAGGCCAGGCAGGACGGGTCCGGGCTGCGCTCCGCATGCGCGCGCAGCCGGGCGAGCTGATCGATCGCGTCCGAGTAGAGCTTCCGCCGGTCGGCGCCTTCCACCAGCGCGCGCTCGAGCGTGCGGTCGGTCAGGTCCTCGATCACCAGGAAGCCGTCCCTGTGGGCGTCGAGCAGGAGCCGCGGCACGCGCACGCCGATGCGCTCCAGGTAGCGGTGCACGTTCAGGAACGGCAGCTCGGCCGGCGCGTGGTCCTTGGAAGCCTCCTCGCTCTTCACCGGATCGGCGGGCAGCTCCATCACCACCGCGGGTTCTCCGGTGATGCCGTGCACGCGCCAGTAGATGCGGTTGCCCGCGCCGCCGGGAAGGCGCTCTACCCTGCCCGCCGGCTGCCCCGTGGCGGAGGTGTACGCCGCCTGAAGTTGGGGTTCGTTCATGGGCCGCGGACACTAGCACGCGCGGAGACCGCGACTGATCTATAAGTGCGGCGACTTCGAGGAGCCGACATGCCCGTCTTCCAGAACATCCTGCAGGCCATCGGCAACACGCCCCTGGTGCGGCTGAACAAGGTGGTCCGTCCGGAGGACGCGGCGGTCTACGCCAAGTGCGAGTACATGAACCCGGGCGGCGCCATCAAGGACCGCATGGCGCTCTACATCCTCGACAAGGCGGAGCGCGAAGGCCGCATCCGGCCGGGCGGCACCATCGTCGAGAACACCTCCGGCAACACCGGCATGGGCGTGGCGCTGTGGGCGGCGGTGAAGGGCTACCGCTGCGTCTTCACCATGCCGGACAAGATGAGCGCGGAGAAGGTGAACGCGCTCAAGGCCTTCGGAGCCGAGGTGGTGGTGACCCCCACCAACGTGCCTGCGGAAGATCCGCGCAGCTACTACGAGACGGCCAAGCGCATCCACCGCGAGACGCCCGGCTCCTTCATGCTCAACCAGTACCACAACCCCGACAACATCGAGGCCCATTACAAGATTACCGGTCCGGAGATTGAAAATGATTGCCGCGCCGCGGGCTTCAACCTCGACTTCTTCGTCGCCGGCCTGGGCACGGGCGGCACCATGTCGGGAGCGGGAAAGTACCTCAAGGAGAAGTTCCGCGGCCTGCGCAACATCGGCGCCGACCCGGACGGCTCGGTCTACCTCGATTATTTCAAGACGGGAAAGATGATCCAGCCGCACGTCTACAAGGTGGAGGGCATCGGCGAGGACATGCTCTGCAAGGCGATGGACTTCTCCGTGCTCGACGACGTGCGCCGGGTGGACGACAAGCAGAGCTTCGTCATGGCCCGCAGGCTCGCGCGCGAGGAGGGGCTGTTCGCGGGCGGCTCGTCGGGGTCGGCGGTCCACGTGGCGGTGGACCTCGCGCGCGAGATCGGCGCGGGCAAGAACATCGTGGTGGTGCTGCCCGACAGCGGCTCGCGCTACATCAGCAAGTTCTATTCGGACGAATGGATGAAGGACAACGGCTTCTTCGACCCCACCGACCGCCTCGGCACGGTGGCAGACCTTCTCGGCGGCAAGCGGCCGCCGCTCTATACGGTGGTGGCGCGCGACACCGCGAGGCACGCGGTAGATCTCATGAAGCGGCACGGCATCTCGCAGCTCCCGGTGATCGAGCCGGGCAACAAGCCCATCGCCATGCTGCACGAGGTGGACCTGCTCCAGGCGCTGATCGACGGGCGGCACAAGCTGGACGAGCCCATCTCGGCGGTGATGAAGCCGCTCGCCGGAGTGGTGACCTTGCGCACGCCGGTCTCGCGGCTCAAGGAGCTGTTCGCGACCGACCACGTGGCCATCGTGAAGGACGGCGATCAGCTCGCGGCCATCCTCACCAAGATCGACCTGATCGACTGGCTCGGCACCCGCGTCAGCGTGCGCTGAGGGCGAGGAATACCACTGCCAGCGAGAGCGCGACGACGGCGCACGCCAGCGCGATGGCGCGCGGGTTGCCGAAGTTGAAGGTGTAGCCGATGCCGATGCGCTTGGGGACGAAGAGCGCCGGGTCCTCGCGATCGACGTAGAAGACGCCCCCATGCCAGGCCGCGGGATTGCGCGCGCGCAGCCGCGGCCTGTTCAGCGCGATGGCGAGCGTCGCGGCGAGGAGCGCGGCGGCGATGGCGCAGCAGATCACGAGCAGCGGCGTCAGGATGCGGCCGGCGGTGGTCATGGCCAGAAGCGACCCGCAGCAGGCCACCGAAGCGAGGTATTCGCCCGCGAGCAGGACGCGAAGCGAGAGCCGGCGCAGCGGCGAGCGCACAGCGCCGTACCGGATGCCGGCCTGGATGGCGAGGAGCAGGACGCAGACGAAGGTGCCGATGAGCAGCGGCATGGTCGCGCCGAGCGCCGTCCGCGAGA
>DATDMU010000457.1:0-4639 GCA_036518615.1 Myxococcales bacterium
GGGCCATCTCGCCGAGGACCGGCAGGACCTCTGCCGCCTGAGCGTGCAGTGCGTGGCCTTCGGCAAGAAGGGCGAGCGCCGCACCGGCTTCTACGGCGGCGGCGGCAGGGTGGACTTCCGCTTCTTCGAGGACTTCTCGCCCGCGCAGGTGGGCCGCGAGGCGGCGCGCCAGGCCGTGGCGACACTGGGCGCGGTTGCGGCGCCGGCAGGACCGCAGACGGTGGTGCTGGCGCCGGGCTGGAGCGGCATCCTCCTGCACGAGGCGGTGGGCCACGGCCTCGAGGCCGACTTCATCCGCAAGGGCACCTCGCTCTTCACCGGCAAGCTCGGGCAGAAGGTGGCAAGCGAGCTGGTCACCGTCATCGACGACGGCACCGTGGCGGGCGGCCGCGGCTCCATCAACGTGGACGACGAGGGCAACGCCGGCGAGCGCAAGGTGCTGATCGAGAACGGCGTGCTCAAGGGCTACCTCTACGATCGCCTGAACGCGAAGCTCACCGGACAGCGCAGCACCGGCTCGGGCAGGCGGCAGAGCTTCCGCCACGCGCCGTTGCCGCGCATGACCAACACCTATCTCGCACCCGGCGACCAGACGGCGGAGGAGATCATCGGCGGGGTTTCGAAGGGCCTCTACTGCAGGCAGTTCGGGGGCGGGCAGGTGGACATCACCAACGGCAACTTCGTCTTCGAGATCAGCGAGGCGTACCTGATCGAGGAGGGCGAGATCACCAGGCCGGTGAAGGGCGCCATGATCATCGGCGTGGGTCCGGAGGCGCTCAAGAACGTCAGCGCCGTGGGCAGCGACGCCTCGCACGATCCCGGCCTCGGTACATGTGGAAAGGACGGCCAGCTGGTGCCGGTGGGCGTGGGCCTGCCCACCGTGCGCATCGACAACGTCACCGTGGGAGGCACCGGCGCATGAGCCTCTCCTCGGACTGCGAGCGGCTGGTGGAGCTCGCGCGCAAGGCCGGCGCGGCGGAAGCGGAGGCCTATGCGGAGCGGACGCGCAACGCCTCGGTGCGTGTGCGCGACGGCGAGGTAGAGGAGCTTCAGCAGGCCGCTTCCAAAGGCATCGGCCTGCGCGTGATCAGCGGCGGCCGGCTGGGGTTCGCGTACGGCACCGACCTCAGCAAGCAGGGCCTCGCGGAGCTCGCGGCCAAGGCGGTGGCGCTCGCCAAAGGCGCGGCGAAGGACGAAAGCAACGGCCTGCCCCGCGCCGCGCAGCTCGGCAGCGGGCCGTCGGGCGATTACGACCCCGCCATCGAGTCGATTGCGCCGGAGTGGAAGCTCTCCGCCGCGCGCGAGGCGGAGAAAGGGGCGCGCGCCGAGGATGCGCGCGTGCGCAAGTTCGACTCCACCGGCGCGGGCGAGTTCCTCTCCGAGTCGGCCATCGCCTCCAGCCGCGGCGCGTCCGGGGCCTCGCGCGCGTCCTACGCGTACGTCTACTGCTCGCCGGTGGCGGAGGCGGACGGCCAGCTCCAGACCGCGTCGTGGAGCGAGACGCGCCGTACGCTCTCGAAGCTGCGGCGCCCGGAGGAGATCGGCCGCATCGCCGCGCGCAGGGCCGCGCGCATGCTGGGAGCGCGCAAGCCGAAGACGCAGCGGGTGCCGGTGGTGTTCGACCCGCAGATGGCGGCAGCCTTCATCGCCGGGCTCGCCGGCGCGGTGAACGGCCTGCTGGTGCACAAGAAGTCGAGCTTCCTCGGCGCACATCTGGGCAAGCGCATCGCGCCGGAGACGGTGACGCTGGTGGACGACGCGACGCTCGAGCACGGCATCGCCACACGCCCCTTCGACGGCGAAGGCGTGCGCTCGCAGAAGACGAAGGTGGTGGAGCGCGGCGTGCTCGAAAGCTTCCTCTACGACGCCACCACGGCGCGCAAGGCGGGCGCGAAGAGCACCGGGAGCGCAGCGCGCGGCTGGAGCAGCCTGCCCTCCATCGGCACGAGCAACTTCTACCTGGAAGCGGGCAAGCGCAAGCGCGACGAGATCGTGCGCGAAGTTCGCAGCGGCCTCTACGTCACCGCCATGCTGGGCCGCGGCGCCGACGTGGTCACCGGCGACTATTCGCGCGGCGCGAACGGCATCTGGATCGAGAACGGCGAGCTCGCGTACCCGGTCCAGGAGGTCACGGTGAGCGGGAACCTGCTCGAGATGCTGCGCGGCATCGACGCGGTGGGCGACGATCTCGAATTCCGCTCCTCGACTGCCGCGCCCACCATCCGCTTCGCCGAGCTGGTGGTCTCGGGCGCATGAGGGCGCTGCTCTTCGATCTCGACGGCACGCTGACGCGCGGCGGTGGCACCGGCAGCCGCGCGCTGGGAAAGGCGCTGCGCGCGCGCCCGCAGGCGGTGGCCGAGCTGCGCAAGATGCGGCTCGACGGCATGACCGACCGGGCCATCGCGCGCATCGTGCTGGCGGCGGAAGGCGATCCGTCGCGGCCCATGGAAGAGCGCATGCGCTGCGTGGCGGAGAGCGAGATCGACGCGACGCTGGGCCGCTACCTGGAGGCGCTGGCCGGCGAATGCGCGAAGAGCGCGTACGAGCCGCAGCCCGGCGTCCGCGAGCTGCTCGACAGGCTGCGCGCGCGCGCGGACGTGCTGCTCGGGCTGTGCACGGGAAATCTCGAGCGCGGAGCGCAGCTCAAGCTGCAGTCGGCGGGCCTGTGGGGAGATTTCCGCTTCGGCGGCTACGGCAGCGACGCCGAGCCGCGCCCCGACATCGTGCGCGCGGCATGGGGGCGGGCGCAGGCGCTGGGAGCGACCAGCGGCATCGTGATCGGCGACACGCCGCGCGACGTGCTGGCCGCGCACGAGGCGGGACTGCCGGCGTGCGGCGTCGCCACCGGGCGGTTCTCGGTGCAGGAGCTTCTTGCGCACGGAGCGGAGATGGTGCTGCCCGACTTCAGCGACGTGGCGGAGAGCGAGCGGATGCTGCTCGCGCCGCTCTGACGTTTCACGCCATCGCGGTCTTGGTCCGTGCGGTCGGCGCGGGAGCGCTGGGCTGCTCCGCGGGCGCCGGAGGCTTGGCGCGCTGCTTCGCCGGTTTCTTGTGCGTGGGGCTCGCCTTGCGCGGCGCCGCCGGAGCCGATTTGTCGGAGGCGGCCGCGAGCAAACAAAGAGTCAAAAGGATGTGCCCCATTTCGTGATAGTACCGCCGCCCGCGAAAGGACGGAAATGCCGCGCATCCTGCTCGTCTTGGCGCTGTGCGTCGCATGCAAGCGAAGTGCGCCTGCGCCCGCGCGTTTCTGCGATCAGGACCTGACCGGCGTGTGGCTCAACTCCAGCGACACCCGCCTCGCGTACCGTTTCCGCGACCACGGCGAGGTGATCCGCGGCGAGTTCCTCGAGCGCCAGCCCGACGGAGGGCTGCAAGCCCCCGACGATCCGATCCTTTTCGAGCTGCACCGCACCGACGCGGGCCTGGGCGGCGTGATGCGCGCGCAGGGGCCGTCGCCGTCGGGGCGCATCTGCCCGGTGGAGTACGGGACCAGCGTGTCGGACTGCAAGCCGAACGCGCTGCAAGTGGTGGTGGAGATGTCGGTGCAGATCGACGACGAGTGCAGGCGCAAGCGGCTGCCGGACGGGGGGGAGAGCCCGCCGGACCTGAGCGAGTTCCGGTTCGAGAGAGCGGATGGCGGCAGGTAAGGAAGACGCCGGTCCCGCGAGCTTGCGCAATGCGGCACGCACCGTAAAAAGCGGTAACTGGGCAAGCAACCCGCACCTGCTTCTGGAATGAGGACGGAAGGGACACGCTGATTGTGACCCCGTTCGTTGTTGCCGTCGGTCGCCTCGTCTTCACGCGGCTGCGGTGCTGGGTTTACAGCCGCCAGCCCACTCGGAGCAGCCAGACCGAGGGAGCGACCACAGGAGCATCCCGGCCAGGGCGTTCCTGTGCGAACCGCGCCGACGCGAGCGGGTCCGTCCAGCCCGCCGGCAGGTATTCCAGCGTGTGGTGGCGGTGGTTGGCGAGGACGTAGCGCACCGCGTGTTTCGCTTCGCGCGGCGTCTTCAGCGGGTGCGAGTGGTAGCGGTCGGCGAACACCGCGCCGCGCCGGCCTGAGAGCTTGTTGAGACGCCGCGCCAAGCGCGTGGCGAGGCCCTGCATGGCGCGCGCGAGCGCTTCCGGGCTCTCGGCCTCGACGATGAGGTGCAGGTGGTTGCCCTGGATGGAGTAGTGGATGATGCGCGCGCCGAATCGCTCGCGCGCCGCCCGAAGGGCCGCCTCGACCACCTTCGCGCGATGGTACGAACGCAGGTAACCGACGTCGGGCTGCAGCCGCATCGTCACGTGCACAGGGTGCCGCGCAGCGAAGTCGGCGCGGCGCAGGTGCGGCACTCCGGGACCGAAAAGCCCCGGGTGCGGGCGCGTCCTGGGACGCCCCGCGCCCTTTCGCTTCCCTCCGCGGGTTGGAAACTCGAACGACGTCTGCTGCCGCGCCGCGTTCATGAAATCAGATTAGCAGACTTCTAAGAAGTGTCAAGCGCGGTTCGGCCCGAAGACCAGCCCGATCTGGCGGTGCAGAAGCGGCGGCCGGACTCAGGCGCACCGTTCGGGTTAGAGCAGCTCCGGCACGTGCCGGGCCAGGATCTCCTGGGCTTCCCTCAGCTCGGGCTGGCGCTCGACCTCCCGCTGGTAG
>DATDMU010000458.1:0-2537 GCA_036518615.1 Myxococcales bacterium
CGGCAACGGCGGCGGAGGCTCCCGCCGCAGCGCCCCCGCGCATCGATGCCGCGCAGATCGTCACCGGGCGGCTGCCCATGGAGCGGATGCCGGTCGAGATCGGCGATGCGCTCGAGCTGCAATCCGAGGAGATCGTCAAGAGCGCCCAGGCGCTGGAGGGAAAGCAGGCCCGCATCACCGGCACCTGCGCGCCCGGCAGCGCCATCCGCGTCATCGCCGAGAACGGCACGGTGAGCTGCCAGCATCTGCCCCGCGGCGTGATCTCGGTGCCCGCGCTGACCGCGATGCCGCTGGTGACGGGAACGCCGACGGCGGCGACGAACGTGCGCGGCGGCGTGGGGCGCTACCAGACCGGCGGCGAGGACGATTTCCTTGTGGCGCCGGTGGCGCTGCCCGACGGCGCCATTGTGACCGGCTTCACCTATGTGTTCTTCGACTCCGCGCCGGACATCGACGGCGCCGCGTATTTGTATCGGTCCGACGGGCAGGAGATGGCGGAGGTCGCAACCAACGGCGCCGCCAACGAGGTGCGCGTGGGCTCGACCGACCGAATCGAGGCGAAGAAGGTGGATTCCTCGCGCTACGCGTACGTCATCTACTTCCAGACCTCCACCCGCGCCGGCACCTCGCTGGTCCCCATCTCCGCCTCGGTGACGTACAGGCTGCCCTAGTGGGCACAATGGCCGAGACTCACCGACTGCAAGTGATCTACAGGCAACTCGCTGTCTTCGATCCGACGTTGCCTAATCCATTCAACGACTGGCGAGACGGCCATGTCCAACAAGGCTTTGCCTGGCGCGCGGGCAGCGTCTCGTTTCGCACCCTCGACGACGGCGCTCTTGATGTGGAATGTGTAATTGGTCCATGCGTCGCGCGATCAGATGCGATCAGAATCATTCGCGTCCCCTTCGCGGTAGCAAGTAGCGGCGAAGTCGAAGTCGCGACCATGACGGACTCTTTCAGGGTGTCGTTGAGCGCCGGCGAATACAGCCTGATGTTCGAGCTTGGCGGATACGACGCAACACCGTGGTGTCGCCTCATCTGGCACAGAACCAATCGTGCGGTATCCGCGGAGATCGTTCGAGCAGATCCGGAACTCGATCCACCGCACCCTCTCGTCATGGAGGCGGTGCCAGCCACATCAACGATGGAAAGCGATCAGGGTCTCACAAAACAATTGCCGCGCGGTGGGAATGGGCGTGAATGAGCGGTCGCGCGCGGGAGCCGGCGGACCTCCATCGGTCGGCCGGCTGCCTCGACGGCCGCCGCGACGAAAGCGGCAATGGGATTCGTCACGCCATGCGCGCGGCTGTCGCGGTGGCCGGACGGCCGATGACGGCAGCCGGCGACGGGGCAGCCATAAACCGCGTGAGCCTTGAATCGGCGACCGCGCCGGACGAGGCGCTCAGTACTCGGTCACCCACTCGATCTTCCCCATCGGGAGCAGGTAGAGGATGAGCACGCGGCCTCGCTTGACGGTGGGGCGGTGGCCCGAGCCCGGCGCGTACACCAGCCATCCCGCGGAGCGCGCGTCGAAGGTGGCGCCAGGAGTCTGCGGCATGATCAGGTCGATCTCGCCGTTCGGGTGCCGATGGTAGTTGCCCACCAGATCGTCGATGTCCACCACGTCGACGCTGAAGCCTGCGAGGTCTTCCGCAGGCTCGAAGATGCGCCCGAACTTGCGCTTTCCCCCGCCCTGCGTGCACATCCAGCCTTCGGCGATGCCCTCGTGGCAGGCCGTCTCCAGGCGCCGGTACACGTCGCCGCCGGCAGGAAAAGCTCCGTTGAGCGTGCGCTGCAGCGCATCGTCCAGCGCCTCGCCGCAGATGGAAGAGGTAACGGTCCGTACGAGCGCGCGGAAATCGGCCGGATTCATCGAGAGGCTCCGCCGACAAAGACTATCACTCCACCGCCGCGGTCTTCACCCCTGCAAGAAACTCCCTCACCGCCGCGGCCAGCTCGGCCTCGTGACCCACCCACATGTGGCCGCCGCGGGGAAATCCAATGAACTTCGCGCCCGGGATGTGCTCCGCCGTGTAGCGCGCGTTCGCGTACGTCCGGTAGAGGTCGTCCTCCACGCTGGCGATCAGCGCCGGCGCCGCAATCTTCTCCAGCTCGTACCGCCTCAGCGACTGCGCCACCGCGCCCTCGTTCCGCAGGCCTTTCTCGCGCTGGCTGATCGGCTGGATGGAGTCGAGCATCGCGATCATCCGGTCTCCCGCGAACGCGTCGCGCACGTCCGCGAGCGGCGTGCCGAGGATGGCCTCGATCATCGTGCCGCGGAACAGCCGCGTCGTTGCCCAGTAAGCGAAGTCCGACCGGAGCGTGTGGTCGATGACGAACTGCTGCACCCGCGACGGCTTCTCCGCGCTGCTCGACCGCTCCCCGGCGCTGCTCAACCGCTCGCCCCAGGTCAACGGAACCAGGAGCACCATCGCGGCGCAGCGATCGGAATGGCGCAGGCAGAACTGCATGGTCGAGGGCGCGCCCGCCGAGACGCCCAGCGCGGCGGCGCGATCCACCCCCAGCGCGTCGAG
>DATDMU010000459.1:0-4893 GCA_036518615.1 Myxococcales bacterium
CGCCTGCTCGTCGTCTACAGCGAGCTGGACAGGTTCAGCGCGGAGTACCGGAAGCTCCTGCGCGATCGCACCGTGGTCGAGTTCGAGAAGCACGGCGTGGCCGCAAGCGTCGGCAGCGCCGCCGATCGGCTCGCGCTCGACGAGGGGCCCTCCATCGAAGCGCAGGCGAAGGGATTCAATGCCTCCACGGCGCTCCTGGTCAAGGCGCTGGGAGGGACCGTGGACACGACCGGGCGCGTCCTGAACGCCGACATGGACGCGCAGCTCTTCGATGTCGCCTCCCGCAAGCGCATCTGGCGCGGCAAGATCGCGTACAGCACCGGCGGCTCTCTGAACACCGATGCCGACCGCGCCGGGAAGCTCGTCGTCGGCATCGTCGACGCGCTCGACAAGGATGGGCTGTTCGCGCCGCCAGGCATGGCAGCGCCAGGGGCCTTCCCGCGGGTGATGGGCGCGCAGGAGCTGGCGGCGCACTTCGAGCACCGCACCTCCATCGAGGCGCGGCTGGGCCCGCAGGCCTTCACCCTGCTCATCCATCCGGACAAGCATGTGGAGCGCGAATGCCCCGGCTGCAAGATGGTTCACGGCAGCGGGCAGATGACCATCGACGCCGACCGCGCCGTGGTCTGCTTCTCCTGGGACCACACGAGGTTTCCGGACTCCGGATGCTACCGGCTGATCCAGAACGCGGCCGACCGCTTCACTCTGCGCGGCGTCGACCAGGAGCGGCCCATCGAATACACGGCCGCCCAATAGACTCCGGAATCACATGTAGAGTCCGCCGTTCACGCGGAGCACCTCGCCGGTGATGAACGCGGCGCGATCGGAGGCGAGGAACGCGATCGCCTCGGCGATCTCCCGCGGCGTGCCGGCGCGCCCCAGCGAGGCGCCCTCCGCCATCGCCTTCTTCGCGGCCTCGGGCAGGTCGCGCGTCATGTCGGTCTCGATCCACCCGGGGCTCACCGCGTTCACCCGGATGTTCCTGCTGCCCAACTCCCGCGCCAGCGACTTGGTCAGTCCGATCAACCCGGCCTTCGCCATCGAGTACGCCGTCTGCCCCGCGTTTCCCTGCTCGCCCACCACGCTGGTCAGGTTCACGATGCTGCCCCAGCGCTGCTTCATCATCGGCCGCACCGCCGCCTTGGAGAGGTAGAACGCGCTGGCGAGGTCCACCTCGAGCGTTCGGCGCAGATCCTCGGTCTTGTAGCGGAGGATGAGCCCGTCCACGGAGATGCCCGCGTTGTTCACCAGCACGTGCAGCCCGCCCAGCGCGGTCACCGCCTCATCCACCGCCTTGGCGCAGGCTTCGGCGCTGGCGACGTCGAACTTGAGCAGGTGCACCGCCGGCGCGCCCGCCTTCTCGCACTCTGCCTTCGCCTCCCCCGCGGCGGCGTCGTTCCCGGCGTAGGCGATGGCGACTCTTGCCCCGCCCTCCGCCAGCCGAACCGCCGCGGCCCGGCCGATGCCGCGCGAGCCGCCCGTCACCAGCGCCACCTTGTTCGCGAAATCCATGACGTCCTCGGGAGGAGAAGGGGCGCCCCCTCTATCGCACTCGGGAAAGGGCGGCAACGCCGAGTTGCCTCGCCGGTCCGCGTCTGCTACCGGCGTGCGCCATGCGGATCGGCCTCATCGGACTGGGCGCCATCGGCGGGGTGACGGCGCAGCGGCTGCTCGCGGCGGGGTGCGACGTGAGCCTCGCGGCGGGACGGCACCTGGCGGTGATGCGCAAGAAGTTTCCCGAGGCGCCCCTCGGCGAGACGCTTCCGGAAGGCTCCTACGACCTGATCCTCCTCTGCGTCCGCACCGCCGACACCGAGCGCGCGCTGACTCCCGCGGCGCCGCTGCTCAAGGCCGACGGGGCGGTGGTCTGCCTGCAGAACGGCCTGCCGGAAGAGCGGGCGGCGAGGATCGTCGGCGCCCACCGCGTGCTCGGCGCCGTGATCGGCTGGTCGGCCACCATGACCGCGCCCGGCGAGTACCTGATCACCGGGAACGGCAGCTTCACGCTGGGCGGCGCGTCCCCCCGCCTCGAGCACGCGCGCTTCGTGCTCTCGCAGGCCTTCCCGGTCTCGCTCACCAACAACCTCGCCGGCGCGCGCTGGAGCAAGCTCGCCATCAGCTGCGCCATGAGCACGCTCGGCGCGGTGAGCGGCCTCTCGCTGGGTGAGCTTGCGTCGAGGCGCCACGTCCGCGAGCTTGCCCTGCGCATCATGGGCGAGGTGGTGAAGGCGGCCCACGCGCGCCATGTCGTCCTCGAGCCCGTGGCCGGCGTGAGCCCCGACCGGCTGGTGACGCTCCCGCGCCCGCTCGCGCACGGCTTCGTCTGGATCGCCGCGCGGCGGCGCCCGAAGCAGAAGTCGGGAATGATCGCGCTGCTCCAGAGCGGCCGGCCCGCAGGGGTGGAAGACCTCAACGCGCTCGTCGACGGCCCGCTCAACCGCAAGCTGGTCGAGCAGGTGCACGAGATCGAGCGCGGCACCCGCAAGATGACGCCGAAGAACTTCGACGAGCTCTCCTGACCTGCGGGCGTCCTGCTCTGGAAAGCGGCAATGCAGCGCGTTGACAGTGGATCCCCCCGCGGCTATTTTCCGCCGCCCTGACGATGGACTACCTCTCCGCCTACATCCCGATCCTGGTGCTCCTGCTCATCGCCGGGGTGCTCTGCCTCGTCATCGGCGTCGCCGCCACCAAGCTCGGGCCGCGCCGGATCACCCGCATCAAGGAGACGGCCTTCGAGTGCGGCTCTCCCACCACCGGCGACCCGCACGCGCGCCACTCGGTGAAGTTCTACCTGGTGGCGCTGCTCTTCATCGTCTTCGACATCGAGAGCGTGTTCATCTACCCGTGGGGCGCGCTGTTGCGCGACTTCCAGGCCGACGGCGTGGGCTGGTTCGCCTACGTGGAGATGCTCTCCTTCATGGTGACGCTGGCGCTGGGCCTCGTCTACGTCTGGCGCAAGGGCGCGCTGGAGTTCTCCACGTGAGCGACACGCGCCTGCCCGTCATCGGGTCGTCGAGCGGCAACCAGCCCGAGTCGCCGCGCCTCGGCGGCGAGGAGAACAACGTCCCGGTCATGCTCTCGCGCCTGGACGAGAGCATCGGCTTCTTCGAGAAGAACCTCTCCAACGCGCTCGGCTGGGCCCGCGCCAACTCCATCTTCCAGTATCCCTTCGTCACCGCCTGCTGCGGCATGGAGTACATGAGCGCGATGGCGGGCCGCTACGACATCGCCCGCTTCGGCGCCGAGTTCCCGCGCTTCTCCCCGCGCCAGGCCGACCTCCTCATGATCGTCGGCACCATCAACGTGAAGCAGTCGCCGGTGCTCAAGCGCGTGTACGACCAGATGGCGGAGCCGAAGTGGGTGATGGCCTTCGGAGTCTGCGCCAGCTCGGGCGGCTTCTACGACAACTACGCGACCGTGCAGGGCGCCGACCGCGTCATTCCGGTGGATGTCTACGTGCCGGGCTGCCCGCCGCGCCCCGAGCAGGTGCTCGACGGCCTGAGGATCCTCCAGCAGAAGATCCAGTCGCAGCGCCACCGCGCCGCAAGTCTGGAGAAGGCGCCCGACGTGGACATGAAGTCCCTCCAGAAGCGGAGCTTCCTCGGAAAGCTCCTGGGAAAGTAGGCCATGTCGCAAGCGCTCATCGAGCTGGTCCGGGAGAAGTTCCCCGAGACGGCCGGCAGCTCGCACCGCGGCGACGAGGTGATCGCCGTCCGCCGCGAGCAGCTGGTCGAGATCATCGGCTTCCTCCGCAACGATCCCGCGGCCGACATGAAGCTGCTCCGCGACATCGTGGGCATCGACCTGCTCACCTACCGGAGCGAGATGACCGGCGGCGGGGCGCTGGCCTCCATCGAGGTGCCGGCGTACGCGGCGCAGAACAAGCCCGCCGTCGAGCCGCGCTTCTACGTGGCCTACAACCTCTATTCGATCACGCGAAAGCATTCGCTCCGCGTCCGCGTGGACCTGCGCAGCGACGACTTGAAGATTCCCTCCATCACCTCGCTCTACAAGACCGCCGACTGGTGGGAGCGCTACGTGTTCGACATGTTCGGGATCGAGTTCACCGGCCACCCGAACTTGAAGCGCCTGCTCATGTACCCCGAGTTCCAGGGCTACCCGCTGCGCAAGGACTACCCGGTGCGCAAGCGGCAGCCGCTGGTGCAGGAGCAGGACTTTCCCGACCTCGTCCGCGGTCCCGGGCCGGGCCCCGGCGGCGCGGGCGTGCCCATGAGCCAGACGCACGTAGGCCGGCGCAACGTGGACCCGAACACCTATGACTGACGCGGTGCACGACCCGAATGCGCCGGACCCGCTCTCCCTCGACGCGGAGCTGCCGTCGTCCTTGATGACGGTGAACCTGGGCCCCTCGCACCCCGCCATGCACGGCACGGTGCGCATGGTGGTGACCCTCGACGGCGAGACCATCGTGGAGGCGGTCCCCGAGATCGGCTTCCTCCACCGCGGCTTCTCCAAGAGCTCGGAGAACTCCACCTGGCACCAGGTGCTGCCCTACACCGACCGGCTCAACTACGTCTCGCCCATCCTCAACAACACCGGCTACATCATGGGCGTCGAGAAGCTCATCGGCATCAAGCCCACCGAGCGCGCCGAATACCTGCGCGTGCTGGGCGGCGAGATCTCGCGCATCTGCGATCACCTCACCTGCATCGGCGCCATCGGCCTGGAGCTGGGCGCGTACACCGTCTTCCTCTACGCCATCGAGGCGCGCGAGCTGCTCTGGGACCGCATCGCCGAGCTGTGCGGCGCGCGGGTGACGGTGAGCTGGACGCGCATCGGCGGGGTGGCCACCGACATGCCGCCGGGCTGGGAGCAGCGGCTGCGCGACTGCCTGCCGCGCGTCCTGGAGCTGACCAACGAGATCGACACGCT
>DATDMU010000460.1:0-9425 GCA_036518615.1 Myxococcales bacterium
TCAGGCCGTGGCTCCCGTCCGGGGCGAACCAGTCGTGCGGCCCGCCGTCGCTGATCCAGGGAACGAACCCGCCGTGGAGGTGGATCGCGGTCCGGTTCTGCGCCTGGTTGGCGCCCGGGATCGTCGTGTCCACCGGGATGATGCTGGTCGCCGGCAGGTTGTTGTTGAAGGTGATCTGGATGGGAACGCCCTTCTGCGCGACCAGGATCCCGCCCAGGTGCGCCGGCGTCTGCGGCAGGCCGCCCATGCCCAGCGCCGATGCCGGGTTGAAGCCCCAGAGCGTGGTCGGCCCGAGGCTCGGGTGGATCTGGTCGGTGAATTGGCCCATGTTGATGGTGTAGTGCGTGACGCCCGTCACCGGCGCCGGCAGGAGGTCAGGCGCGGCGACCGGGATCGCTCCTGGACCGACGCCCCTGAACGACGTGGCCCACAAGGGCGTCGCGGGAGTCTGATAGAACGCCCACGCCTTGCGCGCGGGAAGCAGGCTCCAGGCCGCAAGGCCTGCGCCTGCCGCTGCCGTGGTCTTGAGGAAATCTCGTCTGGTCTGCACGGGCATCCCCCTTCTCAATCTGCAAGAGCACCGCAATTCCGAAAAGGAACGGTACGGCCGTCGCGGTGGCGGCGGCCTGCATGCGCCGTTTGCATATCGCGAGCCTCGCCGCCGCCATGCCAACCGCGCGGGATCGCAGGCATCCGAACGAGGCGCCAGGGGGAAGACACAAAAATCGTACGCGGCCGTTGCGCGCTGCTGCAATGCGTGCGCGTGCACGCGACCGCCGTGAGCGGCCCGGTGCACGCGCAATCGTTGCCGGAAAGCGGCGTCAGCCGGGGCTGTGCGCTCGAGTCGCGCGGCGCCTGCAGAAGCCGAGCAGCGGAAGCAGCATCAGCAGCGTGGGAACCGAACCCGACCCGTTGCAGCCGCCGCCGCGACCCAGCGCTGCAGGGAGCGCGCCGGCCTGCTCGTAGACGAAAGCGGCCGGCGCGACCGCGGAGCGGCCGTCGGAACCCGTGACCTGCACGTCCACGGCCCCCGGCGCATGTTGGGGAGCAATGACGTCGATGGAGGTCGCATCCACGTGCGTGACCTCCACCGGCACCCCGCCGAAGGTGACCGAAACGCCGGAGGTGAATCCGGTGGCAGTCAGGTGGACCGCCAGCCCGCCCGACGCGGGTCCGGAGGGCGGCTCGACCGCGGTCACCGTCTGGCCGCCGGGCCCTGCGGGCGGCGCGGGCGGTGGCGGTGCCGGCACCAGCGGCATCAGGACCCTGGCCGCCTCCCTGCCCATCACGGCCTGTCCGGCGATGCTGGGATGGATGCCGTCCTCGCCGAGGCCGGCGGCGAAATGATTGACGTCGCCCGGCGCCGCGAGAACCGCCTCGAAATCGATCACGCCGTTCACCTGCGCCTGGTGCCGGATCCAGTCATTGACCGCCAGCCGCCTCGCGATCACGGTGGAGAGGACTCCGTTGCTGGTCGTCTCCTTGGGCAGGAGCGTGCCGGCCCAGATGCGGCAGAACGGCCGCAGCTGGTCGAAGAGCGCCGCGAGCCGCGCGTCGATCTGGTCGGCGGTCCAGCTCCCCAGGTTGTTGGTGCCGAGCAGCACCAGGCAGTCGGTGATGCCCTGCAGGGTGAAGACCTCGCGCTGCAATCCCCCGATGGCCTCGTCGATGCCTTGCCCGGAGACGGCGGCGTTCGCCACCGGCAGCCGGAGCAGGCCCTGGGCCACGGTGGTCCACGCGTTGCGGTAATCGTCGTGCCGGGAGACGTAATTGCCGACGTCGCCGGAGACGTAGCCTTCGGTGATGCTGTCGCCCAGGGCGACGAAGGCGGTGCCGCTCGCCGCCTCGACGTCCACGGTGTCGAGGCCCACCGCGCGCATGGACGGAGATCCCGCCGGCGGATGCTGGGCGTTCGCGAAGCTGCCCGCCCACGAATAGCTGTCGGGGAAGGCGTTGATGTTGCTCGCCGCCAGCGCGCCGTCGACGTCGAAGGAGACGTAGAGCTCGTCGCCGAAGGAGACGGGGAAGGCGACGGGATCGCTGGTGACGCGACTGCGCGCGGCGGCGGTGAATCCCGCGGAGCCCGCGAAGCTGAGCGCAACCGGCGCCCCCGCGAGCGCGCCCTGCGTGCCGGCGAGCGCCACGGTGGCCGAGTGGAGGGTGAGCGAGCCGTCGCCTGCCTGGAAGCTGAGGCGGACGCGCGAACCGGCGCGACCGATCGGCAGCTTCATCCTGTAGGTGGTCCGCGTCGAGGTGCTCACGGAAACGCGGAGCGCCTGGTGGAAACCGGGCTGGAAGATCGGGGCGCCGGTGGAGGCCGCCATCGCAGGGCCAAGGCTGACGAGCAGGCTGCTGAGAACGCGGATCGGCAGGGCGTATCGCATTCGGGGTCTCCGGGGGTGTGCGAAGCTCCTCCAGCGACACGAGCGGCCTCTCGGGGCCCCGCCGTCGCAAGACGTTCCGAGGAGTCCTGGAGAGAACCGCCGGGGCTTCGCGGTTGATTCCGGGCCAATCGGACTTCCGTCGCATCTGTCTGGTTGACGCCGCGCGCGCGCGGAAGCACTCTGCGCGCACCTCGGCAGTTCAACCCGGAGGAGCCCCCACATGAAGCGTCGTTTCCTGCTTGCGCCGATCTTCGTCGCATTCGCGGCGGCAGCTTTGCCTGCCGCCGCCAATGCGCAGCCCTTCAACCTCGTCGAAGCCACCATCGGGGACATCCAGGCCCAGTATCTGGCAGGCAATCTCACCCCCGAGCAGCTGGTGCAGATGTACCTCGCCCGGATCGACGCCTATGACCGCACCAATGCCGGGCAGCCGATCAACGGCGGCGTGGGCCAGCAGCCGCTGAACGCCTTCATGCACGTGAACGAGCAGGCGCTCCGCGACGCGAGCAAGCTCGACGACTTCGACGGCGACGGCGGAAAGCCGCTCTTCGGCATTCCCGTGATCCTCAAGGACAACATCGCCACCGACGACATGCCCACCACCGCGGGGTCGGTGGCGCTGGGCGGATCGAATCCGAAGAAGGACGCCTTCATCGCCAAGAAGCTCCGCCAGGCCGGCGCCATCATCCTCGGCAAGGGCACCCTGACCGAGTTCGCCAACTTCATCGCCCTGGGAATGCCCACCGGCTTCAGCTCGCAGCTCCGCTTCCAGCTCTTCCAGGTGCCGGGCGCCGATCTCTCCAAGGTGGGCTTCGGCTTCAACTCCTACGATCCGCGCATCGACCCGCGCAACATCCCGCCGGTGAACGACGGCCGCCCGGTGCTGGCGACCGGCGGCTCCAGCTCCGGCCCGGGCATCTCGGTGGGCGCGAACCTGGTCACGGTCGGCGTGGGCACCGAGACTTCCGGATCGATCCTCAGCCCGTCCGGACAGAACATGCTGGTCGGCATCAAGCCGACGCTCGGGCTGGTGAGCCGGACCGGCATCGTGCCCATCACCGCCGATCAGGACACCGCGGGCCCGATGGCGCGCACGGTGACCGACGCGGCGAAGCTGCTCGGCGTCCTCGCCGGATTCGACGAGAAGGACCCCGCCACCCGCGCCTGCAAGACCAAGGGCAACTGCTTCACCGACTACACGCAGTTCCTCAAGGCCGATGCGCTGAAGGGCGCGCACATCGCGGTGCCCAAGCATCCCTACTGGGTGGAATTCGGCCTGGGCCCGGCGCGGACCGCGCTGATGGAGCAGGCCATCGCGGACATGACGGCGCTCGGCGCCACCTTCGAGGAGTGCGAGATCCCCTCGCAGGCCGTGCTCAACAACTACGGCACCTGCGTCACCACCGCCGACGTCGCCGCCCGCAGGGCCACGCCCGCAGGCACCACTCCGTCGTGCTCCACGGTGCTGCTCTTCGGCTTCAAGCGCGACCTGAACAGCTATCTCGCAAACAAGGACTTCGGCCCCGGCGTGAGCGCGTCCAATTCGAGCATTCCGGTGCGCACCATTCATACGCTCTCGGACGTGATCTCCTTCAATGCGGCCCATCCGGAGGTCGCGCTCAAGTACGGGCAGGACATCGCCATCGGCGCCGACGCGCTCGACACCGGGCCCGGCCAGGACCTCGACGACTACCTCGCCGACCGCGCGCTGGATCTGAAGCTGACCCGCCAGTGCGGCCTGGACGTCCTCTACACCGGCGTGGTTCCCAAGGAGTGCGCCGGGCTCGTCGCCGACCAGGGAAGCTGCACCGGCAAGAAGTTCGACGCGGTCCTCTTCCCCGCCAACTTCGGCGCCAACGCGCCTGCGCGCGCGGGCTATCCGAGCGTGATCGTCCCCGGAGGGTTCTTCCAGCCGAACCTCGCCCGGCTGCCCCCGGGCTTCACCCCGGAGAAGTCGCCCTTCGGCGTCACCTTCTCGGGGCCGGCGTTCAGCGAGCCGAAGCTGATCGGCTATGCCTTCGCCTTCGAGCAGGCCACGCACCACCGCGTGCCCTCGCCGCACGTTCCGGCGCTCGCCTCCGACGTGAAGTGACGGTCTCGCGCCGATGTGCCGGCCTTTCGTGCCGGCACATCGCGCGGGGCAGGACGAACATCTCGACGCAATGCAGTGCAAACGGCCGCACACAATGGCGTCCGGCGATTGAAAGTCCTCGCGCATTCCCCCTAGCGTGCCGGGGCTGCTCCACTCGCAGAGGGGGTCCACGACATGCGCGCGAAGCTGTTCCTGCTGTGCATCGGCATCGCATCGATCTGTCTTGCGGCAGTCCTTTCACCGCCATTCTGGGGACAATGGGGAGGCAATGCGCAGCACACCGGCAATGTCGCCGTCGCCGGCCAGACCGGAACCAGGATCCTCGCAGACATCGTCTACGATCCATTCACGCAGAAGGAGGAGCAGGGGCCGTACGCGACCGGCGATCTGCTGGTGCACTACCAGACTCCGCTGATCGCGGGGAGCGACGTCTTCATGGAATGCAAGACCGGCCAGTTCTCCAATATCAAGAACTGGCAGGTGCAGACCTGGTGCGAGCAGAAGTTCACCTGGGTGAACGGCGTGCTCACGCTGGTCTGGACGCACATCAGCGACTGGAAGCCGGTGCCCTTCTCGCCGGACGCGGACGGGCCGGGCTGGGAGCCCGTCTACCACGGAGCGCTCACCCGCCAGGCGATGTGGGTCCCCGGCTTCGGCGGAGCCGTGTGGAAGCTGAGCCGCGACGACGGCAGCGTGCTCGCGCACGTGACGCCGTTCGGAGCGACGCTGGATCCCAATACCTATACGGTGGGTCCGCTGAGCGCGGACGGAGCAGGGAACATCTACTACAACGTGATGCAGCTCGACGGCAGCGCCAAGGATCCGTGGCTGGTGGACGTGCCGCAGTCGTGGCTCGTCAAGGTGACTGCCGCCGGGGTCGCGACCGCGGTCCCCTGGGCGTCGCTGGTTCCCGGAACGCCCGCGGCCACCGATCAGTGCACCTTCCGCTACGACATCGCGAATCTGCCCTGGCCCGTCCTCGACGCGAATGGCAACCCCGCGCCGGTGCCCACCATTACCTGCGGCTCGCAGCGGCCGGCGCTCAACACCGCGCCCGCCATCGCGCCGGACGGAACCATCTACGACGTCAGCCGCGCCTCGCTGAACGATTACTGGGGATACCTGGTCGCCATCAACCCGAATCTCACCCCCAGGTGGGTCGCCTCGATGCGCGGCAAGTTCAACGACGGCTGCGGCACCTCCACGTTGCCGCCCAACGGCCAGCCGGGAGGATGCCGCGCGGGTTCACCCACCGGCGTGAGCCCGCCGGACGGCATGCCCGGCTCCGGGCGCGTCCTCGACGACAACACCGCGGCGCCGCTGATCGCGCCGGACGGCTCGATCTACTACGGCGCGTATACCCGGTATAACTACGCGCAGGGGCACCTGATGCACTGGTCGAGCACCGGCCAGTATCTCAACGGCTTCGAGTTCGGCTGGGACACGACACCCGCCATCTTCCCCTTCACCGCCGCGAACGGAGCCTCGACCTGGGCGGTGATCACCAAGGAAAATCACTACGGCGACGTGGGCTCCTACTGCAACGACAACGTCATCTGCCCGCCGGACCGCAACGCCACCAATCCGGGATACTCCGAGCAGTACTTCCTCACCTCGCTGACGCCGGACCTCAAGGTCAACTGGCGCTGGCGGAACACGAATACGCTCTCCTGCTCGCGCAACAAGGACGGCACCCTCTCCTGCATCTCGGACCACCCGGTCGGCTTCGAGTGGTGCGTGAACGCTCCGGCGGTGGACGGCCTGGGAACCAACTTCGTCAACAGCGAGGACGGCAACCTCTACGTCATCGATCGCAACGGCAACTTCGTCTCGCGGACGTTCACCAACCTGGCGGTGGGCGCGGCGTACACGCCGCTCTCCATCGGACCGGACGGCAGGATCTACACGCAGAACAACGGCCACCTCTTCGTGGTCGGGAACTGACGCTCGCGCGGGGCGGCCGCGGGAAATCTCCCCGGCCGCCCTTCGCGGTCAGTTGGCTGACGTTGAGGTTCACGTCAAACGACACCCCGGAACGACTGCAGCCGCAGTGACGGCCGAAGGCCGGCGCGAGGCTGCCCGCGAACGAGAACCAGAACGAGAACGGGATTCAGGCGCACGGTTTCTGGTCCACGTTCTCGTTCTCGTTTGTGGTTCTCGTTGGTGGGGAAGCCGTTTGTGGGAAGCGGTTCCAGACTCCGTCGCCGTCGCCGTTCACGCCCACGTCAACGATCACGCATCAATCGCTCCTGCCCGGATGCCATTTCAAAAGGCGCGCCTCGGTGAGCGTGACCAGGAAATCCAGCGCCAGCGCGAAGGCGGTCAGGACCAGGATCCCGGCATAGACCGTGTCGATGTCGAAGCTGCCCTCCGCCTGCAGGATGAGGTAGCCGACGCCTGCCGCGGACCCCAGGTATTCGCCGACGACCGCGCCGACGAAGGCCATGCCCACCGAGGTGTGCAGGCTGGAGAACACCCAGCTGGTGGCCGAGGGCAGGTAGACGTGGCGGAGCATCTGGCGGCGCGTCGCCCCGAGCATGCGGACGTTCGCCACCACCTCCGGGCTGACCTCGCGCACGCCCTGGTAGACGTTGAAGAAGACGATGAAGAAGACGAGGGTGATCCCCAGCGCCACTTTCGATGCGATTCCCAGCCCGAACCACACGGCGAAGATGGGCGCGAGGATGACGCGGGGCATGGCGTTCGCAGCCTTGACGTACGGCTCGAGCAGCGCGGAGGCGAACGGGGAGAGGCCGAGCCAGAGTCCGATGGCGACACCGAGGGCGGTGCCGAGGGCGAAGGCGAGCGCGGTCTCCACCAGGGTGACGCCGAGGTGCGGGTAGATCCTTCCCGAGACGAACCATTCCCCCACCCGCCGGAGCACGAGCAGCGGCCGGCCGAAGAAGAAGCTGGGGAGGAGCTGCAGCTCGGTCAGCGCCCACCAGAGGAAGAAGACGGCGAAGAGGAGCAGGGCGCGCGCAGCGTAGAGGGCGAGGCGCCTGCGCGCGCGGGAGGGCGGCGGCTCAGACAAGCAGGCGGCTCACTGCATACGCCTTGAGGACCTCCGACCGCATCGCGCGCCAGATCTTTTCGTGCACCTCGAGAAAGCCGCGGGTGAGCCGGATCTCGGAGACGTCGCGCGGCCGCGGCAGATCGATGCGGAACTCCCCGATCGGGCGCGTCGCCGGGCCCGCGGAGAGGACGACGATGCGGTCGGAGAGCGCGATCGCCTCCTCCAGATCGTGGGTGATGAACATGGCGGAGCGCCGCTCCGACGACCAGAGCTCGAGCAGCTCGTTCTCCATCAGCACCCGCGTCTGCACGTCGAGCGCGCTGAAGGGCTCGTCCATGAGGAGGATGTGCGGCTCGAGGATGAGCACCTGCGCGAGCGCCACCCGCTTGCGCATGCCGCCGGAGAGCTGGTGCGGGAAGCGCTCGCCGAATCCACCCAGTCCCACGCGGCGCAGCCACGCAAGGGCGCGCTCGCGCGCCTCGCTCCGGGGCGCGCCGGCGAAGAGCAGGCCGGCCTCGACGTTCTCGCGGGCGTTTCGCCAGGGCATGAGCGCGTCGGCCTGGAAGAGGTAGCCGGCGCGCCGGTTGATTCCGCAGAGGCGCTCCCCGGAGACGAGCACCGCGCCGGAGGTCGGTTTCAGGAGCCCGGCGGCGAGGTTCAGGAGCGTGGTCTTGCCGCAGCCGGTCGGCCCGATGACGGAGAGGAATTCGCCCGGAGCGACGGAGAGCGAGATGTCCCGCAGCGCCACGTATGCCGCGTCGGCCGCCGTCCGGCCCGGCCACTCCACCGTGACGCGATCGAGCTCGAGGACGGAGGCGCCGCCCATCACTTCGCGGTCTGCAGCGCCGCCTCGACGTAGCGGTTGTCGAAGGTGGCCGCAAGGTCGAGCTTCTTGCCTTTCACCTCGGGCTCGAACGCCTCGAGGATGGCGTACACGTGCCGCGCCGCCTCCAGCGAATTGCGCCCGTCCGCCGAGTACCCGGCGCGGTTCTTCTCGAAGCCCGCCCTGTACGTCTCCTTGTCGTCGCCGTAGTACTCGGGAGGGACGGTCGCGACCACCTGATCGGTGCTCGCTTTCGAAAGCCAGCGCAGCGCGCGGACCATGGCGCGCGCCAGGGCCGCGGCGGTGTTCGGGTTCGCCCGGAGGAATTCCGTGTGCGCGTAGAGGCAGCCGGCCGCGTATGCGCCGCCGTAGACGTCCTTCATCCCCTTCGCGGTGCGCGTGTCCACCACCGCCACGATGTCGCCGCTGCGCTCGAGCCTGGTGATCACCGGATCGAGGTTGGAGATCCCGTCGATCTGTCCCTTCTGCATGGCGGCCACCGCGCCGGCGGAGGCGCCGACGCCGATGATGGAGACCGCGTCCGGGGGAAGCCCGTCGCGGGCGAGCAGGGCGTTGACGAAGATGTTGGTGCTCGACCCGGGCGCGGTGACGCCGATCTTGAGGCCGCGCAGGTCCTTCGGCGACTTCCAGGCCGCGGCCTTTGCCTTCGAGAGCCCGAGCACGATCCCCGAGTAGTCGTCCTGCATGACGAACTCCTGGATGCGGATGCCCTTCGCGTGCATGTCGACCACGTGCTCGAAGGCGCCGGAGACCACGTCCGCGCTTCCCCCGACCAGCGCCTGCAGCGCCTTGGCGCCGCCGGGGAAGTCGGCGATCTCCACCTCCAGCCCCTCGTCCTTGAAGTAGCCGAGGCGGTCGGCGAGCGTGAGCGGCAGGTAATAGAAGAGGCTCCGCCCGCCGACGGCGAGCTTGACGTGCGGATGCTCCGGCTTGCCCGCGGCTCTCGACGGCAATGGGACGGCGACGGCAAGGACCGCGGCAACGCGGATGAAAAGGGAGGTCATGGCGTCCCCGGGGGCGGGTCGTACGCCAACGCTTTGTAGCATGCGCGAGGTGCGCGGCGCAGGCGGGTATCAGCGCAACAGCAACGAA
>DATDMU010000461.1:0-3968 GCA_036518615.1 Myxococcales bacterium
CGGTCGAGCGGGTCCTCGGTGGCCACGAGCGGCGGGTCCTCCAGGTTGTTCGAGGGCAAGAAGCTCAACAGCTCGCGCAACGCCCGCAGCGCTCCCGCCTCGTCCTCGGCGGCAAAGTGCGCCACCCCGCTCTTGGCGTTGTGCGCCTGCGCGCCGCCCAGGTCCTCCTTGGAGACCTCCTCGTGCGTGACCGTCTTGATCACGTCGGGGCCGGTGATGAACATGTAGGAAGTATTCTTTGCCATGACGATGAAGTCGGTCATGGCCGGCGAGTAGACGGCGCCGCCCGCGCAGGGTCCGAGGATGGCCGAGAGCTGCGGCACCACGCCCGACGAGGTGACGTTGCGGTAGAAGATCTCCGCGTACCCCGCCAGCGAGACCACGCCCTCCTGGATGCGCGCGCCGCCCGAATCGTTGAGGCCCACCACCGGGCAGCCGGTGGAGACGGCCAGGTCCATCACCTTGCAGATCTTCTCCGCGTAGGCCCCGGAGAGCGAGCCGCCGAAGACGGTGAAGTCCTGGGCAAAGAGGAAGACCTGGCGGCCCTCCACGGTGCCGTAGCCGGTGATCACGCCGTCGCCGAGGATCTTCGTCGCCGACATGCCGAAGTCGTCCGCGCGGTGGGTCTTGAACTTGTCCAGCTCGAGGAAGCTGCCGGGATCGAGCAGCATCTCGATCCGCTCGCGCGCGGTGAGCTTGCCCTCCTGGTGCTGCTTGTCGATGCGCTCCTGGCCGCCGCCCAACTCGGCCTGCGCGTCCAGCGCCGCCAGCTTCTCCCGCGGCGAGAGGCCGGAGAGGCGCTCCTGCCGCTGCGCCGAGGACAGACCGCCCGAGGGTTCGGTGCCGATGCTCTTCTCTTGTTGGCCCATGCGCGCGGCAACCTACCCGTTGCCGCGCGCGGCGCAAGGGGGGCTACCGCAAGGCGTGCTGCCACCACCGGTAAACGCAGGTGTTGGGCTGCGCCAGCTGCCTGGGCATCAGCTGGATGGGCGTGCCGTCCAGGCTGAGCCCCACGTCCTCGGTGCGGCATTTGCCCGCGGAGATGCTGATGTCGAACGAGCCGCAGCCGGTGCCGTCGGGGGCCACGATCTCGACCTTCTGCGCGCAGTCCGCGTCGGGGCCGCCCATGGGCAACACGGCGTAGGCGCGGCCCGAGCGGGTGAGCGCGAGGTTGGTGTTCGGGCGATCCTTCATCCACTGCGGGGCGTCCTGGGCGCTCGCCGCTCCCGCCGCCACCGTCACCAGCCACTGGGCGGTGCGGAAGGCGCGGCCGCTGGCATCGTTCTGCTGATCCATGCGCCGGACCGCGAGGCCTCCTCCGACCAGGGGGGCCGTCTCGAACCAGGTGTTGGGACCGGGCACGAAGCCGGTGAGCAGCGTGAACTCGCCCGTCAGCGCCGGCCCGTTGCGATCGAACCACTGGGCGGTGATCGTTCCGGCGGTCGATCCGCCGGTGATGACCAGCGTCCGGTTCTGCGCATCCACGCCCACTCCGAACACCGGACCGTGCGAGGCGAGATCGTTTCCCCAGGCGAGGAAGGCGGACTGGTCTTCCATGAACAGCTGCGGCCGCGGCGGCAGGTTGAAGTGATTGAAGTTGCCCGCGAGCGCGAGGCCGCCCTGTGGGGCGGGCGCGAAGGCGAGAGTCCCGTTCAGGGTCTGCCCGCTGCTCACGAAGATGCCTTCACGGTTGATGTAGGCCGAGCTCCACGTGTCCGAGCTGGGCGACTTGAAGGCGCCGGTGAATCCGTTGGGCTGGGGAGTGAAGCTGCCGTCGAGGCCGTCCCAGTTGCTGGTGACGGACTTCTGGACGGCGGTATCCCCGTCCACGACGTGCAGCGTGACGCCGTGCGGAGAGCCCAATGCCTGCAGCCCCAGCACGCCGGTGTTGTCGCCCATCCCCGGCGAGCATGACGCGCGGGTGAAGATGGCGATGGCCTGCGGTGCGCCCGCGGCGCCCGGCGAGAGCCCGGCGCACTGCGCGGGCGGAGGAGGTGGCGGTGGAGGAGGAGGCGGCGGAGGTGGCGGCGCGTTGAGCTCGAAGTCCGCCCACACGTCCGCGGAGGTGGTGACGGTGCACGTCCCCGGTCCGTGACAGCCGCCGCCCCAGCCCGCGAAAGTGGAGCCGCTCGCGGGTTGCGCGGTCAGCGTGACGGAGGCGCCCGACTGCGCCGTCATCGTGCAGGAGCCCGGGCAGTCGATGCCAGCGGGGCTGGAGGTGATGCGGCCCGCGCCGCTGCCGGTGGGAATGGCGGTCACCCGGAAGCTGCCGGGTGGCGGGGGCGGCTGGTTCGGCGCGAACAGCGCGGTCACCGTGTGGTCGGCGTCCATGGTCAGCGTGCAGGAGCCGGTGCCCGAGCAGTCGCCCTGCCAGCCCGCGAAGGTGTTGTTCGCGTCGGGCGTCGCCGAGAGCACCACGGTTCCGCCGGCGATGCTCTGCTGGCAGTCGGCATGGCAGGAGAAGGACGGCGAGGCGCTCTGGACGGTGCCCGCGCCCGCCACGTGGACGGCGAGCGCGTGCGCGCTGGGCCCGCCGCCGCCGCTTCCCCCATCGGGCGCCTGGGAAGAGTTGTTGCCGCATGCGACGCAGACCAATCCGACGCACAGCCAGCTGATCGTCCGCATATCCACCGCTCCCGCGCAGCGCTGCCTGCCCCCCGCAACGTGTGTTCGCTGGAGGACGCAGGCAACGAACGGGCGGGCAGGCGCTCGACGCTTGCCCTGGAGCGGGGCAGGCGAAAGCTTTCCGCCATGCGGCTGCGATGGATTGGCGTGGGCCTTCTCGTCCTCACGGCGTGCGCGCGATCGGAGGCGGAGGATGCCGCCGCGCCGGCGCCGCCTCGCGAGGATGTTCTCCTCTCGCGCGCAGAAGTGGGCGCGCTGGCGGGTTACGTGACGGCGCGCGACCAGGCGGTGCTGAAGCTCGATTCGGGCGGCCCGATGCCGATCGAGCTGCACGTCGATCCGTCCGCGCGCGTGATGCGCGACGGCCGCAGCGCCCGCGCGGCAGACATCGCGGCGGGAGACCTGGTGCGGGCGGCGGTGCGCTCCGGCGACGACGGCTACCGCGTCGCGCTCCTGGTGTTCGCCAACTCGGTGCCCGTCTCGCAGTTGCAGAAGATGGCCCCGCCAGCGCCGGCGCAGCAGCCGCAGGCGCGCAGGCCTCCGCCGCTCCGGCGGTAGCGCCTCCTCACGACAGCCAGATCGCCGCCGCCGCGTATCCGCGCCAGGGCCGCCACGCTTCCGCTCGCTCGCGCAGCGCGCGCGGCGAAAGCTCCATCGCCTGCAACAGGCCGAGGTCCGCGGCGGGGAACGCGTCGGCCTCGCCGAGCGCGCGCAGCGCGATGACCTGCGCCGTCCAGTCGCCGATGCCGGGAAGCTCGCAGAGCGCGGCCACCGCCGCGTCGAGATCCAGCGCCCCGTCCAGGCGCACGCGTCCATCCAGCACCGCGCGCGCCAGCGAAGAGATGGCTCTGGCCCGCACTCCGGGCATTCCGCGCAGGTCCGCATCGGCGAGCTGCGCCGGAGCGGGAAAGCCGCCGAACCGCTGCACCAGGTCCATCGCCATGGCGCGCGCCCGCTGCACCGAGATCTGCTGCCCCAGGATCGCCCGCACGGCCATCTCGAACGGATCCCACGCGCCGGGGATGCGCAGGCCGGGGCGGAGGAACTTCTTCAGCCGCCGGTCGCGCGAGAGGTGCGCGACGATGGCTGTGGAATCGGCGCGCAGGTCGAAGACGCGCTCGATGCGCGCGGAGATCTGCAGCGCCCGCGGCGCCAGCGCGACCGGAATGCGCGCCTCGAGATCATTCTCGCCTGCGCGGCGCACCTCCAGCGTGCCCTCCGGCAGGGTGCGCCGCCACGACCCGCCCTCCACCGCCTCGATGCCGGGCAAGGCGCGCCTGCCGAGGAACGCGAGCAGCGCCTCGAAGTCCAGCGGCGGGCGGAACGGCAGCCGCAGCGGAAGC
>DATDMU010000462.1:0-21421 GCA_036518615.1 Myxococcales bacterium
CCGACCAGCGCGCCCGGATCGAGGCGGCGGGCGGAGACCACGCCGTCGAGCGGAGAGGTGATGCGCGTCTCGCCCAGCTTCACCGCCAGCGCGCCCACCTGCGAGCGCGCGCCGGCCTGGGCCGCCAGCGCCGCCGCCAGCGCGGTCTCGGCCTGCTGCAGATCCTGCTTCGAGACGCGGCCCGCGGGGGCGAGCGCCCGGGCGCGGTCGAGGTTGGCCCTGGCGAGCGCGGCCGCCGATTCCGCCTGCGAGGCCACGCTGCGGGCCGCGGCGAGCTGGTCGGGCAGGTCGCTCGGGCGCACCAGCGCGACGAGCTGTCCCTTCTTCACGGCGTCGCCGCGGTCCACCAGCACCGCGTCGAGGTAGCCCAGCGTCTTCGCGCCCACGTCGGCCTGGAGCAGCGGGCGCAGGTCCACCGGGGCGTGCACCGTCTCCTCCACGTCGCGGACCTGCACGTGCGAGACGGCCACCAGCGGCGGAGGCCGCGTCCGGGGAGCGTTGCCGCCCCCCTTGGTGCAGGCGGCGGCGGAGATCAAGATGAGCAGGGAGACGTTGCGCACGGTGCGGCGTTGTAACCCGTTTTCGGTTGCGAACGCAACCGTTGCTCCTGCAACGAATCCGGTGTACAGCAGGCTGCATGGCCGCCCGACCCCAGCTCTCCGAAGAGATTGCCCGCGGCATCGTGCGGGTGAAGAAGCGGCTGATCGCCGAGGCGGACCGGCGCCTGGCCGCGCGCGGCCAGGGCGTGCTCCACTTCCAGGTGCTGAGCGCCCTGCGCAGGTCGGGGCCCTGCGCCCAGAACGAACTGGCGGAGAGCATCGGGCAGCACCCCACCGGCGTCTCGCGGCTCCTCGAGGAGCTGGAGCGGGCGGGGCTGGTGCGGCGGGCGCGCAACCGGACCGACCGGCGCAAGCTGGTGGTCGAGCCCACGGCGCGGGGGCGCTCGTTCCTGGCGGAGCGGCAGCCCCTGGTGGACGCCGCGGTGGAGCAGGTGCTCTCTCCGCTGGCGAAGGAGGAGCGCGTGGCGCTGAGGGATTTGCTGTGGAGGATGCTCGAGGGGTGAGGGCCTCCCCGCCTCGCGCTCAGAGGTTCCGCGCGTGGAAGCGCAGATGGTCCTCGATGAAGGTGGCGACGAAGAAATAGCTGTGGTCGTAGCCTTCCTGCATCCGCAGGTGCAGCGGCACGCCGGCGCGCGCGCAGGCCTCCCGCAGCAGCCCGGGATGGAGCTGCGTCTCGAGGAACTGGTCCTGGGTGCCTTGATCGACGAGGATGGGAGGGCCCTTCCAGCCCCGCTCGGCGATGAGCGCGGTGCTGTCCCAGGCTTTCCATGACGAGCGGTCGGCGCCGAGATATCCGGTCAGCGCCTTCTCGCCCCAGGGGCAGCGCATGGGCGAGCAGATCGGCGCCAGCGCCGAGAGCGAGCGGTAATGGTCGGGGTTCTTGAGCGCGATGGTGAGCGCTCCGTGTCCGCCCATGGAATGGCCGAAGATGCCCGTCCGCCCGGCGTCGACGGGAAACTCCTCGGCGACGAGCCGGGGCAGCTCGGCGGTGACGTACGAGTACATCCGGTAGTTGCGCGCCCAGGGCATCTCGGTCGCGTCGACGTAGAACCCGGCGCCGAGGCCGAAGTCGTAGCTCTCGTCGTCGCCCGGGTTGCGGACGCCGCGCGGGCTGGTGTCGGGCGTGACGACGGCCAGGCCCAGCTCGGCTGCGACCCGCTGCGCCCCGGCCTTGATGACGAAGTTCTCCTCGGTGCAGCTCAAGCCCGACAGCCAGTAGAGCACCGGCACGCGCCCGGCCTGTGCCTGCGGGGGCAGGAACAGGCCGAAGCGCATCGGACAGCCGGTCTCCTTCGCCTCGTGGCGGAAGACGCCCTGCACGCCGCCGAAGGACTTGTTCTGCGATACGCGCGTGAGCATCTCTTCCGCCCCTCCCAGGCGATCAGGCCGCCGCGGGAATGCCCGGCATGGGAATGAATCCCGGCACCCTCTTCATGCGATCGATCCACTTGAGGATGTTGGGATACGGCGCCAGGTCGATGCCGCCCTCACCGGCCATTGCCGTATACGGGAAGCAGGCGATGTCCGCGATGGTCGCGTGATCGGCGGCGAGGAACTGGCGGCCGGCGAGGTGCGCGTCCATGATCTTGAACGTCGCCTTCGCCTTCGTCTGCAGGCTGTCGAGGTCGAGCTGGTAATTGAGGATCTTCACCAGCCGCGCCGCCGCGGAGTTCATGATGTCGCTGCCGCCCGTCGCCAGCCACTCCTGGATGTGGCCCTGGGTGGCGGGATCGTCCGGATACCAGGTATTCTTCTTGTCGTACTTCTTCGCCAGGTACACCAGCATGCCGGCGCTGTCGCGCAGGCGGACCCCGTCCTCCTCGAAGATGGGAATGGAGCCGAAGGGATTGAGCTTCAGGTACTTCTCGGTGCGGTGCTCCTTGTTCACGAAATCGACGTTCACCTTCTCGTATTTGACGCCGAGGATGTTCATCAGCAGGCGGATCTTGTAGCAGCTCCCCGACAGCTCGAAGTCATAAAGCTTGATCATGGCATTTACCTCCGGGACATCGTCCAACGTCAGAAGGTTACGACGGAGCGAATCGACTTCCCCGCGTGCATGAGCTCGAACGCGTCGTTGATCCTTTCGAGGGGCAGCGTGTGGGTGATGAGATCGTCGACGTTGATCTTGTGCTCCATGTACCAGTCGACGATGCGGGGGACGTCGGTGCGGCCGCGGGCGCCGCCGAAGGCGGTGCCCTTCCAGACGCGGCCGGTGACGAGCTGGAAGGGACGGGTGGCGATCTCCTGGCCGGCCCCGGCGACGCCGATGATGGTGCAGACGCCCCAGCCCCGGTGACAGCACTCGAGGGCCTGCCGCATCAGCTTCACGTTGCCGACGCACTCGAAGCTGTAGTCGGCGCCGCCCCTGGTGAGCTCGACCAGATGGCCCACCAGGTCGCCCTCGACCTTGTTGGGGTTCACGAAATGGGTCGCGCCGAACTTGCGCGCCATGGCTTCGCGGGTCGGGTTGACGTCGACGGCGACGATCTGGCTGGCCCCGACCATCCGGGCGCCCTGGACCACGTTGAGGCCGATGCCGCCGAGGCCGAACACCACCACCCGCGCTCCCGGCTCGACCTTGGCGGTGAAGACCACCGCGCCGATGCCGGTCGTGACCCCGCAGCCGATGTAGCAGACCTTGTCGAGCGGCGCGTCCTCGCGGATCTTCGCGACGGCGATCTCGGGCAGCACCGTGTAGTTGGCGAACGTCGAGCACCCCATGTAGTGCATCACCGGCTTGCCGCCGAGGCTGAAGCGGCTGGTGCCGTCGGGCATCACTCCGCGCCCCTGCGTGGCGCGGATCGCGGTGCAGAGATTCGTCTTGCGGGAGAGGCAGTATTCGCATTGCCGGCATTCCGGCACGTAGAGCGGGATGACGTGGTCGCCGGCGCGCACGGTGGTGACGCCGGCCCCCACCTCGGCGACGACGGCGCCGCCCTCGTGCCCGAGAATGGCGGGGAAGAGGCCCTCCGGGTCCGCGCCGGACAGGGTGAAGGCGTCGGTGTGGCACACGCCGGTCGCCTTGACTTCGAGAAGGACCTCGCCGGCCTTCGGTCCTTCGAGATCCACGGTTTCAATGGTCAGTGGCGCACCGGACCGGTGCGCTACGGCAGCTTTGACTTTCATTGGGGCGCGCTCCTCTCGGCGGCCGAGCCATCGACGACAGCGGCGTGTTAGCACAGCGACATGTTGTCGCGCATGCCGCGGCAGGTCAGGGCGCGAAGGAGCGACGACGTCCAGCCGCTCGCGCTGCTCCCGGCGCGGGTCTCGAAGCGGGCTGAACCGGCGCAATTGACGGACGATCCGGACGGGTCGCGCAGTTCACTGGCAGTTGAAAATTGAGATTATATGGAAGTGTTCGACCTTCTACTTCGCGGCGCCGTCGTACGCCCATAAAGGGCGAAATCGAACCGGAAGCCCGCGCAGGTTTCCGATGGCCTGCTGCATCAGGCGGATGAAGTTCGAGTCGGAAGGTTGTTCGCGTCCCCGCACACCCTGAAGGACCTCGTTCACGGGCGCGGTGGGTCCGCTCCGACCTGCACGCCGACGCGCAACATCCACCACTGCGGCTGGGCCACCAACGGCCGCTTGTGCCCGGAGCAGGCCGCGGAGCAGTACGGATCGATCCCTGCGCGAACCTCCCATTGCCCACGCTTGCCGTGGACGCGCCAGTTCTCGAGGACGTAGCGCACCGCGCGCGCCGCTTCGCGCGGCGAGTTCAGCAAGCGTGAGTGGTACCGGTCGGCGAAGACAGGTCCGCGGCGGTTCATGACCCGGTTCAACGCGCGGGCCATCCGGACCTCCAGCCCCTTCATCGCGCGCGCCAGCGAATCGGCATCGGGCGCCTCGATGATCATGTGCGCGTGGTTGCCTTGGACGGAGAAGTGGACCAGCCGGAAGCCGAACCGCGCGCACCCGAGAGCGAAGGCACGGCGCAGAGCGCGGAAGCATCGGTGGGTACGCAGGTTCCAGACCTCTTCGCGCAGCCTCACGGTGACGTGCAGGGCGCCGCGTTGAAACTGCCGCCGGCGGCGATGAGGAACGTTCCGGCGCGCAGATGTCCGCTTGCGCCCCGCCCCGCGCCGGACGCCGCCCCACTGCCGCAGAGGAAGATCCTGCTGTTTCGCTTTCATCGGGTGAGCGTACGGCAGGGGTCTGACATCCAGCACCGCCGCACGCGAGGACCGCAGCACGGCAGCAAACTGCGAAATCGCCGGACGTCGTCCCGCTCGGGGTCGCCCGTGATTTCCACTTGAATGGGCAGACACTTCGCGGATGCGTGCACCGCATCCGTCTTTCAGTATGTGCCCGAGCAGTCGAGCCCGACCCGCCGTCGCGGTGGTTTCGTGGAGCACTGCATGCTCTGGAGGGCGGTCTGGTTCGAGGGAATGCCCACATGAAGGCATACGGCTGATACATCTTGATTGAGCGGACAAACGCGCAGTCGCACAAGCCGATCTTGCAGAGCGGCCCCACGAAGGCTGGCACCCGCGCGCGGCCGAGCGACGGCGGTCGATCTTCCCATACTGCGGCGATTGGCCTCGCCCCCGGGCCGCTGTCTGGTCGCGCGCGCGAAGACGCAGGAAAGGACCACCCGTGCTTCCGCCAATGTTGCGTGCGTGTTTCGGGCGCGAGGCTTGCATTGACGCGTCGCGCACCGAGCCGTTACGGTCTGCCCGCGCCATGGAGGAATCAACTTTGCGACGTCTCCTGCCCCTCGCCCTCGTCCTTTGCGCCGCCTGTGGCCGCAAGAGCGCCGCGACGTTCCGCACCGACGCCGTCACCCGCGGGCCGGTGAGCGAGATCGTCAACGCGACCGGAGACGTCTCGGCCATCGTGACCGTCAACGTGGGCTCGCAGGTGTCCGGCATCATCGACAAGCTCAACGTGGACTTCAACAGCCTGGTGAAGAAGGGCGACCTCCTCGCCACGCTCGACCCGCGCCTCTTCCAGGCGCAGCTGGAGAAGGCCGAGGCGCAGCTGGAGTCGGCCAAGGCCAACGTGGAGAAGGCGCAGGCGGCCTACGACGACTCGGTGCGCATCGCGGGCCGCGTCGCGAACCTGCGCGCCACGGGCCTGGTCGCGCAGGCGGACGTGGACACCGCGCTGGCCACCCGCGACGGCAACAAGGCGGCGCTCTCCGCCGCCAAGGCGGCCGTGCTGCAGGCCAGGGCCGATCGCGACATGGCGGCGACCAACCTCGCCTTCACCCGGATCACCAGCCCCATCGACGGCATCGTCGTCTCGCGCAACGTGGACGTGGGCCAGACCGTCGCGGCCGCCTTCCAGGCTCCCACCCTCTTCCTCATCGCCAACGACCTGACCAAGATGCAGATCCTCGCCAACATCGACGAGGCGGACGTGGGCAAGGTGCACGAGGGGCTGGCGGCGAAGTTCACCGTCGATGCGTACCCCGGCGAGACCTTCACCGGCACCATCAGCCAGGTGCGGCAGGCGCCCAACACCATCCAGAACGTCGTCACCTACCAGGGGGTGATCTCGGCGCCGAACCCCGAGCGCAAGCTGCGCCAGGGAATGACCGCGTCGGTCACCATCACCACCGCCCACAAGGACGACGTGCTGCGGGTGCCGAACGCGGCGCTGCGCTGGAAGCCGGAGGAAGCGCCGGGCGCATCCGAGGCAACGCCGGCCGCCGCACCGGGCGCCGCGCGGGCGGCCACCCCGCCGCAGGCGCGCAATCCCTCCGCCGCCGCGCGGGGAGCGCGCGAGCCCGGGGCGCAGCAGGGACCGGGGCGGCCCGGGCGCGTCTACAAGGTGGTGGACGGCAAGCCTTCGCCGGCGATGATCCGCGTGGGGCTCTCCGACGGGCAGCGCACCGAGGTGCTGGAGGGACTCTCCGAAGGCGACCAGGTCATCACCGGCGGCGGCGAGGGCGGCAGCGCGCCGCAGCAGAGGCGCCGTGGACCGTTCTGAGGCGCCGGTCGTCGAGACGCGCGGGCTGGAGAAGATCTACCGCATGGGCGACGTGGAGGTGCACGCCTTGCGCGGCGTCTCCCTCACCATCGAGGCGGGCGACTTCGTCGCCGTGATGGGCGCCTCCGGCTCGGGCAAGAGCACGTTCATGAACCTGATCGGCTGCCTCGACCGCCCCACCCGCGGCTCCTGCCTGGTGAGCGGCCAGGACGTGGCCCGGCTCTCGCGCGACCAGCTGGCGCGGGTGCGCGGGCAGCAGATCGGATTCGTCTTCCAGGGCTTCAACCTCTTGCCGCGCACCAGCGCGGTGGAGAACGTGGAGCTGCCCATGCTCTACCAGGGCGTGGGCGCGCGCGACCGTCACCAGCGCGCTGCCGAGGCGCTGCAGCGGGTAGGCCTGGGCGACCGCCTCGATCACACCCCCGCGCAGCTCTCCGGGGGCCAGCAGCAGCGCGTGGCCATCGCCCGCGCGCTGGTCAACCGCCCTGCCCTCCTGCTCGCGGACGAGCCCACCGGCAACCTCGACTCGCGCACCTCGGTGGAGGTGATGGGCATCTTCCAGGAGCTGAACGACCAGGGGCTCACCGTCCTGCTCGTGACCCACGAGCCGGACATCGCCGAGCACGCGCGGCGCACGGTCACCTTCAAGGATGGCCTGGTGCTGAGCGACACGCGGGTCTTGCGGCGGCGCATCGCCCGCGACGAGCTGCTGCGGGAGGCGAGCGCATGAACCTCCTCGCCTCGCTGCGGACGGCGCTCCGCGCGCTGCGCAAGAACCTGCTCCGCTCGCTGCTCGCCATGCTCGGCATCGTCATCGCGGTGGGCGCGGTCGTCGCCACCGTCGCCATCGGCCAGGGCGCGCAGGCCAAGGTGGCGCAGCAGATGGAGTCGCTGGGCTCGAACCTCCTGATGGTGCTCCCCGGCAGCATCGCCATGCACGGCGTCGCCACCGGGTCCGGCGCCACGCAGACCTTGACCCGCGACGACGTCACCGCGGTGGAGCGGGAGCTGTCCAACTCGGTGGCGGCGGTCGCGCCGGTCAATCGCACCGGCGCGCAGGTGGTCTACGGCGACCAGAACTGGTTCACGCAGGTCCAGGGCACCACCGCGGCGTACCTGCAGGTCCGCACCTGGCCCGTCGCCCAGGGCGAGTTCTTCGGGCGCGAGGAGGACGCCTCCGCAGGCAAGGTCTGCGTCCTCGGCAAGACGGTGGTGGACAAGCTCTTCCTTCCCAACGCGCCGGTGATCGGGGAGCAGATCCGGGTCAAGCACGTGCCCTGCAAGGTGGTGGGCATCCTCGCCGCGAAGGGACAGACCTCGTTCGGCCAGGACCAGGACGACATCATCCTCATGCCCTGGTCCACGGTGGTGCGGCGGCTGATCGGCAGCCAGTCCGACACGGTGCAGATGATGATGATCTCCGCCCGCTCGCCCTCGCAGGTGGACGACGCCGAGCGCGAGGTCACCGCGCTCTTGCGCCAGCGGCACCACCTCGGCGACCAGGCCGAGCCCGACTTCCAGATCCGCAACCTCGCCGAGATGCAGGACGCGATGAAGCAGAGCACGCAGACCATCGCCTATCTGCTCGAGGCGGTGGCGGCGATCTCGCTGATCGTCGGCGCCATCGGCATCGCCAACGTGATGCTGGTCTCGGTGACCGAGCGCACCCGCGAGATCGGCATCCGCATGGCGGTGGGCGGGCGCGGGCGCGACATCCTGGTGCAGTTCCTCACCGAGGCGGTGGTGCTGGCCATCGTCGGCGGTCTCATCGGGCTGGCGGTGGGAATCGGCGTCTCCCGCTGGATGTCGGTGCGCTTCCAGTGGCCGGGGCTGCTCTCGCCCATCGCCATGGCGGGCGCGCTGCTCGGGGCGGGCTTCTCCGGCATCGTGGCGGGCTTCTATCCCGCCCTGCGCGCCTCGCGGCTCGACCCCATCGAGGCGCTGCGCTTCGAGTAGGCCTCAGGCGCGGTGGCGGAAGTGGAGCGCCACGAGGATGACGGCGATCGCCGCCAAGACCCAGGCGGCCGCCACCCACCAGCGCGCCTTCGACGAGGTGATCAGCAGCACCGACGCGGTCCAGGTCGGCGCCAGGTCGAGCGCCGGCACCACCTCGGCAGCGAGCGCAGGCAGGAGCGCCCAGTGGAAGCCGAGCAGCTTGATCAGCGCCGCGGCGACGACGAGGTCGAGAGCGTCGTTGAACGGCGAGGCGAAGCCCTCGCCGAAGAGCGGCGCCGCCAGAAGCTGCACTGCATCGGCGCAGAGCGCGACGATGCGCGCCAGCCGCACGCGGGAAGCCGGCATCGCGGGCGCGCTCGAGTCCGTCGGTCCGATGGCGCGGTCTCCTCGCGCGAGGTTTGTGCCTCGCCGTCAGGAAAGGTACAGCACTTGCGTGGGAAGGCTGGGGGAAATTGCTGCGGTGTTCCTGCGGCTCGGGCTCACCGCCTTCGGCGGCCCCGCGGCGCACATCGCCTTGATGGATCGCCAGGTGGTGGAGAAGCGCGGCTGGGTGACCCGCGAGGAGCTGGTGGAGCTGTACGGGGCCGCGAGCCTCATGCCCGGTCCCAACTCGACCGAGCTGGCCATCCACCTCGGGTACCGGCGCGGCGGCGCTTTGGGGCTGGTGGTGGCCGGCGCCTGCTTCATCCTTCCTTCGGCTCTCTTCACGGTCGCGCTGGCGTGGGCCTACGTCCGCTACGGCGCGCTCCCCGCGGCGGGAGCGCTCCTGGCGGGGCTGCAGCCCGCGGTGATGGGGGTGGTCGCGGCTGCCGTGGCGCGCCTGGGGCGCTCGGCGCTGCGCGGCGCGCAGGAGATTGGAGTTGCCGTCGCTGCCTGCGCGGCGGGCGTCCTGCGCGTGCACGAGCTGTGGGTGCTGCTCGGAGCCGGCGCGCTGCTCGCCGCGGCGCCCCTGGCCCGGCGCCGGGGCGCGCTCGCGCTCTTGCCGGTGATTCCCGGCGCCGCCGTCACCGTGCCGGGTCTCGCCGGCGTCTTTCTCGTCTTCCTCAAGATCGGCAGCGTGCTCTACGGCAGCGGCTACGTGCTCATCGCCTTCATGCGCACGGAGTTCGTCACGGCCAGGGGCTGGCTCACCGAGCGGCAACTGCTCGACGCCATCGCCGCCGGACAGGCGACGCCCGGGCCCGTCTCCAGCAGCGCCACCTTCGCGGGATATCTGATGCATGGCTGGTCCGGCGCCGCGCTGGCCACCCTGGGCATCTTCCTTCCCGCCTTCGTCTTCGTGGCGTTGAGCGCGCCGATGCTCGGCGTGCTGCGCCGGTCGGCGGCCATGGCGGCGTTCCTGCGGGGGGTGAATGCCGCGTCGATCGGATTGGTCGCGGCGGTGCTCGTCGACCTGGGAAGGGCTGCGCTCGGCTGGCCGCCGGCGTGGGCCATCGCGCTCTTCAGCGCCGCGCTGGCGTTCGCCACGCGGCTGGATCCGACCTGGCTCTTGCTCGCGGGTGCGCTGGCGGGGTTGGCGTTCGCGAAATAGCCTTGTGCCAATGACGAAACAGCTCGATTGGACCGCGCTCGAGCGCGAGGCCGCGCGCCGCTTCGGCGTGCGCAAGTTCCGCCCCGGCCAGCGCGAGCTGATGGAGGCGGTGCTGCGCGGCCGCGATGCGCTGGGGATGCTGCCCACCGGCGGGGGCAAGTCGCTCACCTACCAGATCCCGGCGCTCTTCCTGCCGCGCGCGGTGGTGGTGGTTTCGCCGCTGCTCTCGCTGATGCAGGACCAGGAGGAGAAGGCCGAGGCGGCGCGCATCGAGGTGGCGAAGCTCGACTCCACCCTCTCCACTTCCGAGGAGCGCGGCGCGGTGGAGGAGATCGCCTCCGGCGCCAACGACCTCATCTACGTGACGCCGGAGAGGCTGGAGAATCCCGACCACGTGGCGCCGTTGCGCGAGCGCGGCGTCTCGCTTCTCGTCGTCGACGAGGCCCATTGCGTCTCGCAGTGGGGACACGACTTCCGGCCCGCATACCTGGCCCTCGCCGACGCGGCCCGCGCGCTGGGGCGGCCGCCCATCCTCGCGCTCACCGCCACCGCCACGCCCGAGGTGATCGAGGACATCGTCCGCCAGCTGGGAATGAAGGACGTGGAGATCGTCCACACCGGAGTCGATCGCCCCAACCTCTTCATCGAGGTGCGGCGCACGGTGAACCGGGCGATGAAGGAGCAGGCGCTGCTCGAGCGGCTGCGGCGCGAGGACGGCCCGGGCATCGTCTATTGCGCCACCGTGCGCAAGGTGGACGAGCTCCATCGCTGGCTGCGGGCGCAGGGCGTGGAAGTGGGCCGCTATCATGGCCAGCTCGCGGCGCCGGAGCGCGAGGAGATGCAGCGGCGCTTCATGAGCGGCGAGCTGCGGGTGATGGTCGCCACCAACGCCTTCGGGCTCGGCATCGACAAGCCCGACATCCGCTTGGTCGTGCACTGGAACTTCCCCGGATCGGTGGAGGCCTGGTACCAGGAGGCGGGGCGAGCCGGCCGCGACGGAAACCCCGCCCGCGTGACGCTGCTCTACCGGCTGGAGGACAAGCGCATCCAGTCGTACTTCCTCGGCGGCAAGTACCCGTCGCGCGAGGAATCGCAAACGGTCTTCCGGGCCGTCGGCGCCGCGAAATCGGCGAAGGCGATCGCCGAGGCGATCGAGCTGGGCGAGAAGCGCGTCAAGGTCATCGTCGCCCAGCTCGTGGGCGCGGGCGTTCTGGAGCGCCGCGGCCGGTCGCTGGTGAGGACGGCGGAGCTCGATGCGGAGGCGCTGGCGCGGATGCTCACGGCCTGGGAGGAGCGGCAGACCGGCGATCGCGAGCGGCTCCAGACGATGATGCGCTTCGCGCAGTCGGCGCTGTGCAGGCGGCGGCTCCTGCGCGAGTACTTCGGCGAGGAGCGCGGCGAGGACTGCGGCAACTGCGACAACTGCCGCTCCGGACTGACGCGGCTGGCGAGCGAGCGGCCGCTGCGCGACGACGCCTCGCCCTGACCTTTCCGCCGCACCGCGCGATGGCGATGTTTCGCCCGGAGGTGTGAAGATGCGATTCCGCCGGAGCTGGTTGTGGGCCGCGGGCGCGGCCGGCGTGCTGGTGGGCCTGCGCCGCTCGTTTCCGCGCTACGCCTTCGCCGGCAAGGTGGCGGTGATCACCGGCGCCTCGCGCGGCCTCGGGTTGGTGCTGGCCCGCGAGCTGACCCGCAAAGGCGCGCGCCTCGTCATCTGCGCCCGCGACGCGTCCGAGCTGGAGCGCGCGCGCGCCGAGCTGGCCGGCCGCGGCGCGGACGTGCTGGCGGTCTCTTGCGACGTGAGCGATCCCGCGCAGGCCGCGGCGCTGATCGCGCAGGCGCTCGGCCGCTTCGGCGCTCTCGACATCCTGATCAACAACGCCGGCGTCATCCAGGTGGGGCCGCTCCGGTCGATGGGCCTGCACGATTTCCGCGAAGCGATGGAGATCAACTACTTCGGCATGGTCCACACCACGCTCGCCGCGCTGCCGTCGTTGAAGCGGGGCGCGCGCATCGTGAACGTCTGCTCCATCGGCGGCGCCGTCGCGGTGCCGCACCTCTTGCCCTACGTCGGCTCGAAGTTCGCGGCGGTCGGATTCTCGGAAGGGCTGGGCATCGAGGCGCGGCGCGACGGCATTCGCGTCACCACCGTGCTGCCTTTCGTGATGCGCACCGGCTCGCACTGGAACGCCGTGTTCAAGGGGCGCCGCGAAGAGGAGGTGGCGTGGTTCGCCATCGGCGCGTCGGTGCCCATCTCCTCGGTGGCCGCTGGGTCGGCGGCCCGGCGGATCCTGCGCGCCTGCGCGCGCGGCGAGGCGTACCTGAGCGTCGGCATCCTCGCGAAGACGATGCGGGTGATGCACGCGCTCGCGCCCGGCCTGGTCAACCGCGCAGCCACGCTGGTCAATGCGCTCCTGCCCGCGCCCGGCGGCGCCGGCCCTTCCGACTTCGCGGAGCCGGGCTGGCTGCACCGGCCGGAGATGGCGCGGGGTCCGCTCACCAGGCTCGGCGACGAGGCGGCGCGCGACAACCGCGAGGTCCCCTGGGCGCCGCCCTCGCGGAGCTGAGGCTTGGACATTCCGCTCCTGCGCATCGTGCTCGTCTCCGCGGTGGTCATGGGGATGTCGCACACCATCGCGAAGGAGAAGATCTTCGAGCCCCTCCGCGCGCGCTGCGGCGGGATGGCGACGTGGCGCGGATACCTGGTCTCCTGCCCGTACTGCGCATCGCACTGGCTCGCGTTCCTGCTGGTGCCGCTCACCGGCGCGTACGGCATCCACGTGGTTCCGCGCTGGCCGGTGGTGTCGCCGCTGCTCGACTGGTTTCTCTCCTCCATCCTGGTGACGGTGATCGCCGCGGTGCTGCGGGTGGGGTTCTACTTCATCGACGAGGAAGCGCGGCTGGCGAAGACCCGGAAGCGCGTGACCCAGGTCGAGGTGGAAGACCGCGAGCACAGGGTACAATGAGCCATGTTCCGCTTCGTGAACCAGGACGGCAGCGGGCCCAACGCCGGAGCGATGGTCTTCCGCTGGGCGGTGCTCGACAAGCTGAGAGGGCGCAGGCGAAAGAGCCCCCGCACCGCGCGGGTGCCGGTGGTGCCGGCAAACTTACGACTCCTCGCCACGCCGCCGGCGCCAGGCGAGCCGGCGCGGTTGACCTGGCTCGGTCATGCGAGCTGGCTGGTGCAGCTCGACGGCGCATCGCTCCTCGTCGATCCCGTCTTCGGCGATCGGCTCTCCTTCCTGATTCCGCGCAACGTCCCGGTGCCGCTGCGGCCCGCGCAGCTCCCGCGCATCGACGCGACGCTCGTGACCCATTCGCATTACGACCATTACGATCGCCCTTCGGTGCTGGCGGTGCGGGCGAAGGTGGTGGCAGGAACCGGCGTGGGCAAGGGGCTGCCGCTGCCCGTGCGCGAGCTCGGCTGGTGGGACGCGGAGCGCATCAACGACCACGTGCGCGTCAGCTTCGTGCCCTCGCAGCACTGGAGCCGGCGCGGCCTCTTCGACACCAACCAGACGCTCTGGGGCGGGTTCGTCATCGAGGGAGCGCGGGCGCGCGTGTATCACGCCGGCGACACGGCGTGGTTCGCGGGCTTCAAGGAGATCGGCGAGCGCTTTCCCCGTCTCGACGCGGCGCTCTTGCCCATCGGCGCGTACGACCCCGGCTGGTTCATGGAGAAGCAGCACATGAACCCGGAGCAGGCGGTGCAGGGTTTTCTCGACCTGGGCGCGCGGCGCCTGGTGGCGATGCACTGGGGGACGTTCAAGCTCACCGACGAGCCGCTCGAGGAGCCGCCGCAGCGGCTGCGCTCGGAGTGGCGGCGGCGCGGGCTGCCGGAGGACGGGTTGCGCATTCTCGCCATCGGCGAGACGCTCGAGCTGTGAACCCGGTTCGCCGGCTCTTCGAGGTGCCTCCCGCGGAGTTCACCGCCGCGCGCAAGGCGCTGGAGCGCGAGCTTCGCGACGCGGGAAAGGCGGACGAGGCGAAGGAGGTCGCGGCGCTGCGCAAGCCGTCTGCCTCGCTCTGGATCGCAAACCAGCTCGGACCGCGGCACCGGCCGCTCGTCGAAGCGTTGATCGAGGCGACCCGCAAGCTGGAGAAGGCGCAGGCCGGCGCCGGTGGAGATCTGCGGGAGGCCATGCAGGAGCAGCGCGGCGCGCTGCAGAAGGTGATGGAGAAGGTCGATGCGGCGGCGCGGGAGATCGAGGCGCGGGTCACGCCCGAGCTGCAGCGGCGGGTGCAGACCACCGTGACCTCGGCGGCGGCGAGCGATCCCGACGCGCTGGGCGAGGGGACGCTCGCGCACGAGCTGGAAGCGACGGGGTTCGGCGAGCTGCTCGGCAAGGCGCCTGCGAGAGCGCACGCGCCGAAGTCGCGACCGACGCCCGTGGAGAAGGCCGGCAAAGACAAAGGCGACGACAAAGCGGCCAGGGCGGCACAGAAGCGCGCCGAGGCGGCCGCCCGCCGGGAGCGCGCCAAACGCGAGCGGGAGCTGAAGCGCGCGGAGGCGCAGGCCAGGCGCCTCGACCAGCATGCGCGAGCGCTGGAGAAGAAGGCGGCCGACGCACAGGCCGCGGCGGACCGCGCGCGGAGAGCAGCGGAAGCGGCGCGCGCGCAGGCGGATGCAGCCGCGGCGCAGGCGCTGAAGCTGCGCTGAGCGCGTCAATCGGCGCACAACCAGGTCCGCTTGCGACGCGTTCACGCTGTCGAACCGGGTCCGCGATCTTGATTGGGCGCACAAACTCACGAGGCGCAGGGCAGGTCCAGGCCCGGACCGCCGCCTGGAATTCAGTGCCGACGGCCAGCTCGAAGTCGGGAATGAGAACGTCCATTGCCAATCCCGCGCTGCCGCATCGCGCTTCAATCCTGGCCGCCAATTGATCTAGTCTTCCGCGCATGAGCGGATTCGTGCGCGGCCTCCCCGCCCTGTTCGTTCTTGCCTGCGGCACCAGCTCGCTTCCGCCCAACGCGAACGCTCCGCCTCTCCCCGGGCCGGTCTCGGCGCAGACGTCCTCGGTGGAGATCGACGTTGCGCAGGTGATTGCCGACGGCCAGTCCGCCGCAACCGTGCGCGCAACGCTGCGCGACGCGAACGGCCGTGCAGCGTCGGGCGCGGCGGTATCGTTCGCGCCGGCAGCGGGCGTGCAGTTCGATCCTCCCATCGGCAGCGCAGACGCCGAAGGCGTGTTCGTGGCGCGCGTGAAGTCGGTCGAGGTGGGCCGCAGGGACCTCGTGCTTCAGACGCGGGGCGACAGCCTGCACGCGGGCATCCAGTTCGTTCCCGGCCCCCCCGACGTCCTGAAGTCCGCCCTCACCGTCCCCGGCGTGCCGATCGCTTCCGACGGGCTCACCCCGGCGACCATCACGGTCGTGCTGAAGGATGCGCTGAGCCATCCCATTCCGGGAGCGCACGTCGAGGTGGAGGCGTCGGGAAGTGGCGTCGTTGCGAATCCCATCGGGGTGACGGGGGCAGATGGCGTCTTCTCGTCCGCCCTCACTTCCACGGTGGACGAGGACGACGACGTGATCGTCTTCGTGGGGACCTCCGCGGGAAGCATCGGGTTCTTCGCGCACGTCGCGTTCGCGCGCACGGCGCCCAGCCTCGCGCAATCGCGGATCGTCGCGACCCCCGCCAGCGCGTTCGCCGGAACGCCAATCGCGCTCACCGTCGAAGTCCGCGACGTTGCCGGCAGCCCGATTCCGGCGGTCCCTGTCAGCATCGCGGTGAAGGGGATCAAGACCGTCGTCGAACCGCCTGCGGGAACGACGCAGCCGGACGGCACCTTCTCCGCCACGCTCTCCTCCACTTTCGCGGAGACCAAGAAGGTCACGGCGACCGTGCAGGTCTTCGATCTCCACCTGGACGTGCTGCTGACCGGCCTGGCCTGGCAGCGGCTCGATCTCGGGCTCGCCGGCGGGCTGCCCCGCTCCGTCGCCATCGATCCGTCCAATCCGGACGTCGCCATCGCTCCCGCGGAAGGATCGATCTTCCGGTCCGCGGATGGCGGGCGGACCTGGACGGCGGTGGCGCCGAGCGGCGGCGACGGCTTCTGCGCCGTCTTCGATCCCGCCGGGGCCGATGCCTACGTGTGCTCGGGCGGGCCGCTCGTCTCGCACGATCACGGGGCCACCTGGGCTCCCATGGGCGCAAGCTTCCCGTCCGCCGCGCGCGGAATCGCCGTCGCGCCGGGGAAGGTCTACGTCGCGTTCCACAGTGGCGGCCTCTACGTCTCCAGCGACGGCGGCGCCACCCTCGGGCCTCTCGCGACCACGCCCGCGCAACAGCTGAACGGCGTCGCCGTCGATCCGTCGAACCCGCAGCGGCTCTATGCGTGGTCGGACTCCGGGCTCTTCATCTCCGGCGACGCCGGCGCGCACTGGACGGAGGCCGTTCCGGGCGGATCGCCGGGCCTGCGCGTCTCCATGCTCGCCGTCGATCCTGCGCTGCCTTCGCGCCTCTTCGCCGTGGTCCAGGGATTCGGACTGTCCACCTCCACCGACTCGGGGGCGAGCTGGTCGCACCTTCCGCTCGCGTTCAACGACTTCGCCTTCCTCGTCAGCATCGCGCTCGATCCCGACAGCCCCGCCATGTTCCTCGGAGACAGCGCGCGCCTCTTGCGATCGCCGGACCGCGGCGCGACCTGGACCGCGATCTCCGGATCGGGCTTCGACCTGCCCTCCGCCGGCGAATCGATCGCCCTCGACCGCGTGCATCCCGGCGTCGTCCTCGCGGCCGCCATCGGCAGCCAGTCCGCCGGCATCTACCGGTCGACCGACAGCGGAGCACACTGGTCGTTCTCCAGCGCGGGCATGGACGAGCAGGCGATCGATGGACTCGCCGCCGACCCCTTCGATGCCGACGTGGCGCTGGTCTCCGTCTTCGGGCTCTTGCGCAAGACCACCGACGCCGGCGGCACCTGGACCACCTCGGCCGCCGGGCTTCCCCCCAGGCAGGCGCTGCAGATCCTCGCCGATCCAACCTCACGAGGAACCTGGTTCGTGCAGATGCTCAACGACGGCATCTACAAGTCGGACGACGGCGGCGCGAGCTGGCGCCGGTCGACGCCGGCGGCGCTCCGGGTGAACCCCACCGGCTTCTCGGTCGTCGCCACCTCTCCCGCGACGCTCTTCGCGGCGGAGCCCCGCCGCGTCTTCCGTTCCCTCGACGCCGGTGAGACCTGGACCGAGCTCGCCGCTGCGCCGGCGCTGGACAAGCTGCACGCCTGCGCCGCGCAGCCGGAGGTCGTCTTCGGCGCATCCGGCGACGGCATCTTCCGCAGCGGCGACGGAGGGACGACCTGGACGCAGGTGCACGCCGGTTTCGGTCCGGCGAACTTCGTGAGCGCCGTGCAGGTCGATCCGGCCGATGCGAACACCGCGGTGGTGGCGTTCACCACGATCGGACTCCTTCAAACCGTCGACGGCGGCCGGTCGTGGACGGATGTCACGCCTCCATCCGGGAGCCCCGGCGTCCTGGACCTGGCGGTCAGCGCCACCGATGCCGCGACGTACTTCGTCGAGTCGGCCGACAGCGTGTGGCGCACGCACGATCGCGGAACCACCTGGGAGCAGGCGGCGGATGGATTCGGCGCCCACCCCCGGATCGAGAAGCTGGCGATCTCCGGCGCGGACCCGCTGCTCGTCTATGCGGGCACCTTCGCCCACGGGCTCTGGCGCACGAGCACCGGCGGGAAATGAGCGGTTGCCTCAGCCCCGCTGCATCGCGATGGTCGCGTGCGGATCGCGCGCCGACGCCTTGCCGCCCTCGAAGATGGCGAAGCGCGTGGCCAGCGCGCCGAGGTTTCCCAGCACGCCCGCGGCGATCCACCCCCAACGGCGCTTTCGCGGCCAGAGCGAGAGCACGAGGCTCGCGGTCTTGCACAGCTTGGCTCCGCGCCAGAGCGCGCCCGAGATTCCGTTCTTGAGCGGCAACCCGACGCGCTCCACGCGGTGCAGCTCGCGCTCCATGGCGACGTCGTTGAGCAACTCCGCCAATTTTCCCGCCACCGCCATCCGCCGCACCACCCGCTGCTCGCGCGGGCGCAAGGGGAGCATCTCGAAGGCGCCGGCAGCGCTGGCCGCGGCCGAGGCGACGAAGACCGGCGGCAGCGTGGTCCGCGCTCCCTGCCAGAGCGGCACCGCAGTGTTCGCGAGCAGCACGCCGGTGTAGCTGGTCAGGGGCAGCCCGATCACGCCCGCCGCAACCGTTGCCGCAGCGCCTGCGCGCCCGGGGAGGAGCGCTCCCGCTGCCGCCCCGCCGAAGGCGGTGAGGATCCAGCTCCCCAGGTTCATCGGCGAGGTGGGCCGGAACACGCGCAGCATGTAGATGAAGCGGCGCCGGATGCCGAGGTCCTGGATGAGCAGCGCGGCGCTCGTCACCGCGCCGCCCGCCGCGATCAGCTTCCCTGCGCGGGCCACCCGCGAGAGCGCGCGGCCGCGCAGCAGGCAGGCAGCGGACATCGCCGCCGACGCTCCGGCCAGCCCGCCGACGTAGAAGTACGCGGGGATGGCCCACTTCCAGACCGTCTCCTTGAGCAGCGGCAGGCCGTAGTACGAGTCCTGCTCCGCCGTGGCCTCCGCGCGATAGGGGCGCGTCTCGAACGGCCGCGCCTCGTCCAGCTTTCCGATCTCCTGCAGCGCGCCTTCGCCCCGCAGCGTGCCCAGCGTCTGGTCGATGTTGCGCCCGTCGCCAGGCCGCGGCTGCACCAGCTCCGTCTCGATCATGGCGTCACCACCGCGGCGAGCATCAGCGCCGCAAGACCCGCCGCCGCCGCGCCCATGGAGGCCCAGCTCCGCTTCGACCTCTTCGTCGGCACCACCGGGTCGGGCGGCAGGTTGTACTTCTCCGGCTTGTCGCAGAGCAGGAAGAAGGCGTTGAGGCCGCCGGTGCCAGGCTGGCTCTCGGCGCTCTCGCCGTACAGGTACGCTTCCTTCATGCCGCGCGCCCGCAGCTCCTCGACGCGCTCCCGCGCCTTGACGCGAAGCTGCACGAGGTCGCCGAACTGGATGGACGCGGTGGGGCACGCCTTCGCGCAGGCGGGAGTCAGGTCCGCCTTGAGCCGGTCGTAGCAGAGCGTGCACTTCCAGGCGCGGCCGTCGTCGGCCCGGCGATCGACCACGCCGAACGGGCAGGCCGAGACGCAGTAGCCGCAGCCGTTGCAGATGTCCGGCTGCACGTACACGCTGCCGAACTCGGTGCGGACGATGGAGCCGGTGGGGCACGCCTCCAGGCACCCGGCGCGCTCGCAGTGCTTGCACACGTCGGACATCATCAGCCAGGAGAAGTTGGACGCGATGGTGCCGCCCAGGGGCACCGGCCGCTCCACGAACGAGACGTGCCGCCAGGTGGAGGCGCCCAGGTGGCCGGTGTTGTCGTAGGACAGCCCGGTGAAGCTGAAGCCGTCGTCCGGCAACTGGTTCCACTGCTTGCACGCCACCTCGCAGGCCTTGCAGCCGATGCAGAGCGTGGTGTCGGTGAAGAATCCTTTCATTCCCCTCACTCCTTCGCGGGATCGTGCTGGAGCGGCTGCTCCTTGAACGGCCTCAGCCCCGGCAGATCGCGCGGCATGGAAAGCTCGGGCAGCTCGCGGAAGCCGTTCACCGCCGCGCGCCGCGCCCTGCCTCGCCGGCCCGGACGGATGTCGGCGGTGAGCGCCTTCGACTCCTGGATGTGCACGTTCGGGTCGGCCACGAACGAGAGCAGATCGTTCGAGGAGTCGCCGCGCACGCGCCCCGTATAACCCCAATGATAGGGCAATCCGATCTGGTGGATGGTGCGGCCGCGGATGCGCAGCGGCCGCAGCCGCCGCGTCACCAGCACGCGGCACTCGATGTTGCCGCGCGCCGTGGCTACCGTGGCCCAGCCGCCGTGGACGAGCCCGCGGTCGCGGGCCAGCTCGGGCGACACCTCGCAGAACATCTCCGGCATCAGCTCGGAGAGCCAGGAGAGCCAGCGGGTCATGCCGCCGCCGGTGTGGTGCTCGGTCAATCGATACGTGGTCAGCACGTAGGGGAAGCGCGGGTCGGCAAAGGCGCGGTGGTACGGATTGCTGCCGGTGTGCCACTCCAGCCGGCCCGGGTTGCACTGCTGCCTGTAGAGGGCGTTCTGCACCACCGATTCCTGCGGCTCGTAATGCGTGGGCAATGGCCCGTCGAGGAGCCCGGCCGGCGCGAAGAGCCAGCCCTTGCCGTCGACCTGCATGATGAAGGGATCGACGCCGGAGATGGCGTGGAGCCCCTGCGCGCCGAGGATGGGCCGATAGGAAGGCGGCCGCGTGGCGATGAAGTCCGGCTGGTCGTAGCCGGTCCACTTCTGCTTCTCCTCGTCCCACCAGACGTACTTCTTCCTCTCGCTCCAGGGCTTGCCGTCGGGCGCGGCGGAGGCGCGGTTGTAGAGGAGGCGGCGGTTGTCGGGCCAGGCCCAGCCCCACTCCGGTGCCACCCAGTGCTGCTCGCGGCCGGGCTTGCGGCGCGCGGCCATGTTCTTGCCGCCCTCGTAGACGCCCACGTAGATCCAGCAGCCGCAGGCGGTGCTGCCGTCGCGGCGCAGCTGCGTGTACTTCTTCAGCGGCTCCCCGGTGACCAGGTCCTTGCCGTTGATCTCGGCCAGCACCGCCTCCGCGTCGGGCTCGCCGGGTTTCACCTCCGGATAGTCCCAGGTCACGGCCTGGATGGGCCGATCGCGCTCCAGCGTCGACCCCGCATGGAGCTGCTTGAGCCGCTTGCCCAGCTCGTAGACGAACTGCAGCTCGCTGCGGCAGTCGCCCGGCGGCTCCACGCACTTGTGGTGCCACTGCAGCATGCGCTGGGTGTTGGTGAACGAGCCGTCCTTCTCGGTATGCGCCGCGGCGGGGAAGAAGAAGACCTCGGTGCCGATGTCCTCGGGGCGGATGTCGCCGCTCTGCACCTCGGGCGCCGTGCGCCAGAACTCGGCCGTCTCGGTCATGGCGAAGTCGCGCACCACCAGCCAGTCCAGCTTGCGCAGGCCCTCGCGCTGGTAGGCGCCGTTGGTGGAGCCGACCACCGGGTTCTCGCCCATGACGAAGTAGCCGCGCAGCTTGCCCTTCGCCATGTCGGCCACCGTGGTCATGTGCGAGTGATCGCCCGTGACCGCGGGCAGGAAGTCGAAGCACCAGCTCGAGTCCTGGTTGGCCGCCTCGCCGAACCACGCCCTCATCAGCGAGATGAAGTAGGCGGGGAACTCCGACCAGAAGCCGGCGCCGGCGGTGTTGATCTTCAGGTAGTCCTCGAGCTTGTCGTGGTTGGCGTGCGCCATCGGCACGTAGCCCGGGAGCAGGTTGAAGAGCGTGGGGATGTCGGTGGAGCCCTGGATGCTGGCGTGTCCGCGCAGCGCCATGATGCCGCCGCCCGGCCGCCCCATGTTGCCGAGCAGGAGCTGGATGATGGCGGCGCTGCGGATGTACTGCACGCCCAC
>DATDMU010000463.1:0-5376 GCA_036518615.1 Myxococcales bacterium
CCTGGAAGTGAACACCAAGGAGGACATGGGCGAGAACGCGGCGCTCGTCGTCCTCTGGGGCGCGAACCTCGCCAGCCAGCCGAACACCGGAAGGCACCTCGCGGCGGCGCGCCGGCGCGGAGCGTACGTCGTCGACATCGATGTGCGGCGCACCGAGGCGTCGGCGCAGGCGGACGAGACGCTCTTGATCCGCCCCGGCACAGACGCGGCGCTCGCGCTGGGGATGATGCACGTCATCGTGAAAGAGCGCCTCTACGACGCTGCCTTCGTCGCGGCGCACACCGTGGGATTCGACGCGCTCGCCGCAGAAGTGGCGAAGCACGACGTCGACCGGGCGTCGGCGGCCACCGGCATTCCCGCCGCGGAGATCGCCGCGCTCGCGCGCAGGTACGCGGGCACCCGCCCGGCGATGATCCTCCTCGGCGGCAGCTCGATGCACAAGGGCGCCGCGGGCTGGCAGGCGGCGCGCGCGGTGGGCTGCCTGCCGGCGCTCACCGGGAACCTCGGCATCGCCGGCGGCGGGATGGGACCGCGGCATGGAGCCGCCACGCACGGTCAGGAGCTGGCCAGCATCGCGGCGGAAGAGCGCCGCCCCGAAGCCGGGCGCGTCCCCAACCAGATGTCGGCCGTCACCGCGTCGCTCGAGGACGGCAGCGTGCGCGCGCTCCTGCTCTTCGGCACCGACATGCTCTCGTCCTTCGCCGACGCGGGCCGCGTCGATGCCGCCCTCGCGCGCCTGGACCTGCTCGCCACCTACGACCTCTTCATGCACGACACCGCGCGGCGCCATGCCGATCTCATGTTGCCCGCGACCTCGTGGCTCGAGGACACCGGCTGCAAGAGCACCAACACGCACCTGTACCTGATGCCGAAGATCCTCGAGCCGCCCGGCGAGGCGCGGCCGCCCTCGTGGGTGCTGCGCGAGCTTGCGACGCGCCTCGGAGTTTCCGACTTCTTTCCCTGGGCCGATGTCACCGGCGCCATCGACGCCATCCTCGACCATCCCTCGACCGGCCACGCCACCGTCTCGGCCCTCGAGGCGGAGGGCGGCATCCGCGCCCGTCAAATCTCGCACGTGGCCCATCCCGGCCTCGCCTTCGACACGCCCTCGGGCAAGGTGGAGCTCTTCTCCGCGCGCGCCGCCGCGCTCGGGCTGCCCGCGCTGCCGGCGTTCGACCCGGCGCCCGCCTCGGACCATCCGCTCTCGCTGCGCACCGGACGCACGCTCTCGCACTTCCACGGCTTCTACGACCACGGCCGCGCGCTGCCTTCGCTCGCCGCGGCCGATCCCTGGCCGTGCCTGTGGATTTCGCCAGCCGACGCGGACAGCCGCGGAGTTCGAGACGGCGATGCCATCCGCGTCTTCAACCAGCGCGGCGAGATGCGGGCGCGGGCGCTGGTCACCGCTCGAATCCCGCCCGGCACCGTCTGGATCCACGACGGCTGGGAGGGCCTCAACACGCTCACCTCCGGCCTCGCCGTGCTGCCCGATGCGGCGGTGGACGCGTTCGGCTTCGCGAGCGGCCAGGCGGAGTTCGAGGCGCGTGTCGAGGTCGCGCTCGAACACTAGATGCGCACGGGCAGGCGGCGCGCGCCCCAGCTCCCCGGCCGATCCTCGAACACTCCGGGGATGCGCGCGCCGCAGCGGCCGCAGGCGCCCGAGCGCAGCTCCCATCGCGTGAGGTCGTACCAGTCGCGCCCGATCAGCTCCGCGCCGCAGCCGGGGCAGGAGGTCGCGCCGCCCTCGGCGTCGTGGACGTTGCCGGTGTAGACGAAGCGCAGCCCGGCGCGGAGCGCGATGCGGCGCGCCTGGGTGAGCGTCCGCGCCGGCGTGGGCGGCACATCCAGCATGCGGAAGTCGGGATGGAAGGCGGTGAAGTGCAGCGGCACGTCCGGGCCCAGCTCGTCGCGCACCCAGCAAGAGAGCGCCTCGATCTCCTCTGGAGCGTCGTTCTTGCCGGGGATGAGCAGCGTGGTGATCTCCAGCCAGGTCGAGGTCTCGCGCTTGATGTAGCGCAGCGTGTCCAGCACCGGCTGCAGCTTTCCCAGGCAGATGGTCTCGTAGAAGCTGCCGGTGAAGCCCTTCAGATCGACGTTGGCCGCGTCCATGTGCCGGTAGAATTCGCGCCGCGGCTCCTCGCAGACGTACCCCGCGGTGACCGCCACGGTCTTGATGCCGCGCTCGCGGCACGCCTGCGCCACGTCCACCGCATATTCGAGGAAGACCACCGGATCGTTGTAGGTGAAGGCCACGCTGCGGCAGCCCAGCTCCTGCGCGCGCCGGGCGATGTCGTCGGGGGACGCCTCGGCTGCGAGGATGTCCATCTCCCGCGACTTGGACATGTCCCAGTTCTGGCAGAAGCGGCAGCCGAGGTTGCAGCCCGCGGTGCCGAAGGAGAGCACCGAGGTGCCGGGAAGGAAGTGGTTGAGCGGCTTCTTCTCGATCGGATCGACGCAGAAGCCGCTGGAGCGCCCGTACGTGGTGAGGACGATGGCGTCGGCCTCGCGGGCGCGCACGAAGCAGAAGCCCCGCTGGCCTTCGTGCAGCGCGCAGAAGCGCGGGCAGAGGTCGCACTGGACGCGGCCGTCGGACAGGGCGTGCCAGTAGCGGCCCGGGTGCGTCATGCCCGCGCCTCGTAGAAGGCGAACGCGCCGTAGCCCACGACGCGCGAGCGGTCGCCGGCGGTGTCGCCGGAGTTGCGCAGGTCGAGCAGCTCGCCGCGCAGCTTCCGTCTTGCGGCCGCGGCGAGAAAGCCGTTGACCGGCGCCGCGCCGCAGGCGTCTTCCGCCTCGACGGGCTGCAGGGCGAGGATCCTTTCCGCGGTGGCGGCATCCGCGCGGCGGGCCGCGGCCCACGCCAGGTAATGCGACAGGTCGGAGCTGACGACGATCAGCGTCTCCGGCCCGCCCCAGAGCGCATCGAGGATCCGGGCCGTCCCGGCAGGATCCGCATCGCCGACCAGGAGCGGGGTGAGCGCGAAGCCTTCGGGCAAGGCGACCTGCAGGAACGGCACCTCGACTTCCAGCGAGTGCTCGCGCTCATGCGCCGCCCGGTCGCGCGGCAGCCCGGCCTCTTCGATGGCGACTTCGCCGAGCGGCGTCGCGAAGGATCGCGCTGCGGGCAGCGCCACGCCTCGCAGCCAGGCGTAGTGCGCCGGCCCGAGCAGGACCACGCGCCGCAGCGGCGAGCCCTGCACGCGGCGGAAGGCGGACGCGGCAACCGGCCCGCTGTACACGTAGCCCGCGTGGGGGGCGATCAGCGCCTTCGGCGCAGGCCCCGGCGCCGCCGCGGCGAGCAGGCGGGCGACTTCGGCGGCCAGCTCCGCGGCGTCAGCCGGGTAGAAGGAGCCCGCGACTGCGGGCGGGCGGACGGCGGCAACTTCCACCCTCTCGAGGATAGCCGCAGGCGGTGCCCGGCGCAGCCTGTGGTAGAGCAAGCGGCTCCTGGCACCGTTACAACGAGGCGCGCACGTGGACGACACCGCTGCAGACAGGGCGCCGGAAGGACCGGCGGCAGGGCATCCCAAGCCTCCGCGGCTCACGCTCCTGAGCCACGGCTCGGGTTGAGCCTGCAAGCTCCGCCCCGCGGAGCTCGCGCAGGTCCTGCGCGAATTGCCCAAGACCCGTCGGCCCCCGGCGCTGATGGTGGGCACCGAGACCCGCGACGACGCGGCCGTCTGGAAGCTGGACGCGCGCCGCGGGCTGGTGGCGACGCTCGACTTCTTCGCGCCGGTGGTGGACGACCCGCGCGACTACGGCTACATCGCCGCCGCCAACTCGCTCTCCGACGTCTACGCCATGGGGGGAACGCCGCTCTACGCGCTCAACCTGGTCGGCTGGCCCAGGTCGCAGCCGTTCGAGCTGCTCGGGGAGATCCTCGCCGGCGGCGCGGACGCCGCGCGCGATGCCGGCTGCCCCATCGTGGGCGGGCACAGCGTGGACGACCTGGAGCCGAAGTACGGCCTCGCGGTGACGGGCCTCGTCGATCCCCGGCGGGTGATGACCAACGCCTCCGCCAGGCCGGGCGACGTGCTGCTCCTCGGCAAGGCGCTGGGCATCGGCATCGCCGTCTCCGCCATCAAGAAGGGCACCGCCACCGCCGACCTGATCCGCGAGGCCACCGCGCAGATGCGCCAGCTCAACCGGGCGGCGGGCGAGGTCTACGCGCGCAACTGGAAGTCGGTGCACGCGCTCACCGACGTGACCGGCTTCGGCCTCCTCGGCCACCTCGACTCCGCCATGCGCGCCTCGAAGACGCGGGCGAAGGTGGACGCGGGCGCCGTCGCCGTCCTGGCCGGCGTGCGCGAGCTTGCGCGCGAGGGGACGGTGCCGGGCGGCAGCCGCGCGAATCTGGAGTTCGTCTCCGAGCGGGGCACCTTCCCCGAGGCGATGACCACCCCGGACCGGCTGATCCTCGCCGACGCGCAGACCAACGGGGGGCTCCTCGCCGCGGTGGACCCCAAGGCGGCGCCGCGGCTGCAGAAGGCGCTGGAAGCAGCCGGCGCTCCTGCGCGGGTCATCGGCGAGGTGGTGCGCCTGCGCCGTGGGCAATCGCCCGGCGTGGACGTGACCGGCGAAATTTCCGCTCCGCCGCTCCGTTGAGGCTGGCAGGAGGACGCAATGCTCCGTACCGCCGCATCCATCGCCATCGTGGGGCTCATCTGCTGGGTGGCCATCAAGATCGTCTTCGGCGTCACCGGAGGGATCATCGGGCTGTTGCTCTCGCTCGCCTGGCTGCTGCTCAAGATCCTGCTGGTGGTGGGCATCGTCTACTGGCTGCTCACGGTCTTCAGCCCGGAAACTGCCCGGAAAATGCGCGATGCGCTGAAAGGTGAGTCGCTGTAGGCCTTCGGGGCGCGTCGCCCCTTCTGATAAGCTTGCGGCTGTGCGCCGCATCCTCGCCCTGACCTGCGCCTGCCTCCTCGGCGCGCCGTCCCTCGCCGGGGCTGCGCAGGGCCCTTTGGTGGTCGTCCTCGACCCGGGACACGGCGGCAAGTTCCCCCACGACGGCGCGCACGGCGCGCACGGGCTGCGCGAGAAGGTCATCGCGCTGCAGGTCGCGCAGAAGACGAAGACCGCGCTGGAGGCGCTGGGCGCCACCGTCATCCTCACCCGCGAGGCGGACGACGACATCCCGTTCGCCGAGCGCGTGCGCATCGCCAACGACTCGGGCGCCGACGTCTTCCTCTCCATCCACTGCAACTCGATGGAGCACCGCGAGGATCGCAGGATCACCCGCGGGGTGGAGACCTACTTCCTCTCGCCCGACCCCACCGACGCGGAAGCGCGCATGCTGGCCAGGCTGGAGAACGGCGGCCCCGACTCCGTGCCGCTGCCCAGGGCGACCACCGCGGTGGCCGGCATCCTCAACGACCT
>DATDMU010000464.1:0-25807 GCA_036518615.1 Myxococcales bacterium
GAGCGCCCGGAGCGGTGTTCTACGGAGGCGCGCTCCAGGCGGCGATTCCATTTGCGGTGATCGACTGCTCGCAATGCGACGCAAAGGGCGGCTGGATCGAGCTGCACGCGCTGCTCTGGGAGCCGCAGTCGCGCTCGGCGACGCTGGGGATCTTCTACCTGGAGGCGCACAGCCACTCGCAGGTGATCTTCGAATACGTCATCGATCTCCGCAGCCTCAGGCAGATGCGCGGCTCAACCTACGCGGCAGAGTGGGCCTTCAGCGGCGCGGGGAGCGCCGCGATCGAGCCGCGACCTCTCTGATCCGGGGCGAAGCCTTTTCGCCTCCGTACGGACCGGCTCGCAAATCCTTCGCCCGGCAAACCCGCGAGCGGCGTACAGCTGGGGGCACCCTTCTTGCGTGCCGCCGTAAGGGATGCCGCGCGCGAGCGGCCGCCACCATTCTCCTCGGAGGATTCCAGATGCCGCTCCTCTCGCAGCGGACCGCGCGCCTCGGCACCGAGAACGCGTTCCGCATCGCTCCCTGGATCGCGGAGGCCGAACAGAGGGGCCTCCGGGTCATCCGCTGCAACCTCGGCCAGCCGGACTTTCCGGTTCCGGGACACATCCGCGAGGAGCTGAAGCGCCAGGTCGACGGCGGCCAGGGCGGGTATTGCGATCCGCAGGGCATCCTGCCCTTGCGCAATGCCATCGCGCGGCAGATGCGCGCGCGCGGCATCGACGCCGCGCCCGAACGGGTCGTGGTGTTCGCCGGCGTGAAGCCGTCGATCGGCCTCGTCCAGCAGACCTACACGGATCCCGGCGACGAGGTGATCTATCCCTCTCCCGGCTTTCCCATCTACGAGTCGTTCGTCGACTACGTGAGCGCGGAGCCGGTGCCGCTCTTCCTCCGCGAGGAGAACGGCTTCACCGTCAGCGCCGCCGAGCTCGACAGGCTGATCACCCGCTTCACCCGGCTGGTCTTCCTCAACTTCCCCTCCAACCCCACCGGCGGCGTGGCCACCCGCCAGCAACTGGAGAGCCTTGCGGCGGTGCTGCGCGAGCGGCTGCCGGAGGACGCGCGCGTCTACTCCGACGAGATCTACGAGGACATCGTCTTCGACGGCAGGCGGCACCAGTCCATCGCCACGATGCCGGGAATGGCGGAGCGGACCATCGTGGTCTCCGGCGTCTCGAAGAGCTATGCGTGGCCCGGCGGCCGGGTGGGCTGGGCGCTCTTCCCCACCGTCGAGGAAGCGCAGGTGTTCCGCAACCTGAACATCAACTACTTCTCCTGCGTCTCGCCCTGGGCGCAGGAGGGCGCGCGCGTCGCGCTGGAATCGCCGCTGAGCAAGCCGGTGGTGCAGCGGATGGTGCAGGCATTCCAGGAGCGCCGCGACGTGGTGGTGGCCGGGCTCAACGCCATCGAGGGAATCCGCTGCTCGCTGCCGGGCGGCGCGTTCTACGCCTGGCCCAACGTGGCGGGGGTGTGCGAGCGGCTGGGGGTGTTCGACGCGCACCGCTCGCTGCCGGCGGCGGAGCGCGAGCGCACCAGCCCCTCGACGCTCTTGCAGATGTTCATCCTCTTGCGCCATGGCGTTGCCACCCTGGACCGGCGGTCCTTCGGCCGCATCGGCGCCGAGCGCGAGCAGTTCCTGCGGCTCTCGGTAGCGACGGGGCTCGACGACCTGCGCGAGGCGGTGCAGCGCATCGGCGCCGCCGCGCGCGACGCGAGAGGCTTCCAGGAGTTCATGCGCGACACGCAACCGAGGAGGCCCTGGTGAGAAGCGCCCTGCCCAGCCCCGCTCCTTCGCCGCTGCGCTTCGGGCCGCGCCGCGGCGTCTTCCTCGACGCTTCCACCGAGCGCCGGCCCCTGACCGGCGAGGAAGTGCAGCGCTTCGAATCGCTGGACCTCCTCTACCGGACGCTCTGCGGCCTGCTCTACAACTACGTGCCCACCTCCGGGCATCCGGGCGGCTCCATCTCCTCGGGCCGGTTCGTGGAGATGCTCCTCTTCTCCACCATGGAGTACGACCTGCGCGCCCCGCTGCGCGACGACGCGGACGTGATCTCCTTCGCCGCGGGCCACAAGGCGCTGGGCCTCTATGCGCTCTGGGCGCTGCGCAACGAGATCGCCCGGCTGGGCGCGCCCTCGCTGTTGCCGGAGGCGGCGCGGCTGCAATTCCGGCTCGAGGACCTGCTCGGCTTCCGCCGCAATCCGCAGGCGCCCATGCCGCTCGCGAAGCGCTTCGGCTCCCGCGCGCTGGACGGCCATCCCACGCCCGCCACGCCCTTCGTCCGGCTGGCCACCGGCGCCTCCGGCGTGGGGCTCGGCTCCTCCATCGGGCTCGCGCTCGCCGCGGCGGACGTCTACGGGACCGAGGCGCCCCGCGTCCACGTCGTCGAGGGCGAAGGCGGGCTCACTCCGGGGCGCGCCTCGGAAGCGCTGGCCATCGCCGGCACCGCCTCGCTGGGAAACGTCGTCGTCCACCTCGACTGGAACCAGTCGTCCATCGACTCCGACCACGTCTGCCGCGAAGGAACCCGGCCCGGCGATTACGTGCAATGGGAGCCGGCCGAGCTCTTCTTCCTGCACGACTGGAACGTCGTCTACGTGCCCGACGGCAAGGACTTCCAGCAGATCGCCGCCGCCCAGCGCATGGCACGGCAGATCGCCAACGGCCAGCCCACCGCCGTCGTCTACCGGACGGTGAAAGGATGGCAGTACGGCATCGAAGGGCGCGCCTCGCACGGCGCCGGGCACAAGCTCTGCTCGCCGCCCTTCTTCCAGGCGATGGATCGGGGCGGCCTGCGCGCGCTGCCGCAATGCGACGGCCCGCAGCGCTGCGAGGGCGGCGAGCGCGGCGAGCAGCTCGAGCAGTGCTTCTGGGACGCGCTCTGCGTCCTGCGCGCCGCGCTGGAGAAGGACGAGGCCCTGGTCGAGGCGCTGGCCGCCCGGCTCAGGTCGGCGCGCGACCGGCTCGACTCCCGCGGCCGCCAGCCGCGCTCCGGGGCGCCGCGCATCGAGCAGCTGCACCGCGCGCCCGAGGCGCCGCCGGCGCTGAAGCCCGGCGACGAGACCACGCTGCGCGGCGAGCTTGCGCGGGTGCTCCTGCACTACAACCAGCAGTCGGGCGGCGCGCTCCTCGTCGCCGCGGCGGATCTGCTCGGCTCCACCAGCATCGGCTCGGCCGGTGCGGGTTTCCCCAAGGGATTCTTCCAGGCCGCGAAGAACCCGCATTCGCGCGTCGTCGCCGGAGGAGGCATCTGCGAGGACGCCATCGCCGCACTGCTCTCCGGCATCTCGGCGTTCGGCCACCACGCGGGAGTGGGCGCATCCTACGCCGCGTTCCTGGCGCCGCTCGGGCACGTCGCCGCCCGGCTCCATGCCATCGGCGAGCAGGCCCGGCAGTCCATGGCGCCGGGCGCGTACCGCCCGATGATCCTGGTCTGCGCGCACGCGGGCCTGAAGACCGGGGAGGACGGCGCCACCCACGCCGACCCGCAGGCGCTGCAACTGCTGCAGGAGAACTTCCCCGCGGGAACGGCGGTGACCCTGACGCCGTGGGAGCCGCAGGAGATCGCGCCGCTCTTCGCCGAGGCGCTGGCCAGGCGTCCGGCGGTGATCGCGCCGTTCGTCACCCGGCCGCAGGAAGCGGTGCTCGATCGCAAGGCGCTCTCGCTTGCGCCTGCCGCCGCGGCCCGCCAGGGCGTCTACCTCTTGCGCGCGGCGCAGGGGAACCCGGACGGCACGGTGGTGCTGCAGGGCAGCGGCGTCGCCTATGCGTTCGTCGAGGACGCGCTTCCGCTGCTCGCGCACGCGGGCATCGACCTCGACGTCTTCTACGTCGCGAGCGCGGAGCTGTTCGACGCGCTGCCCGAGCCTGAACGCCGCCGCATCTTCCCGGAGGACCGGGCGCAAGCGTCCATGGGCATCACCGACTTCACCCTCGCCACCCTCTTCCGCTGGGTGACCTCCGGGCGCGGCCGCGCCGCGAGCCTGCACCCCTTCATGCACGGGCGCTATCCGGGAAGCGGCCCGGGAGCGCGCGTGCTGGAGGAGGCAGGGCTCGACGGCGAGAGCCAGGCGCGAGCCATCCGCCGCTGGCTCGACGCCATCTCCTGAAGCCGCCCTCTAGGGGGTCCACAAGGTGGCGGGGGGCGCAGCGTCCTCGTCGTCGTCGAAGTCGCGATGACGCGACACGACCGTGAACTGCGTCGCGTGCATCACGCCGTCGCCCAGGTCCACCACGAACGCCCACCTGCCCGGGGCGAAGCCGCGGAGCGGTTCGAGGAGGAGGTAGCTGCCGGCGAAGAAGGCGAACACGTTCGTCCGCACCGCCCTGCCGTTCTTGAAGATCCAGGACGCCGCCGGCTGCTGCGGACCGAGGGCCCCGGTGGCATCGACCGGCGCGACGAAGAGGCGCGCCGTCAGATCGGTGATTCCGGCGCTCGCGCCGGTGAGCTGGAACCGCACCGCCACGAAGCTGCGGCTGTCGAGGACCGCGCTTCCGTCGGCGCTCAGCGGCGCGAACAGCTCCGACCAGGCGAACGCGACCTGGACCTGGAACGAGGCGGGCGCGCTCTGGTTGCCCCTCGCGTCCTGCGCGCTGCAGGTCACCGTGGTGGTGCCCGGCGCAAAGACGCTGCCCGACGCAGGCGTGCAGGTGGGCGCGACCGCGCCGTCCACCAGGTCGGTCGCGGTCGCGCCGTAGCTGACGGCGGCGCCTGCGGTGCTGGTGGCGACCGCGGAGAAGTCCGCCGGCACCTGGAGCGAAGGAGGCGTGCTGTCGGCGACGGTGACGGTGAAGGTGGCGCTGCTCGCGTTGCCGTGCGCGTCGGTCGCCGAGCAGGTCACGGTGGTGGCGCCGATGGGGAAGAAGCTGCCGCTCTGGGGAACGCAGGCGGGCGCGACCGCGCCGTCCACCAGGTCGGTGGCCGCGGCCGCGAAGCTGACCGCGGCTCCTGCCGGCCCGGTGGCCTCTGCAGCGGCCGCCGCCGGCAAGGCCAGCGCGGGCGGCGTCGTGTCCACGACGGTGACGGTGATGGTCGCCGTCGAGGTCTCGCCGCTCGCGTCGGTGACCGTGAGGGCGATCAGGTGGACCCCGACCGCCAGGTGGACTTCGACGGTCGCGCCGCTGGCGAGGGCGGTGGTGCCGTCAAACCAGGTGAAGCCGGTCGTCGGGCCGGTGGAAAGGGTGCCGTCGAGGACCACCGTGGTCAGCGGCCCGGTGGCTTCCACCGTGATGTCGGAGCCGGCGCGGGCGACCACCGTGCCCTGCCGCCGGGAGGCCCACTCCACCGCGTTCGCATACAGCTTCTGGATGCCGGGATCGGTGAGCGAGGAGCCGTCGAAGGTGTTCGGCGCCACTGCGAGCTGCACCACGCGGCCGTTGCCGAACTCGCGCGCCAGCACCGCCGGACCGCCGCTCGGCGAGCGCATCAACACCACCGAGGGCTGCACGTCGTAGACCACCTGGGGGCCCGCGTCGTGGCCTTCGGCGAAGAAGGAGAACGGCGAGGGCAGGCCCGCCAGCACCGGGTGGGATTCCTGCCCCGGCTCCACCGTCCAGGTCATCTGGCAGTTTCCGCAGTTGTCGTCCTCGGTGCCGCCCCAGCCTTGCAGGACGATGTCCGGCATCGAGGTCTGCTGGCCTCCCTGGTCCACCTCCCGCTCGAAGCCATCCCACTGCGCCGAAATGAACCCGCCGCCCGCGTTCACCCAGTTCTCGAGGATGACCTGGGTCGCCACCGGCAGCGGCTGGCTCAGCGTCGCGCCGTCGAGGTGGATGATGCAGTCGAACGCGTTCGGCGACGGCGTCAGGCCGTCCCACTCGAACTCGGGAGGCGTGCGCTCGGTGACCTGGTAGCCCGCGGCGGTCAGCGACGCCACCAGCGCGGCGGTGCCGGGCGTGTCCGCGTCCGCCACCAGCAGGACGCGCTTCGAAGGCACGTTGGTCAGCATCTGGGTCTGGGCAACGGCCTGCACCGGCGTCCGCTTGCCGCCACAGGAGATTGCCGCCGCGCACAGCATGGTCCACAAGGTGATCCGGCTCGCGTTCATGTCGTCGCCCCTCGGTTGTCGGCGCTCTTCCGCCAGACGCACCCAAGGGTACGGGGCACGGCTCAGGGCGACGCAAGGGCGCTCCACTGCTGCGAGCTGGCGCCCTGTGCATGCAGGTGGTTGGTGTGCGGCGCGGTGCGCCCGACCTGCGCGAATGCAGGCAAGCGCGGAGGGAGGCGCCGCAAGCGCGCGCCCCCCTCCGGAACGGATCAGAACGTGTGCTGCAGGCGGCCGTACACGAATCGGCCGACGTAGTCGTAGGTGCTGGGGTCGGAGTTGGCCAGGGCCGCGCTGTAGATGTACGGCGGCGCCTTGTCGAGAAGGTTGCTGATGCCGACGAAGAAGCTGGTCTTGCCCAGCTTGCTCGCCAGCGTGTAGCCGGCATGCGCGTCGAGCTGGAAGTACGAGCTCACCCGCCGCCGGTTCGGGTTGTTGACGCCGTTGCCGAGGTCGCAGATGCCACCCTGCGCAGTGCTGGGATCGAACGGGTTCGAGCACTCGTCGAAGCTGCTGACGTAGCGGCCGGTGAGGCCGGCGAGAAGACCGCCCATGCTCCAGTCGACGCCGGTCGTCGCCTTGAACGGAGGCAGCGCGCCGTAGCTGCCCGCGTCGTAGCTGCCCTTGCCGTGGATGGTCTGGTTTCCGCCCTGCAGCTTGATGGTGCTGTCGTAGAAGGCGAGATAGCTGCCGTCGAACCCGAAGCCGAAGCGCCCGGCGGTCGTCGGCAGCGCATATCTGACTGCGAAATCGATTCCGCCCGTCCTGATCCGGCCGACGTTGGCGAAGAAGTCGTCGACGAACTGGATGCCGCCGGCGTCGTTCCGGGTGATCAGGCTGCAGTACTGGTCCACCCCGTTCACATAGCAGCCGTTGATGATGTTGGCCGTCCCGGTGATCCCGATCGCGTCGTCGATGGTGACGTTGAAGTAGTCCAGGGTAAACGACAGGTTGCGGACCGCCTGTGGCTGCACCACGATGCCGGCGGTGAACGTCTTCGCCGTCTCCGGCTGCAGCTTGGGATTGCCGCCGTTGCGAGTCAGCTCCTGCAGGCCGGTGTCGCCCGAGCCGCTGCCGGTCACTCCGAACTTCCTGCACTGCGCCGCGACCTGCGGGGTCGCCACGGTCAGGTCGGCGCAGGGATCGGTGGCTGCCGGATCGGTCTCCTTGAACCCCAGGTACAGCTCGGAGATGCTGGGCGCGCGGAACGCCGTCGAGTAGGTGCCGCGAATGGTGACGTCGTTGATGGGGGTGTAGCGCGCCCCGAGCTTGTAGGTGAAGTTCCCGCCGAAGGTGCTGTAGTTCACGTAGCGGGCGGCGGCATTGGCCTCGAGCGATTCGACCCCCGGGCTGTTGGCCAGGATCGGCACCGAGAGCTCGGCGAAGGCCTCGTTCGAGTAGAACCCGCCGCTGGTGGACTTGAAGTTGAAGTCGGCCGAGTCGCCGGCGGCGGCGATGGGATCGGCGATCTGCGACCCGATCTGACGGCGGTACTCGTAGCCGAGCGCCAGCGACGACGGCCGATCGGCGGCGAGGGTGAAGAGATCGCCGCCGACGTCGGCGCCGGCGGTGAAGAGCTGATCATAGGCCCGCGAGGTGCCGGTGAAGCCCAGGTAATCCTGCTGCGAGGACGCGATGCTCCCGGGGCCGCCGAGGAGGTTCAGCGGTGTGCAGCCGGGGATGACGGTCGTGAGATCGCCCGGCTTCTCCACGCACACCGGGTTGCCCTTCGCGTCGAGCATGCTCGCGCCGACGGCGCTCTGGACCCTGGAGTTGCGGAACGAGCCACCGGTGGTGAACGTCCCCGAGGTGCGGCCGTAGTCCAGCGCCCCGTTCCAGAACCATCCCTGGAGCGGACCTGCCTCGCTCGGGAACGTGCCGTCGATACCGGTCACGACCCGGAAGGTGGCGAGGTCCTCGGCATAGGTGCGATTGCCGAACTCGACGAGGCGCCTCCCGAGAAAGCGCAGGTTCGTGCCCAGGGGATTGTAGAGGTTGTCCTTGGACACGACGATGTTGTTGTAGTCGGACGGGTTGAGCGGCATGGGCGCCGCGTTCTGCGTCGAGTTGCGCTGCGTGTACGACAGCTCGTAGTAACCGCGCGCGGCGGGGAACTTCACCTCACCCGAGGAGAAGCCCTGGATCGTCGTCGAGGGAATGGTCAGGTAGTTCTCGGCGGCGAAGTTGTAGAAGTCGTTGCCGGTGAAGTTGTTCGCCGCCGCCGGGGTATTGAAGACCCGGAAGCACTGCTTCGCGCCCATGCCGTTCGCGCCGCAATACTTTCCCGTCGGGTCGCGGATCCAGCGCTTGGTCACCGACCAGCCGTCGGCGACCATGGCCTGGCAGAGCGGATTGCCGTTGCACAGCGGAGTCCCCGGGTGGCCCGGATCCTCGGGAATCCGCAGCACGCCCTCCGGCGTACGGCTGCTGCCGCTGGGAACCGGGCAGCGCAGAACTCCCGGGTCGCACTGCGAGCCGGTGTAGTCGTAGTCGAGCGCCTGCTGCGACCAGCCGCGATCGCGCAGCCAGGAGTCGCCCTGGTTCAGGTAGCGCACCGAAAACAGCGCGCCCGCGTTGTCGCCTTGCATCCCGGTGGTGACGTGCGCGTCGAAGGTCTGCGCATCGCCCTTGCCCGAGACGCCATACTGCGCGCCCAGATCGGTGCCCCGGTAGCTGCGGCGGGTGATGATGTTGACCACGCCCGCGATCGCGTCCGAGCCGTAGACGGCGGAGGCGCCGTCCTTCAGCACCTCGACGCGCTCGACCGCCTCGGTGGGGATGGTGTTCAGGTCCACCGCGGCCGAGGCGCCCAGGCCGCTCGGGACGACGCGGCGGCCGTTGATCAGCACCAGCGTGCGCTGGACGCCGAGGCTGCGCAGGTTGATCCGGGTGGTGCCGTCGGCGCCGTAGTTGATTCCGCCCGTGTTGAGCTGGAAGTTCGGCGCGTTGCCGTTCTCGGGCATGGTCTGCAGGAAGTCGCCGATGGTCATCTTGCCGCTGCCCTCGAACTGCTGCCGGGTCACCACCGTCACCGGAGCGGGCGTGGTCAGGTCCTTGCGCCTGAGCCGGGAGCCGGTGACGACGATCTCCTCCTGCATGTCCTTGTTCTTCTGCTCGGCTTGCGCAGGTGGCGCCGAGGTCGGCGTGGGCGACGGATTGTTGTCTTCGGGTGGTGGCGCGGGCTGCTGCGCAAGGGCGCGCGGGCTCGCGAGCAAGAGGGAAGAGACGGCGGTCGCTGCGAGGAAGTTGCAGGTCATTGTCATGAAGCCCCCTCCACGACGGTTTCGTCACCTTGTACAAACTTCCACGCACCTTTGTACACCACGTCCAATGACGCGGGATTTTGACAGTCCGATCTCCGGCGGATCCGTCTTGACGGCCACGGAGCCGGGCTGAACTTCCCTGCGCAGCCGCGGCCGCTCGAGGAGGTCGAGGCATGGCGGGTACGCACTCCGCGGAACCGCGAAGGGTCCGCATGCCGCCGTCGCCTCGCGCGCGGCAGCCGATCATTCAATTCAATGACCGGGAACTACGCACGCAACGCTGCGACTCGACTACGGCCGCATTGCGGACTTGTCGGCATGTACGCCCTGGATTCCTGGCGGCGACAGGCGCACCTCGTCGCTGTCGGCTACTTCTTCGCCGACCCCGGCTCGGTCAGGCCCCGGTGCAGCCTGGCCTTCGCCGTCTCGGGGAGCACCTTCGCGCCCATCGCCTCGAGGTTGTTCTTGAGCGATCCGGCGACGACGTGGTCCTTGCCGGCCATCAGCGCCTCGAACCCCTGGCGCGCCACCTCCGCCGCGTCGTCCTTCTCCGCTGCTCCCACCCTGGTGTCGTCGAGGCCCGCGCGGTGGAAGAAGTTGGTCTCGGTGGGCCCGGGCATGAGCGCGGTGACGCTGACGCCGGTGTCCTTCAGCTCCTCCCGAAGCGCCTGCGCGAACGACTGCACGAACGCCTTCGAGCCGCCGTAGGTGGCCTCGAACGGCGCCGGCATAGTGGAGGCGATGGAGGAGGTGATCAGCACGCGGCCGCTGCCGCGGCGCACCATCTCCGGCAGCAGGCGCTTGGCGAGGTGCACGGTGGAGCCGATGTTGAGCCCGATCAGCTCGAGGTCGGCCGCAAGGTCCGTCTCGATGAACGGCCCGCCCACGCCGACGCCCGCGTTGAGCGCGAGAGCGTCCACCGGGCGCCCGAGGGAGCGGATGCGCTCGCAGAGCTGCTCGTTGCCGTCGAAGGTGGCGAGGTCCGCCTGCACGCTCTCGACCCTGCAGCCCGACGAGGCGAACGCCTGCGCCGCCTCGACGATGCCGCCGTCCTCGGCGCAGACCACGAGGTCGAATCCATTTTCGGCAAAGATCTTCGCCAGCTCGTAGCCGATTCCGTCGGAAGCGCCGGTCACCACGGCGAGCGGCCTCTCTTGTGAGGGTGTCATGCGCCCAACGGTGGCCCTCGCGCGCAGCCGCAGCAAGGGCGGAGCCCGGGAATCGCGAGGCCGGCCGTGGCGCTACCGGGCCGGGCCGAGCCAGGTTGCGGCGCCGGCGGGCCCGCCTTCCGCGCGCTCCCAGCCGGTCAGACGCTGGCCGAGAAGCGTCACCACCAGCTCGGACGCGCCCTCCAGCGCCAGCGCGGGCCGCTTGGGGGAGATGGCGCGCACCGCCGCCAGCAACTCGGAGGCGCGGCGCCCCGCGGGAGAAGCCACGGCAGGCTTTCCGTTCACGTCCTCGAACACGGCGCCCTCGCCGATGCACACGGCGGCCCGCACCACCACGCCGTGGTCGAAGGCGCTCCGGGCGATCTCCTGCGCGAAGCGCGCGGCGGAGAAGAGCGCGGCGTCGCCCCCCGCGCCGCCCGCGGCCCTTTCGAAGGACACGACCGAGAGCGCCGGGCCCACCTGCGTGGCGGCCGATTCGTAAGCCTCGAGGAAGGCCCGGGCCCGGTGGGCGACGAACCCGAGCAGCTCGTGGGCGGCGCGCGGCGAGAGGTGCGGCCCCGGGTGCACGATCTCGCCGGCATAGAAGATGGCGCGCACCGCGGGATGGTGGGGGAGCGCGACGCCGGCTGCGCGAAGCGCCCGATCGAGCAGCGGCTGCACCGGGTCGAGCGAGAACCAGATGCGCAACAGGTCCAGCTCCGCCGCAGTCCGCGGGCCGCGAGCCGCGATCTCCGCCAGGCGCTCGCCTGCGCTGGCCTGCGTTCCCTGCGGCGCGACGTCGGGCCGCGACGCCCGCACGGTCCAGAAGGGCAGCGCCTCGCGCGGCGCTTCCACGCGGCGCAGCGATTCCGCGGTGACGAAGTCCGCGTCCTGCAGCTCGGCGGGCCCGATGAAGCGCACGTGGCGGTGGGCGCCGTCCTCGTTCATGGGACGCGAGAGCACCGCCACCGAGACGCGCAGGCACTCCTTCAGCCGCGCCGCGAGCTTGCCCTCGTCCAGCCCGGAGACTTCCGGCCGCACCCGGCCCTGCGCCTTGCACTCCGCCGCGATCTCGCGCATCTCGTCGGTGAGCAGGCGGAAGACGTCGAACATCGACTTGAGCCGCTCGCTCTCCTGCTGGGCCACGCGAACCACCGTCCGCAAGCGCTGCCGCAGCTCTGCCAGCGACTGGGGGACGATCAGCTCCTCGAGCCCCTCGAACTGCAGGCGGGCCACGTCCTCCGGCCCGAGCGCCCGCAGGCAGCTGCGGATGCTCACCGAGGTGGTGCCTTCCACCGTCCATGCGTCGGGCACCGCGCGCAGTTGCGAAGGCAAGAGCAGCGAGAGCAGCCGCGCCTTGGCGTCCCAGGCCGCGCTCACCGGCGACATCGGCAACGCCTGCTCGCTCCTTTGCCGCGGCGGCCGGTTCTGCTGGTGCCCGCCGCGCAAGAGCGTGCAGACGATGTGCGAGAGCGGCCCGCCCACCGAGGTGGTGAAGCCCAGCGCGCCCTGCTCGCGGAATCCCTGCCGCGACTTCGCCTCGAGCAGATATCGCTCGTCCACGCAGAAGACGTGGTGGGCCTTGTTGACCTGCACGAGGCCGGAGGCGCCCAGCGCGTGGCCGAAGGTCAGAAGGCCGCCCACCGGGTTGGACCAGCCCTCCGCCATGCGCTCGGCGCTGCGCTCCCAGCCGAGGCCGAGCGCGAGCAGGAACGACAGCTCGATGCTGGCGAACGCGTCGTGCACCACGCCGAAGGCGGCGGAGGTGAAGGTCGAGACGGGCATGCGCGCGTCGTCGGCGCAGTCCGCCAGCGCTCCGAACACCGCCGGGGCGAAGAGGAGCGGCGCCTTGCGATGGAGCAGGTCCGGATTGGTGGAGCCGTCGCCCACTCCCAGCACCTCGGTGAGCGGGGCGGTGCGGAAGCGCGGGTTCCGCGAGGCGGCGATGGCCTCGATGAGCGCGTCGTCGGAGGTGACGATGGTGGCCGCCGCTCCGCAGCAGGGCACGGCGATGTCGCTGGCGTCGAACCAGGGCGTGCGCCGCGTGTCGCGGCGGTAGGGCTTGCCGGCGTAGATGCCGGCGGGGTAGTTCGCCCCCACCTGCGCCTTGCGCTGCGCCACGCGGGAGAGGAACGACTCCAGCTCGTCCGGCGGCAGGTCGAAGCTGCGCCGCTGGGCGTCCATCAGCAGATCGCCCACCGCCAGCATGTCCAGACCGCGCGCCTGGTCGTCCTCTCCGAGGACGGTGCGGATCTGGTACTGCGAGACGTAGCCGCTGGGGATGATCTGCCCGGCGAGGACGAGGATGGTGGCCGGCCGCTCCGAGCTGCGCGCCGCCCGCACCGCCTCGGCGAACGCCTGCGCGCCGCTGTCGGAGGTGCCCACCACGAACTGCGCCCGCGCCCGCGGCGAGAGCCCGAGCTGCACCTGGAGGGCCTGCGGCACGAGCCCGATGTTCACCCGCTCGTTGGGGTCGAGCCCGGGCATCGAGGTGACGAGCATGTCGGTGATCGACTCGCAGGTGCGCAGGTAATCGCCGCGCCCCGCGAGCGCGTGCAGCGTGGTCAGGGCCCGGTGACCGGCGGAGGCGAGCAGGTCCGGCAGCGCCACCGGCTCGGTGATGCCGAAGGCGCGCTGCCAGTCCTCCGGCCGGGTCCTGCCGTCCTCGCCGCGGTTGGGGTAGCGGAAGAAGAGCCGCGCCGTCTCCTGCCGCGTCAGCTCCGGATGGGGCTCGCCGAAGAAGTCGCGCCGGCGCCGCGCAGGAGGCAGATCCCGCGGGCTCGCGCTGTATTCACCGGCGACGACGAAGACCCTTCTTCGCATTGTGCCGCGCATTCAATCACGCGGGCGCCTCCACGGGAAGCGCCCGCGCGAGACCGCTACGGGTTGAGCACGTGGCTGCTCGCCGCCTGGGCGATCAGGTCGTCGGCGTCGGCCTGCAAGAGGAAGCCGCGGGCCACGGCGTTGGCGGCGGCCGCCCTGACCGCGGAAACGTACCCGTCGTGCGTGCCGTAGCGCTCCTCCAGCGAGAGCCGGGGATCGCCGCTCGCGAGCCGCTCCGCCCGGGTGCGCGCGAAGGGAACCATGCCGCCGGTGTAGTCGCAGTTCTGGTCCTTGTGGAAACCCGCCGCGGTGATGTTCCAGCCGAAGTACGATCCCAGCGGAGCGTCCCGCAGCACGGTGGGCACGCCGCCCAGCTCGTTGCCGTCGGCATCCACGCGCGGCACCAGCATCTTGATCACCTGCTTGATCGGCGGCGGAAGGTTGGTGGGCACGCCGGACCCGTCGCTGGGATTGAACGAGGGGCCCCAGTCGTAGTCGAGCACCGGGTTGATGAAGGGCGTCTCCACCGTGGTGCCACCGAGGAGCGCCGCCTCCGGCACCGTGGCCGGCAGTCCGGGGATGCCGCGCGGGAACCCCATCGCCGCGAGCGTGGGCAGGACCAGGTTCGAGACGTCGTCGCGGTCGCCCTGGTGACGGCCGCGCCCGTGATCGTCGCCGTCGCCGTCCGGCGTGCGCAGGCGCGGGTACAGGGTATCCGGCGGCCTCGTACCCGCCATCACCCAGGCGCGGAAGTGCTCGCGGATGGCGTTGACCGTCTGGGTGTGCGGCACGGGATTGCCCGGCAACACGCCCCTGCCCCAGTTGTTGCCGGGGCAGCTGGGATTGGCGGGGACGAAGTCGAAGAGGTTCACGCCCGCGGGGGTGGTGGTGCCGCCGTGGGTGGTGCTGGGGATGTAGTAGCGGCGCACGTTCTCCGGCAGGGGAATGTCCTTCTCGCCGTCGGTGCCCACCCACTCGATGGGCAGCTTCAGCTCCCACACCTCGGCGGCGCCGAAGTGCTCGATGATCTTCGGGCAGGTGCGCGTGGCGCTGCAGCGGTCGAGGATGCCGCGCGCCGGCAGCCTGCGGACGTGGTCCTCGAAGCGCGCCCACCACTGCGGCCCTTCGCTGCCCGCCTCGTAGAGCTCGAGGACGCCGTCGGGCTGCGCCCAGCGGAAGTTCAGCGCGATGCGCCGGCCGGCGATGATGGGCCACATGCCGTCGGAGACCTGGCGCCCGGCCTCGTCCTGGTTGAACCCCAGGTGCAGCCAGCCGCGCAGGAAGTTTCCCGACTGCGAGACGCCTCGGCTGATCGACCAGCGGATCTGCCCGGCGAGCGGGTTGGGATTGCCGGCGGAATCGGCCGCCTCGAACTTGAAGAACGACTCCACGTCGCGGAAGGCGGCAAAGCCCACTCCCAGCACGTACGGGTCGCGGGCGGTGAAGACCACCTCGTAGAGGCGGCTGCCGTCGAAGCCGTCCTTGAGGCAGATCTGCGCCGGATCCGGCACGCGGTCCGCCCAGCTGGTGCACTTCGCCCACGCCCAGTCGCTCGCCGCGACGTTGCGCTCGTCGCTGACCACGCCGGTCATGCTCTCGTGGCCGCGCGAGGTGAGCGTGGCCTGGGCCGTGTCGAGCGTGAACGGCTTGTAGGGCAGCGGGCTCGACTGGACGAGGATGGCCTGCGAGCCGGGCCCGCTGCGGTTCACGATGCGCCCGAGCACGGTGCCGGTCACCGGCGAGCCGTCGGGGTTCACCGCCACCGGCACGCGCACCCACTCGTTGGTCTTGCCGAGCGCGTTGGCGCCGTCCTGCGCCGTGGTCCCCGAGTTGTCGCCCTGCCAGCCGCTGGAGAGATCGACGTCGCCGTCGTCCTTCTCCGGACCGAAGCCGGCGCGGCGGCCGCGGTTGGCCACGTCGTGGAACATGAGATGGCTGCTCTGCGACATGTCCACGGGCTTGATGATCTGGAAGGTGGCGGTGTAGCCGACCTTGCCGTTCGCGTTGCGCGGCGCGAGCTGGATGTCCTGGATGATGGCGTTGAGCGGGTGGCTCGGGTCCAGCTCTCCGTCTGCGAGGCCGAAGATCACCTCGTAGGGAATGGTAGCGGTGCCTGCCGTGGGCTGGCGCCCGGTGATGGTGATGCGGGTCACTTTCGCGGACGCCGGCGCAGCGGCGAGGGCGGCGGCGAGCAGGGCAAATGCGAGCGGGACGATCCTGCGCATGTGCGAACCTCCGGGGGGAAGAGGCGAGGGGCGAACCGTAAGCGCCCGGCGCTCGCGTCCGTCAAGGCGCACTGCGTGGATCGCCGGGCGACCTTGGTCGTCCCCAATGTCGAACACGCGTCAATCGATGCACCACCGCTGCGGGCGCCTGCGGATTGCGGCGGCAGCGGGGCGTACCTACCTCCGGCCTGTGCTCGCCTGGCTCCTGCTCTGGTCGTTGAGCTTTTCCCTGATGATGCTCTACGCCGGCAAGATCGCGCCGGACGAGGCGCTCTTCGCCGCCTTGGGCAGCGCGATCAGCGCCAGCGCGTCGAAGATGGTGCTGGAGAAGCGGCTGGCGCCGCTGCGCGGCGAGTGGCGCTGCGCGGCGCAGATCTGGCGGCTGCCCAGGTATCTCGTCAGCGGCACCTGGGAGGTGCTGGCGGTGCTGGCCAGGCAGATCTTCCTGCGCAAGCCCGCGCCGTCGCTCCTCTACGGCGTGCGCTTCGATGCGGGCGGCGACGACGACGCCTCCGCGCTCCGGCGCGCCCTGGCCATCGCCTACACCACCGCGACGCCGAACTTCGTCGTCGTCGGAATCGACCGCCCCCGCGGCCTGCTCGTCTACCATCAAGTGGAGAAAGGGCCCATCCCGGAGATGACGGTGCAGCTGGGGGCAAAGCCGTGAACGCCTGGCTCGCCGGAACGCTCGCGATGGCTGCCGGCCTCGTCCCCTGCGCGGCGGTGGCGCTGCGCGCCGCAGAGGTGATGGAGCGGGTGGTCGCGCTGGAGATGGCGTCGGTCCTCCTGACGCTGGCGCTGGTGATGCTGGCGGAGGCGATGCAGCGCCCGCTCTTCCTCGACCTGGCGCTCACCCAGGCGTTGCTCTCGTTCGGCGGCGGGCTCGTCTTCGCGCGCTTCCTCGAACGGTGGCTGTGATGCACGCGGCCCTCGCCATCCTGGTGGCGCTCACCGTCTTCTTCGCGCTCGCCGGCGCGCTCGGCGTGTGGCTGATGGGCGACGTCTACCAGAAGCTGCACTACCTCACCCTGCCCTGCAGCATCTCGGTCTGGTTCCTCTGCGCCGCCATGTTCGTGGCCGAGAAGCAGAAGCAGGCCGGCGCCAAGGTCGTGCTGGTCGGGCTGGTGCTCTTCTTCATGAACGCGGTGGTGACGCAGGCCACCGCGCGCGCCGCCTGGGTGCGCAAGGACGGACAGTGGCCGCCGCGCGAGCCGCCCCCGCCCGCGCCGCCGGAGGCGAAGGGATGATCGCCGCGCTGCAGCTCCTGCTCTTCCTGCTCCTCGCCGCCTCCGGCATGCAGGTGGTCCGCACCCGCGAGCCCGCCTCGCAGGCGGTGGCGGTGAGCTTCTACGGGCTGGTGCTGGCGCTGCTCTTCTTCCTCCACCAGGCGCCCGACGTCGCGCTCTCCCAGATCGTGGTGGGCGCCGTGGCGCTGCCTCTCATGATCCTGCTCGCGCTCGCCAAGGTGCGCAGGGCCGAGCAGGAGCGGGAGAAGGAGGCGCGCCAGTGAGATCGCTGCGGTTCGCGCTCTTCGCGGCCGGTGCGATCGGCCTTGCCGTCGCCATGGCCGCCGCGCTCCGGCGGCTGCCACCGGTGGGTTCGTACGCAGGCGCTTACGGAGAAGTGCTGAACGCCGTGGCGGTGGGCGAGCGGCACTCGACCGACGTGGTCTCCGCCGTCAACTTCGACTACCGGGGGCTGGACACGCTGGGGGAGGAGTTCATCCTCTTCACCTCCGTCCTGGCGGTGGCTGCGATCCTGCGCAAGCAAAAGGACGAGGAAGACGAGGAGGACGAGCCGAAGTGGTCGCCGCGCAAGGCGCCGGACAGCGACGCCGTGCGCATGCTCGGCGCCGCGATGGTGCCGGTGATGCTTTCCTTCGGCCTCTATGTGGTGTCGCACGGCGCGGTGTCGCCGGGCGGCGGCTTCCAGGGCGGCGTGGTCCTCGCCACCGTGCCCTTGATGGTCTACCTCTGCGCCTCCGCGAAGACCTTCCTGCGCATCGCGCCGCCCACGCTGGCGAAGGCCGGGGAGGGCGCGGGCGCGGCGGGATACGTCGTGATCGGCTGCCTCGGCGTCCTCGCCGGCAAGGCCTTCCTCGAAAACGTCCTGCCGCTCGGGACTCCCGGCAACGCCTGGTCCGCCGGAACCATCTTCTTCCTCAACCTCACGGTGGGACTCGCGGTGGCGGCCGGCTTCACCGAATTGCTCTCCATCTTCGTCGAGGAAGTCCTGAGGCGCGAGACGTGACGCCCCTGCTCTCGTACCTGCCCTACGCGGTAGCGGCGTGGCTCCTGCTCTGGGGCCTGTACGGCGTCGTCGCCAGCCGCAATCTCGTCCACCTCGTCATCTGCCTCGCGGTGATGCAGTCCTCGACCTACGTGCTCCTGCTCGCCATCGGCTACAAGGCGGGAGCTGTGGCGCCCGTCTATGCCGACATGCCGGGGGGGACGCCGGCGGTCGATCCGCTGGTGCAGGCGCTGATGCTGACCGACATCGTGGTGGAGGCCACGGTGGCGGCGCTGCTCCTCGCGCTGGCGGTGCAGGCGCACGAGCGCGGCGGCTCGCTCGATCCGGCGAGGCTGGCGCGGCTCAAGGGCTAGTGGACACCAGCATGCACCTCGCGCCCTGGACGGTAGCGGTCCCGCTCTTCTGCGCCGCGCTGGTGGTGGCGCTGGGCGAAAAGCTGCCGCGCCTTGCCGCCGACCTGGTCGCGCTGGCAGCGGCAGCGGCGACTGCAGCGCTCTCCGCGCTGCTCTTGCGCGAGGCGCGCGGCGGACCGGTCATCTACTGGTTCGGCGGAATCCGGCCGCGCTCCGGGGTGAGCCTGGGCATCGACTTCGCCGTCGACCGCATGGGCGCGGGCCTGGCCACGCTGGGCGCCGTGCTGGTGTTCTGCGCGCTGCTCTTCTCCGCCCGTTACTTCGACAAGCCGCAGGCGGCGTTCCAGGGCCTGCTCCTCGCCTTCCTCGCCGGGCTCTGCGGGTTCTCGCTCACCGGCGATCTCTTCGACCTCTTCGTCTTCTTCGAGCTGATGAGCACGGCCGCCTTCGGGCTGTGCGCCTACAAGAGCCGGGAGGTGGGCCCGCTCCAGGGCGCCATCAACTTCGCCACCACCAACACAGCCGGCGCGTTCCTCACCCTCACCGGCATCGCGCTCCTCTACGCGCGCGCGGGCGCGCTCAACCTCGCGCAGATGGCCCGCATGCTCTCCGGGCAGCGCGACGCGCTGGTGCTGGTCGCGTTCGCGCTCGTCTGCACCGGCTTTCTCGTCAAGGCCGCCGTCGTGCCGTTCCATTTCTGGCTCGCCGACGCGCACGCCTCCGCTCCGACGCCTGCGTGCATCATCTTCTCCGGGGCGATGGTGCAGGCCGGCCTCTACGCGGTGGCGCGCCTGAACGGGGCGCTCTTCGCGACGCCGCTCGCGGGCGTCCGCCCCTCGCTTCTCGTCCTCGGCGTCGCCACCTGCCTCGTGGGGGCCGCGCTCTGCTATGCGCAGCGGCACCTCAAGCGGCTGCTCGCGTTCTCCACCGTCAGCCATTCCGGCGCGATCCTCTGCGGGGTCGCGCTGCTCGACCCCGGGGCATACGCCGGAGCCGGCCTCTACGTCGTGGGCCACGGCTGCGTGAAGGCCTCGCTCTTCCTCTGCGCCGGCATGCTCCTGCACCGGCTTCATTCGGTGGACGAGCTGCAGCTGCAGGGGCGCGGCCGCGGGCTCCCCTGGCTGGGCGCGCTCTTCGCGCTCGGCGGCGTGCTGCTCGCCGGCGCGCCGCCCACCGCGCTCTTCCTCGGCGAGTCGCTCCTCCATCACGCGCTCGAACATCACCCCGTCGCGCGGGCCGCGCTGGCCGTCTCCTCGGTGGTCACCGGCGCAGCGGTGCTGCGCGCGTGCGGCCGCATCTTCCTCGGCTGGGGCCCGCGCGAGGCCGACGCTCCCGGCGGCGGAGAGCCCGACGAGGAGCCGGAGACGGAGCCGGGCACCATCGCCTGGACGATGTGGTCTCCCGCGCTCCTGCTCCTCGCGCTGGCCTTCGCCTCGTTCGCCCTCTCGCCAGAGGCCGCGGGCCGCGATGCGGCGCGCATGCTCGACCCGCACGCGTTCGCCGCGCAGGTGCTCGACGGCGCGCCCGCGGCACAGCCGGCTCCGCCGCCGCCCGAACCGATCGGGCCGGGCCTCCTGCACTCCGCGCAGACGGTGCTCTGCGCGCTGGCGCTTGCGGCGCTGACGCTCGGACGCAAGCGGCTGCCCGGACCGGTCCGCTCCTTCGTCGCGGCGATCTGGACACCCGCCGCGCGCGCGCTGCGCGCGCTGCACACCGGAGAGGTGGGCGATCAGGTGGCGTGGCTCACATTCGGCGTCGCCCTCCTGTGCGGAGCGATGGCACTCCTGTAATGTTCGCGGCCATGCCCGCCGACGAGATCTCCGCGCGCGTCGACCGGCTGGAGCTGCCCTTCGATGCCCGCGGGGTGGACGGCTACGGCATTTCCAGGTGGCACCTGCGCGTCGCCATGCGCGCCCTCGCATTCCTCTACCGCAACTACTTCGAGGTGCGCTGCTTCGGCCTCGAGCACATCCCCGCCCGCGGCCGCGCCATGCTGGTGGGCAACCATTCGGGAGGCGTCGCGCTCGACGGCGCCATGGTCATCGCCGCCTGCTTTCTCGAGCTGGAGCCGCCGCGGCTCGCGCAGGGCATGGCGGAGAAGTTCATCAACCGCGTTCCCTTCGCCTCGGTCTGGGCGTCGCGCTGCGGACATCTCACCGGCCTGCCCGAGCACGCGCAGCGCCTGCTCGAGGACGACCGCCTCCTGCTCGTCTTTCCCGAAGGCGCGCGCGGCACCGCCAAGCTGTGGAAGGACCGCCTCTCGCTGGTGGACTTCGGCAGCGGATTCGTCCGCCTCGCCGAGCTGACCCGCACCCCGGTGATCCCTTTCGCCTTCATCGGCGGCGGCGACGCCATTCCCACCGTGGCCAATCTCTACAGGCTGGGGAAGCTCTTCGGCATGCCCTACCTGCCGGTCACGCCCTGGCTCTTGCCGCTGCCGCGCCCGGCGAAGCTCTCCATCCATTTCGGCGAGCCCGTCCACCTGACCGGCACCGGCTCGGAGGACGACGTCAGCGCGCAGCGCTCGGTGGCGCTGGTCAAGGAGCGCATCGCGCAGCTCATCGAAAGGGGGCGAAGGTGAAGGTGCTCATCCCCGGCATCGCGGGACTGCTCGCGCGCAAGGTGGCGGTGCGCCTTCTCGCAAAGGGGCACCAGGTCATCGGCATCGACCCGCGCGGCTGGCCCGCGGCCCCGAAGGAGATCGAGCTGCACTCCGTGGACATCCGCAAGCGCGCCGCGGAGGACGTGTTCCGCAAGCACCGGCCGCAGGCGGTGGTGCACATGGCCACCGTCACCGCGCTGACCACCGACACCGAGGAGCGCTACCGCGTGAACCTGGGCGGCACGCGCGCGGTGTTCGAGCATTGCGCCGCTCACGGCGTCGAGCAGCTCGTGTTCGTGGGCCGGCACACCTATTACGGCGCCGGGCCGGACGCGCCCCTCTACCACACCGAGGCCGAGCCGCCACAGGAGCTGGGCAGCTATCCGGAGCTGGCCGATCTGGTGGCCGCCGACCTCTACGCCGCCAATGCCCTCTGGCGGCTGCCGGCGCTGCAGACGGCGGTGCTGCGCGTCTGCTACACGCTGGGGCCTTCGGGGCACGGAACCCTGGCGAGCTTCCTCACCGGGCGCTTCGTCCCCATGGTGCTGGGCTTCGACCCGCTCTTCCAGTTCATGCACGAGGACGATGCGGCCGACGCCATCGTGACGGCGCTGGAGGCGCGCCTGCGCGGCATCTTCAACGTGGCAGGTCCGCAGCCGCTGCCGCTCAGCGTGATCGTCAGCGAGGCGCGGCGGATCGCGCTGCCCTTGCCGGAGGCGGTGCTGGCGCTCTTGCTGGGCCGCGCCGGGCTGCCGCGGCTCTCCAGGGCGGCGCTGGCGCACATCAAGTATCCGCTGGTGGTGGACGCATCGCTCTTCCGCAAGGAGACGGCGTTCACGCATCGTCATGACGAGCTGGTTACAGTCCAGACGTTCACCGAGGCATTCCCCGCAGGAGGAAGGTCGAGTCCGGTTCCCACCCTGGGTTGAAGCGATGCTGCGCATGGGTCCCATCCGGCTGCACTGGAGCCTGCCGCTCGGCGCGTTCCTCTTCTGCGCCGCGCAGCCGCATCCCTTGCTCCTGCTCGGCTACGCGCTGCTCATCGCCGCGCACGTCTTCGGCCACCTGCTCGCCACCGCCGGCACCAGGTTGCGCGTCTCCGGCGTGATGCTGCACGCGCTCGGCGGCGAGCTTCTCGGCGAGGGCGAGGCGTCGGGCGTCCGCCGGTCGGTCATCGCGCTGTCCGGCGTTCTCGCCCAGCTTGCCGTCCTCATCGTTGCGCTTCGGGTGGCGATGCCTGCCGACCTGCACGACGCGTTCACCCGCCGCAACGGCGTGATGCTGCTCCTCAACCTCGTTCCCGTGAGGCCGCTCGACGGCGCGCAGGCATGGCGACTTCCCCGGCGCCTGCTCGCCGCCCGCCGGGCGCGCTCGAGGCCGGTGGTTCCGTCGCAGCGGCAGGTGGAGAAGGAAGTGGCCGACCTGCTCAGCCGGATCCGGCGATGATGCAGAAGTTCTCGCGCAGGCGGCTTCTCGGAACGGCGGCATCCGCCGCCGCGCTTCTGGCGGGAGGTTCCTTGGCGAAGTCTCGCATGCGCACGCGTCGCATTCCACGCAGCGGAGAGGAGCTGCCCGCCATCGGCATGGGCACCTGGCGCACCTTCGACACTGCGGAGCGCTCGGCCCTGCTCGCTGTGGTCCGCGCGCTCTTCGACGCGGGCGGAAGCGTGATCGACTCCTCGCCCATGTACGGCCGCTCCGAGACCACGGTGGGCGAGGTGCTCGGTGACCTCGGGCTGCAGAAGCGCGCCTTCCTCGCCACCAAGGTGTGGACCAGCGGCAAGGACGAGGGCATCGCGCAGATGCGCGACTCCATCAGGAAGCTCGGCCACGTCGATCTCATGCAGGTCCACAACCTGGTCGACTTCCGCACGCACGTCCCTACGCTGCGGGCGTGGAAGGAGGCGGGCACCATCCGCTACTGGGGCGTGACCCACTACTCGCTCTCCGCCTTCGGGGACCTCGAGGCCATCGTCCGCTCGGAGAAGCCGGACTTCGTCCAGCTCCCCTATTCGCTGGGGGTGCGCGAGGCGGAGGAGCGGCTCCTGCCCGCCTGCGCGGACAACGGCGTGGCGGTCCTGGTGATGCGGCCCTTCGAGGGCGGCTCGCTCTTTTCCGATGCGCGAAAGCGTCCGCTCCCTTCGTGGGCCGCGGACATCGACTGCACGAGCTGGGCGCAGATCTTCCTCAAGTTCATCCTCGGACACCCGGCGGTGACCTGTCCCATTCCGGCCACTTCCAATCCCGCGCACATGGCGGACGACGTCGGGGCGGGGCTGGGCCGGCTGCCCGACGAGGCGCTGCGGAGGCGCATGGTCAAGGAGCTTGCGGGCTGAATCCGGGCTGCCCGGCTTGACAGCTCGCGGTTTTCTCGATTATCCATTGCAGACGATGTCGATTCGCTTTGCCAGCCACTGCGCGTGTTGTCGACGCTCCGGCCTTTCCTGCCGGGCGCGCGCGTGAGCTGACGGCGACTTCCTGACGCCCATCGCTCCCTGCCCCCGGCGTTTCCCGTCCGGCTTGATCCTTCGGCAAGGAGCGTTCCGTGGAGCTGTACCCCGTCTTCCTGCACCTTCGTGGCCGTCTCGTCCTGCTGGTCGGCGGCGGCAAGGTGGCGTCCGGCAAGATCGACGCGCTGCTCGCCGCCGGCGCCCGCGTCACGGTGGTGGCGCCGCGGCTCGATCCGCGCCTGCTCCGCGACGGCGTGCAGCGCTTCGAGCGCGCCTTCGAGCCCGCCGATCTGGACGGCAAGTGGTTCGCCATCGCCGCCGCGCCGCCCGCGGTGAACCTCGAGGTGGCGCGCGCCGCGGAAAAGCGCCTCGTCTTCGTCAACGCCGTGGACGACACCGATTCCGCCAGCGCGTACCTGGGCGGCGCGGTGCGCAAGGCGGGCATCACGCTCGCGGTCTCGACCGACGGGCGCGCTCCCGCGCTGGCGGGCCTCTTGCGCCAGGCGCTGGAGGCGGTGCTTCCGGACGACCTGGAAGCCTGGGTCGGCGCGGCGGAGGACCTTCGCGCGCAGTGGAAAGCCGCCGGCGTTCCCATCGCGGACCGGCGCCCCTTGCTCCTGCGCGCGCTCAACCGGCTCTACAAGGAGGTCGCATGACCGGCTTCGTCTCCCTCGTCGGCGCCGGTCCCGGCGATCCCGAGCTGCTCACGCTGCGCGCGGTGGACCGCCTGCGCGCGGCGGACCTGGTGCTCTACGACGCGCTCGTCGACCATGCCGCGCTCCGCTACGCGCCGCAGGCGGTGCACGCCTGGGTGGGCAAGCGCGCGGGCAGGCATTCGATCGACCAGCGGACGCTGGAGCGGGTGATGATCCGCCGGGCGCTGCGCGGAGAGCGCGTGGTGCGGCTGAAGAGCGGCGACCCGTTCGTCTTCGGCCGCGGCGGAGAGGAAGCGCTGGCGCTTGCCGCGGCGGGCGTTCCCTGCGAGATCGTGCCCGGAGTCTCGGCGGCCGTCGCGGCGCCGGCGCTGTGCGGAATTCCCGTCACCCACCGCGGGCTCTCCGCGGCATTCGTGGTGGTCTCCGGGCACGCGGAAGAGGCGTACGCGCCGGTCTTGCGCTCGCTCCAGCCCGGGTCGGCGACGCTGGTCATCCTGATGGGCATCGCCACCCGCAGCGCCACGTCCGCGCTGCTGCTCGAGCGGGGCTGGCAGCCCGGCACGCCCGCGGCGGTGCTCTTCTCCGTGTCGCACGCCGAGGCCGCGTCCTGGCGAGGGACGCTCTCCGCATTGCCCGATGCGCCCGACGACGAGGGGCCCGGCATCATCGTGATCGGCGCCACCGTCGCGCTCGCCGCGCAGCTCTCGTCCGCCTTTGCTTCCGCTTTCGCAGGAGGTCCAGATGCCGTTGCTCGATGAGAGGACCCTCGGTCCGACCAGGCTCGGTTTCGCCGCCGAGGCCGACCTCGACGCCTTCGTGGACAAGCTGGGCAGGTTCGAGCGCGGCGAGCTTGCGCCCGACGCGTGGAAGCAGTTCCGGCTGGTGAACGGCGTCTACAGCCAGCGCCAGGACGGCGACGCGATGATGGTGCGGGTGAAGATCCCGCAGGGCGTGCTGACGCCTGCGCAGCTTCGCGCGCTGGGAGAGGTGGCCGAGCGCTACTCGACCGGGCGCGGCCACGTCACCACCCGCCAGAACGTGCAGTTCCACTTCGTCCGGCTGGCAGAGACCGACGAGGCGCTCGCGCTGCTCGCCACCGCGGGGCTCACCACCCGCGAGGCGTGCGGCAACTCCGTGCGCAACGTCACCACCTGCCCGCACGCAGGCGCCTCCGCGCTGGAGCCGTTCGACACCACGCCGTGGGCGGAGGCCGTCACCCGGCACCTGCTCCGCGGCCCGCTCTCGTCGTCCTTGCCCCGCAAGTTCAAGATCGCCTTCGGGGGCTGCTGCGGCACCGACTGCGTGGGCGCTTCCTTCAACGACGTGGGCCTGCTCGCGCGCCTGCGCGACGGCAAGCCCGGCTTCCGCGTCACCCTGGGAGGCGGCCTCTCCACCCTGCGGCGCGCCGGCATCCTCGCCCACGAGTTCGCTCCTGCCGAGGAGGTGATCGAGATCTGCGAGGCGGTGGTGCGCGTGTTCAACCGCACCGGCGACCGGGAGCGCCGCCACAAGGCGCGGCTCAAGTTCGTGGTCGACAAGCTGGGGCCGGACGAGTTCCTCCGCCAGTACCTCGAGGAGCGCAAGCACGTGTACCACCGCTTCCAGGTGACGGACGCGGCGCCGCCGCGGAGCGCGCGCTCGCCGCAGCTCCGCTTGCCCCGGCCCGGCCTGGAGGAGTTCGCGCGGACCAACGTGCGCGCGCAGCGCGACCCCGAATACGTGGCCGTCACCGTGCGCGCGCCGCTGGGCGATCTCACCGCAGCGCAGTTTCGCGCGCTGGCCGGGCTCAGCGAGGAGTTCAGCGAGGAGCGGGAGGCGCGCACCACGCTGGAGCAGAACATCCTCCTGCGCTTCGTTCGGCGCGCGCACCTGGCGTCGCTGCACGCCGCGCTTTCGGAGGTGGGCCTTGCCCGCAGCGGAGCGACCACCATCTCCGACGTGGTGAGTTGCCCCGGCGCCTACTCCTGCCGGCTGGCGGTGACCCAGTCGCGCGGCATG
>DATDMU010000465.1:0-4007 GCA_036518615.1 Myxococcales bacterium
AGCTGGTTGACGAAGTCGCGCAACAGCGGCACGTCGGCCTTGAGGTTGGGGGGAAGCTGGTAGAGCACCGGCGCGAGCCGCGGCCCCAGCGCGCGGGCGGCCTCGGCGAACGACGAGACCAGTTCCTCCGCGTCGCGCAGCCGCTTCTGGTGCGTGATCCGCTGCCAGGCCTTGAGCGCGAACCGGAACCGATCGGGGACCTGCGCTGCCCAGCCGTCGAGGATCTTCGCGGTCGGCCTTCGATAGAACGAGTAATTGATCTCGACGGTGTCGAGCCGCTCCGCGTAGTACGCGAGCATCTTCTTCGCGGAGAGATCCTCCGGATAGAAGCTTCCCTTCCACGCCTCGTACTGGTAGCCGCTGGTTCCGACGTGGACGGTCACGCCTGCACCAGCTTGCGGTAGGTGCGCAGGTGCCGCAGCGCGCCCGCGGCGTCGCCGCGCGCCTCGTAGAGATGCGCGAGGTTGTAGTGCGCGTCGGCGCAGCCCGGGTCGGCGGCGAGCGCGGTCCGGTAGGCGAGCATCGCTTCCTCCGGCATGCGCAGGTCCTCCAGCGCCACGCCCAGGTTGAACAGCGCCGTCACGTCGTCGGGCCGCAGCTCGATCGCGCGCCTGTAGTGCCCTGCGGCGGCCCGCGGGTCGCCCGCCTCGTGCAAGAGCCGCCCCAGGTTCACCCACGCGTCCGCATGCGAAGGGTCCAGCTCCAGCGCGCGCCGGTACGCGTCGCGCGCCTCGTCCGGCGCGGTCTCCTCCAGGTCGCAGGCGCGCTCGTAGAAGTCGGACGCGTCGCCGCCGCGCGCGCGGAGCTGCAGCGGAGTCACCTTGCGCGCCAGGTCGCGCGCCTCGAAGTCGAAGAGGATCTGCCCCGACTCGGGACTCCACGACGCGCGCCCGTCGCCCACCACGATGCGGTCGCCTTCGGCGCGGATGTGAACGCCGCGCAGCGGCCGCCCTTCGGGGAGCGTCTGGCGCAGCTTTCGCAGCGCGCTGCGCACCCGCCGCGGCGCGATGCGCGCCGACACCAGCCCCTGCGCCGTGCGCAAGAGCACCAGGTCCTGGAAGGAGAAGCGCAGCTCGCCGCGCGGCCCGCGCGACGGCTCGAGGAAGCCCGCCCTCACGTACGCGCGCACCTGACCGACGGAGAGGCCGAGCATCTTCGCCACCTCTCGCGCGCCATAGCCGCTCATCGCGAGCGAAGATGGCATGCCGGCCTACTTCTTGGAAGAAGCCTTCTTCTCCGCCTTGGGCTCGCGCGCGGCGCGTTTGGCCGGCTTGCGCTCTTCCGAAGCAGGAGCGGACTCGGCCGCCTGCTGCGGCGCGGGCGCAAGGCCCTTCGCGGCCAGCGACGCCTTGAGCGCCTCCATCAGATCGATGATCTGCGTCTGCGGACGCGCCGGCTCGTCGAGCTGGATCTCCTGGCCTTCCACCTTGCGCTGGATCTGCTCGTGGATGCGGGCGCGCACGTCGTCCTTGTACTTCTCCGGCTTGAACTCGTCGGTGGAGATCTGCTGGATGATCTGCTGCGCCAGGGCGAGCTCCGGCTCCTTCACCTCGCCCGGCTCCACCTCCACGTCCTTGAACGAGCGCACCTCGTCCGCGTACATCAACGTCTGCATCACCAGGCCGCCCTCGGGCAGCGGGCGGATCTGCACCAGGTACTGCTTGCCCCGCGCCGCGTAGCGGGCCAGCGCCGTCTTGCCGCTGCGGCGCATGGCCTCCGCCAGCAGCCGGTAGGCGCGGTCTGCCCCTTTCTCCGGCCCCAGGTAGTACGGCTTGTCGAAATAGACCGGATCGATCCTCTCGCTGGGCACGAACTCCGCGATCTCGATCTGCTGGGTGGCCTTCTCCTCCAGCGCCTTGAGCTCGTCCGGCGTGAAGGTGACGTAGCGGTCCTTGGCGAACTCGTAGCCCTTGATCATCTCGTCCCGCGGCACCACCACGTTGTCCTCGCGCGGGCAGATGTACTGCTGCTTCACCCTGCCGCCGCACTTCGCGTGCAGCATGTTGAAGGAGATGGCCGCCGAGGATTCCGTGGCCGAGTAGAGCTTCACGGGTATGGAGACCAGCCCGAAGGAAATGGTCCCGGTCGCAAGTGGCCGCATGGCAGGCGATGATAACCTCCCCGCGGAAATGTCCAACTTCCTGGACGAGTACCGGCGCAAGCGGTCGCCCGATCGCACTCCGGAGCCGATGGGCTCGGGCGAAACGCGGCCGGGCATTTTCGTGGTGCAGAAGCACGCCGCGACGCGCATGCATTACGACCTGCGCCTGGAGTGGGACGGCGTCCTCAAGTCGTGGGCGGTGCCGCGCGGGCCGCACCCTGACCCGGCCGAGAAGCGGCTGGCGATGCAGACCGAGGACCACCCGGTGGAGTACGCAGACTTCGAGGGCGTGATTCCCGAGGGCGAGTATGGCGCCGGGCCGATGATCGTCTGGGACCGCGGCCAGTGGCGGCCGGTGGGCGATCCGCGCGAGGGGGTCAAGGCCGGCAAGCTGCTGTTCGAGCTGCGGGGCTTCAAGCTGAAAGGGATGTGGTCGCTGGTCCGGATCAAGGGCGAAACTGGAAAGGAATGGTTGCTGCTCAAGGAGACGGGGGACGCCCACGTGCGCCGCGGCAGCGCGTCCCCTTACGACGACACCTCCATCCTCTCCGGGCTGCAAGTCGAGGAAGTGCGCGAGGCCGGCGCGCGCGCCAGGGAGTTTCGCGAAGCCTGCGAGCGGCTGGGAGCGCCGCGGAGGACCGTCCTGGCCGAAGACGTGCAGCCGATGCTGGCGGAGACGCGCACCGACCCGTTCGACGACGCGGCCTGGCTCTTCGAGCTGAAGTACGACGGGTTTCGCGCCATCGCCGCCCGCGACGGCACGCGGCCGCGCATCCTCTACCGGCGCGGCGCCGACGCGACCTCTGTCTTTCCCGACCTGGCTCGCGCGCTCCTGCGCATTCCCGCCGACCGCTTCGTCGCCGACGGGGAGATCGTGGTGCTCGACGAGACCGGCCGCCCCGTCTTCCAGCGCCTGCAGAAGCGGGCGCTCCTCACCGCGCCGCGCGACGTGGAGCGCGCCGCGCTGGAATTGCCCGCGACCCTGTTCCTCTTCGACCTGCTCGCCTTCGAGGACTTCGATCTGCGCCCGCTCCCGCTGCTCGAGCGCAAGAAGCTCTTGCGCCGCCTGATTCCGTCTGCGGGGCCGCTGCGCGCGGTGGACCACGTGGAGGGTCACGGCCGCGCGCTCTTCGCCAGCGTGCGCGAGCTGGGGCTGGAAGGAATGGTGGCCAAGCGAGCGCAGTCGCCGTATCGCGGCGGCCGATTTCGCGACTGGCAGAAGGTCCGGGTGGACAGGGTGGGGGATTTCGCGGTGGTCGGCTTCACCAAGGCCGAAGGATCGCGGACCGGTTTCGGCTCGGTGCACGTGGCGGTGCAGAAGCCTGAGGGGCTGGTCTACGTGGGCAAGGTGGGAGGCGGCTTCAGCGAGAAGGAGCTGATCGCGGCGCGCGCCGAGCTGGACGCGCTGCGCTTGCCGAAGCCGCCCTGCGCAGGGCCGGTTCCCGCCGGGCGCGGCAACACCTGGGTGCAGCCGAAGCTCGTGGTGGAGGTGCGCTACAGGGAGATCACCGAGGACGGCCTGTTGCGCCAGCCCACCTTCCTGCGCTTCCGCACCGACAAGGCGCCGGAAGAGTGCATGGCCCCGGGCGAGCCGCCGCCCGCGCCGGTGTCGCGCGAGGTGGCCTTCACGAACCTCGACAAGGTGTTCTGGCCCGAGGAGGGATACACGAAGGGCGACCTGATTGAATACTATCGGGCCATATCGCCGTGGCTCCTGCCCTGGCTGCGCGACCGCCCGGTGGTGCTGACGCGATATCCCGACGGCATCGCGGGAAAGAGCTTCTTCCAGAAGGACGCGCCGGAATACGTGCCTTCGTGGATTCGGACGGCGCGGTTCTACGGAGGAGCGGGCTTGGCCCGCGACGGGCGGAGGCCGCAAGGCCGGAGCATTGGAGACGAGACGAAG
>DATDMU010000466.1:0-15856 GCA_036518615.1 Myxococcales bacterium
CGACTACATGAAGACCACCTGGCACTGGCGCGACCGCCTGCGCAAGAACGAGGCGCGCATCCGCGCCCAGTGGGGCGACAAGGTCTTCGAGGATTACGACCGGTACCTCTCCACCTGCGTGCGCGGGTTCGAGAAGCACTACCAGTCGCTGGCGCAGTACTCGCTGAAGAGGATCGATTGATGGCCGAGAGGATCGACGTGCTGGAGATGTTCAAGCAGGCCGCCTTCGAGGTGGACAACCGGAGGCTGCCGGATCTCAAGGCCGACACGGCGATCGCCACCCTGGGCATGGACTCGGTGGCCGTGATGGAGCTGGTCAGCTACTTCGAGGAGAAGCTCTCCGTCCGCATCCCCGACGAGGAGCTGTCCCGCATCCGCACCGTGAAGGACCTGCGCGATGCCATCGCCAGGCTCCTCCCCGACCGCGACATCGCCGCGTAGTCACTCCGAGACGGCGTACTCGACGAGGCCGGCGCCGAAGTCGAGCAGCTCCGCGGGGGGCGCGGGCGTCGGGCCGGCCAGGTCGACCATCCAGACCTTGCCCGGCGCGCCGCCGCTTCCGAAGCGGAAGTAGACGACCGCCTTGCGAGCCTGCGCGAGCAGGAACTGGCTGATGCCCGGGGTCCCGTCGAGCACGACCGGCGTCCTCGGCGAAGGAGCGCTCACGTCGATGGCGGAGAGGAGGCCCGCGCCGGAGACGTGGATGAGCTTCGGCGCCGGGGCCGAAAGCCACGCATACTGGTATCCGCCCGGCACCTGCTGCAGGAGCAGGTCCGGAGCGCCGCCGCCCGCGGGGATGGCGAAGACGCCGGCGTCCGTCCCGTAGAGGAGCCGCTCGCCGTCCGGCGTCCAGTTCGCGAACAGGAGCGGAACATCCACCTCCGCAAGGACGACCGGCGAAGAACGGCCGATCTCGCCGCGGTCGATCGCCGCCAGTTGCGTGCGGGTCACGTCGCGCACCAGCGCAAGCTGGCGGGAGTCCGGCGACCAGCGAACCGCGATCCAGGCGTCGCCGACCGGCCGCGCCAGCTCGAGCTGGGGGCTGCGCAGATCGACCACCCAGGCCTTGCCGCCGCCGTCGATCGCTTTCAGGCTGCCGCCGTCCGGGGAGCTCTCGAACAGGTTGAAGTTGAGGTCCACGCCCGGAGGCGTGAGGGCAAGAACCTGCGCGGGGTCGCCGCCGAGATCGAGATGGTACGCCCTCACCGGATGGGTTCCGTCGTCCCGCCCGCTGAACACGAGGCCTGCCGAGTCCGGCGTCCAGGCGACCACGCCGGGGAAGATGCCGCGCACGGGCGACAGCTCCACGGTGCGGGTGGTGGTTCCGTCGGCGACGAAGATCCGGGTGCCGTCGGTGGACGCGACCGCATAGCGGGTCGAATCGGGCGACCACACGCCCTGGTACTCGCAGGGGATTGCGGGGAGGGGGGTCGCAACCGGAGACCCGTCGGCGTTCATGATGAAATGATAGAACTGGAATGAATCCCTGAACGGCTCGGTCGCGTAGGCGAACCGCCTGCCGTCCGGCGACCAGCGCACCGGGAACCCTCGATCTCCCCGGATCCTGCCCCCGAGCTTCATGACCCTGGGCGTCCCGCGCAGATCCGCGAGGTAGAGCGTCTTCTGGTCCAGGTCGCCGGCGCTGAACGTGAACAAGGAGGGCTCGGGCGAGAACTGGAGGTCATGAACGCCATCCAGGTCGCCGGAGACGATGTCGGTCAGCAGATCGATGGCGGGGCCCGGCGTCGCCCCGCCCAGGTCGCGCACGGTCATGGCCCAGGGGCCGGAGAACGACGGCGTGTGCGCCATCGCGGCCCAGAACCGGTCGGCCGCCACGTGGATGGCAAACCGTTGCAGCGCGGTGCCCGCCGCGTCGTCCGCGCGGAGCGCGAAGCGGTAGAAGCCCTCCTGCGTGGGCGTCCCCGCCACGGCGGCGCCGGCGCCGTCCACGGCGAGGCTCAGACCCGGCGGAAGCTGTCCATCCTCGATCCGCCAGCTCGGATTTCCCTGCGCGCCGGAGGTGGCGATGCGTTCCGAATATGCCCGCCCCGCGCGCGCCGGGCCGAGGGTCCGCGCCAGCACCTCCAGGCGCGGAAGCGCGCCCACCTCGACGGCGTAGCTGGCCGACGCGGTGCCGCCGGCGTCGGAAAACGCGAGGGTGAATTCCCAGGTGCCGCGCTGCTTCGGCGTTCCCGCGATGGACGCGGCCGTCCCCTCCCCCGCCGACAGCGTCAGGCCGGGCGGCAGGGAGCCGGCGGTCAACCGCCACCGAGGCGGGCCGCCGGCGTTCGATCGGGCGGAGACGCTCGCGGCGTACTCGACGCCCCAGGTGGCGGAAGGCAGCGCGCCGGTCAGGATGGCAGGCGGGTTTTCTGCGATGGTGATGCGCACCGGCAGCGTCGCTTCTTCCACGCTGGAGACCACCAGCCAGAGGGTGAAGTCGAACGACCCCACCGCGCTCGGCCTGCCGGCGATGGTGGCCGTCGCTCCGTCCGCCGTCAGGGTCAGACCCGGCGGCAGCGTTCCCGAGATGACCGACCAGCGGTAGCCGGCGCCGCTGCCGCCGGTCGCGGACGCGGTTGCCCTGTACTCCGCGCCGAAGAGGCCGGAGGGGAAGCCGCCGGTCACCAGTTGCAGGCGCGGCGCGACGGAGATGGTGAGCGGAAGCTCGGCGGAGCCGCCGTAGTCGTCGGTGACGCCGACCGCGAAGGACCAGGGGCCGGAAGCGGTGAGCACGCCGATCAACTCGACGCTCGAACCCTCCGCGTTCCTCAGGGCGATTCCCGGAGGAGGCGCGCCGGAAAGGTGCCAGTGGTAGCCGGCGCCGGTGCCTCCGCGGACCTGGAGATTGGCGTCGTACAGGACGGACTCGACGCCGTTCGCGGGAGGCGAGCCGGCGATGCTGAGCGAGGAACGGACGAAGAGGTGGAGGAGCCGTCCGGTCCGCTCGCCGTCGCCATCCTCGGCGCTGACGCTGAAGTCGAACCGCCCCGCCGGCGGAGTTCCGGTGAGCGTCGCGGATGCTCCATGCCCTTCGAGAACCAGGCCCGGGGGCAGCGTCCCCGGAACGGCGGACCATTGGACGGGCGGGCCGTTGAAATTGACCAACGTGAGCGTCGCGGCGTAGGGCTCGCCCTCGATGCCGTCGGCGAGCACGCCCTCGATGGACATGGCCGGATCGATCACCAGCGAGAACTCGCGCAAGGCGCGCCTGCCGTCGGGAGCCACAGCCGCGAGGCTGAAGGTGAAGGTGCCGCCGTGCTGCGGCGCGCCCACGATCTCGACGGCGCCGGCGCTTGCCGCGTCCAGGCGGAGACCTTCCGGCAGCGATCCTTCGGCGACCACCCACTGCAGTCCCGCCGGCGCCTGCCCCGACGTCGTGACGCTGGCGGAGTACGGAATCAGCTCGCGGCCGCGGGGAAGCTCGGCGGCGGCGATCGAGTACGGCAGCCCGGAACCCGCGTCGGGAGCGGGTTGCGCGGGATTGGGCGATGGCCCGCTGCACGCGAGGAGCAGGCCGGCAAGGCAGACGAAATGGCAGCGCAATGGCCACCTCCCCGCGGTTCTCTGCCATGTGCGACCTGAGTCGGACAAGGCCGCTCCTGCCGCGCCGCGGGAAGGATTGCGATTTCATTGAGAGATGCTCGATGCGGCGAATTGACGCCGCCTCGATTCGAGCCAGCGGTCGATCGAGAGCGGACCCGATCCGGCCAGGGCGAGCGTCGCCAGTCCCGCGAGGTAGACGAGGCTCAGCTCGTAGCCGACCGGCCCGAACTCCGCGCCCGCGGCGGTCAATGCCTTCAGGCGAATCGAGGAAAAGCCATAGCGGAAATGCACTCCGAACATGGCGGTGGCCATGATCGCCGAAAGCGGAATGCTGAGCGGCGCCACGAACGCGCCCATCATGAGGAAGATCCCGCCCGCGAATTCGAGGACCGACGTCGCCCAGGCGGTGAAGAGCGGCGCCGGAAAGCCCAGCGCGGCGACGATGGCGGCGAAGCTCGCCGGGCCCCGGGAAAGCTTCGCGTACCCATGCGCGGCGAAGCCGAAGCCGATCATCAGCCGCAGCGGCAAGACCGCCCACGCCGCGCGTTCAGTTCCGCTTCGCCCGCCTGCCTTCGAGCCTCCCATCGCCATGTCGACCTCGAATCCTCTTGCCGGGGCAGGTACGGCGGCGAGGCGGGTCTGGTTACGCGGCGAGCCGTCCGTGCCCTGGCGGCCGAGGAAAAGCAGGGCGACGGTGGACATGCCGAGGGAGATGATCGCGGCGATGCCGCAGACCACGCGTAGCGAGGACACGAACGCCTCTCGCGCCGCATGCAGCAGCGCCGCGCCGGCGGGCCCGGGAAGATCCTTCGCGATCCGCAATGCCGCGCCCAGCGTGTCGCCCGCGATGGCGGCGTCGCTTCCGGCGCGCGCCATTCCGGCCCTGTAGACGACGGCAAAGATGCTGCCGAGCACCGCGATGCCGAGCGCGCCGCCCAGCTCCGACCCCGTCTCCGACAGCGCGGCGGCAGCGCCCGCGCGATCGGCCGGCGCGCTGCCGACGATCAGATCGGCGGCCAGCGTGAAGACGGCGGCGAGCCCCAGCGAATCGACGACCTCCCCTGCGACGAACAACGCGAGGCTGGAGCCGGCCTGCAGCCGCCCGAGGAGGGCGAAGCCGGCGGCGGCCACGGCCAGCGCTGCGGCCACGACCACCCGGGGACGGACGCGCCGCGCGACGATGGGCGTGAGGAGCGAACCGGCGATCAGCGCCAGCGCGGACGGCGCGGTGAACAGGCCCGCCCGCAGCGGCGAGAAGCCCAGTACCCATTGCAGGTATTGCGAGGTGAAGACGAAGATCCCCAGGCCCACGAAGGCCGAAAGCGCGTACGTCGCGAGCGCCGCGTTGAACGCCGGCGCGCGGAAGAGCCGGAGATCGACCAGCGGGTGAGGCAGCCGGGCCTGCCGGCGCACGAAGACGAAGCCCGTGCCCGCACCGGCGCAGACGGAGAGCGCCGGCAGCAATGGGGCGCCGCCTTCGACCATCCGCTCGAGCCCGTAGACGGCGGCGAAGATGGCCACGAGCGAAAGCGCGGCGCTGATCGGATCCAGCGGCCCCGGGTGCGGGTCGCGAAACTCCGGCAGCAGGAAGGGACCCAGGACGAGCAGCAGCAGCATGACAGGGGTGCCGGCGAGGAAGACCGATCCCCACCAGAAGCGCTCGAGCAGGAATCCTCCCGCGAGCGGCCCGATGGCGGTCCCGGCCGAGAAGCTCGCGATCCAGACGCCGACCGCGACCGTCCGCTCCGCGGGGTTCCCGAACATGCCGCGGATCAGGGACAGGCTCGACGGCGCGAGGGTCGCCGCCGCCAGTCCGAGAATGGCGCGCGCCGCGATCAGCATGCCGGCGCTGGTGGCGAACGCGGCAAGCGCCGAGGCGACGCCGAACGCCGCTGCGCCTGAGAGCAGCAGGCGGCGGCGCCCGATGCGATCTCCCAGCGTGCCCATGGGAACGAGCGTCCCCGCGAGCACGAACCCATGGACGTCGAGGATCCAGAGGAGCTGCATGCTGCCGGGGCGCAACTGCGCGGCCAGCTTCGGCACCGCCAGGTTCAGGACGGTGAGATCCATCGAGTACAGCACGCAGGGCAGCGCCAGGACGCACAGGCCAATCCACTCGCGCCGGGTGGCCCGCGGCAGGTCGGCGGCGGCGTCCATGTGGAGGAGTCCGCGAAGCCCGGCGAGACGTTACGTCGGGGCAGGGACGTAACCGTCAGGGCGCCCTGGGCGCGACGTGCTCGGTGTAGCCGGGGTTGCGGTGGTTCTGGTCGGGGTTGTGCGCGTCCCAGCACTCTCCCGAGCAGAAGTAGAGCTGGAACCGCTTGCGGTTGCAGGTCGAGACCACGCACTTCAGGTATTGCGCGCCGTACTCGATGGGCTTCTTGCAGATGCTGCACTTCTGCCACATCGCCATGTCTACTGTGCCCCGCGGTTGTCGGGGTGCGACTTCGAAAACGCCGGCAGCTTCATGCACGCGTCGTACACGCGCCGGACGCGCGGGAACGCGGAGACGTCCACCTTGTAGCGGAGCGCGTTCGCCATCTGCGGCACGAGGAACACGTCGGCGAGGGTGACCGCCTCCCCGAAAGCGAAGGGGCCGCGCTCGGACACCGCGAGCTCCAGCGCGGTGAAGCCCTCCTGCACCCAATGGGCGTACCACCGGTCGCGCGCCGCATCGTCGGCCTTCAGCTCGTGAGCGAGGTAGCGGAGCACGCGCAGGTTGTTGAGCGGGTGGATGTCGCAGGCCACGAGCTGGGCCATGGCGCGGACGCGGGCGCGATCGGCCGCTCCGCGAGGCAGGAGCGGCGGCTCCGGATGCGTCTCCTCCAGGTACTCGCAGATGGCCATGGACTCGAAGAGCGTGGCTCCGTCCACCTCCAGCGCGGGCACCGACTGCATCGGGTTCACCTTGCGGTACTCGGGCGTGAGGTGCTGGTTCTTGCGCAGGTCGTAGAGCGCGGACTCGCAGGAGAGCCCCTTCAGCGCCAGCGCGATGCGCACCCGGAACGCAGCAGACGAGAGGATTGCCTCGTGGAATTTCATAGCCAGCCCTCCGCGCGATACCACTTCACCGCCTCCTGTACTCCCTGCGCCCAGTCCACGCGAGGGGCCCAGCCCAGCTCCCGCCGCGCGCCTTCCCCGGAGCAGACCCAGTGCGGCTGGGTGAGCTCGTTCACCTTGTCGAGGGTGAGCATCTGCGCGGTGCCGCTCATCCTGCCCCAGAGCTGCGTCGCGGCGGCGGCCACCTTGACCACTCCGAGCGGCATGCCGAAGCGGACGAAGGCCCGCTTCCCCAGCGCCTCCTCGATCCGGCCCAGGGCGTCGCGCCAGACGTACACGGCGCCGTCGTCGACGAAGTAGGTGCGCCCGGAGCGCGGGTTCGGATCGGTCGCCGCCTGGACGATGGCGGCGGCGCAATCGCTTGCGTATACGACACTGAGTGTATTAGAGCCGTCTCCGGTCATCGGCAATACGCCGTTCCGCACCGAGGTGAAGAAGGCCAGCGTCTCGCGGTCCCGGGGGCCGTAGATGAGCGGCGGGCGCACCACCGTCACCGGGATGCGATCCTTCGCCGAGAGCACCTCGCGCTCCGCCTCCAGCTTGCTGCGGCCGTAGTGCGTGACGGGTCGCGGCTCGGCGTCGTCGGGGACCGGGGTGCCGTCGAGGCTCGGTCCGACCGCCGCCAGGGACGACACGTAGACGAACCGCCGGAGCCCCCCGCGCGAGAGCGCCGCGTCGAGCAGGTTGCGCGTTCCCTGCGCGTTGACTTCGAAGAAATCCGCGGGCTTGCGGGCTTTCACGATGCCGGCAACGTGGATCACCGCATCGACGCCGGCGACCGCCGGATCGAGGGAGGCCCGGTCCTCGATGGCGCCGTGTGCGAACTCCACCCCGGGCAACCTCTCGAGCAAGCGCTTGTCGCTTCGGGGCCGCACCAGCGCGCGTACCCCATGGCCCGCGGAGGCCAGCTGTTCGGCCACGTAGGACCCCAAAAAACCTGAACCCCCGGTCAGCAAAATTTTCATCGCGAGGAGTCGTATAGCGCGGTGGCCGCCACCCTGCGCCGAAAGGTCGATCGGGCCGGCGGAACTCTCCTTGACGTAAAGCATCAAACGGCCTTACACGAGGCGGGTTTTTCAGGAGTCTGGAGGTGGTTTGGACATCGCGATCGTCGGGCTCGGGTGCAAGTTCCCCAGCGCCCGGGACCCACTCGGCTACTGGGAGCTCATCCGTTCGGGCACCGTCACGTTCCGGCCCATCCCGCCCTCGCGCTGGGAGCACGGGCTCTTCTTCGACCCCAGTACCCGGATTCCCGACAAGGCCTACATCGACAAGGGCGCCTACCTCGAGGACGACGAGGTCCGCGAGTTCGCCGCCCTCCACTTCGGCATCGCCCCGCGCCGCATCCAGGTCACCGATCCCCAGCACCGGCTGCTCCTCGACACCGTGCGCTGCGCGCTGGAGGACGCAGGCTACGAGCGGCGGCCGTACGAGCGAGCCCGCACCGGAGTATTCATCGGCGCCAGCGCCAACGAGCACAAGGAGCTGGTGGTCTCGCGGCTGCGCGCGATGCAGCTCTTCGACGGCGCCTTCGGCCGCGCCGTGGAGGACGGCGAGAAGCTGCGAGACGCGATGATCGAGCAGGTGGTGCCCATGCGCGCGTTCGCCATGGCGGGCAACCTCCTCAACATGAACGCCGCCATCGTGGCGCAGACCTACGACCTGGGCGGCCCCGCGCTGTCGCTGGACGCGGCCTGCTCGTCCGCGCTGGTGGCCGCGCAGCAGGCCATCGTCAACCTGCGCGCGGGCCAGGTGGACATGGCCATCGCCGGCGGCGTCTACGTGAACCTGCTCCCGGACAACCTGGTCGGGTTCAGCCGCATCGGCGCCATCTCCCGCAAGGGCGAGTGCCGGCCCTTCGACGCCAACGCGGACGGCTTCGTGATGGGCGAGGGCGTGGGCGCGGTGGTCCTCAAGCGCCTCGAGGACGCGCAGCGCGACGGCGACCGGATCTACGCCTTGGTCAAGGGCGCGGCCTCCAACAACGACGGCCGCTCCGAGGGGCCGATGACGCCGAGGCCGGGCGGGCAGCTCGAGGCGCTGCGGATGGCGTACAAGGACGCCGGCTTCTCGCCCGCCACGGTCGGGTACGTGGAGGCGCACGGCACCGCCACCACGGTGGGCGACGTGGTGGAGGTGGGCGCCCTGCGCAAGCTCTTCGAGGAGTCCGGCTGGACGCCGCGCGACGGCGCCCGGACCGCGCTCGGCAGCGTGAAGGCGAACATCGGCCATACGATGTCCGCCTCGGGGATCGCGGGCCTGATCAAGGCCGCCCTGGCGCTGCACCACCGCAAGCTGCCGCCGCAGCCCGGGGTGAGCGAGGAGAACCCGCGCCTCGAGCTGGGCACGGGGCCCTTCTACCTGCCCCGCAGCGAGATGCCCTGGGAGAGGAACGGGCATCCGCGCCGCGCCGGCGTCAGCTCCTTCGGCTTCGGCGGCACCAACGCGCACCTCGCGCTGGAGGAGGCTCCCGAGCGCCGCGCCAGGGTCTTTGCCCTGCGGCCCTTGCGCAAGGCCCGCGCCGAGCTGCTGCTCGTCGCCGGCTCGCGCGCCTCGGTGGTGGCCAAGTTCGCGCGCCAGCTCGCGGAGGCCCTGCCGCTGTTGCAGCGGGAAGGGCGGAAGCTGCCTGACGTCGCCTTCACCCTCTCGCAGCGGGCGCACGGCGATGCGCGGCTGGCGGTGGTGGCCGACTCGTTCGAGGCGCTGGCGGAGAAGCTTCTCGCCTGCGCCGCGGCGCTGGAGAAGCGCGGAGACGGCGCTTCCGACCGCATGGCGCCGCCCGCGCCGAGCGTCCCCGTGCAGCTCGGCCCCGGCGCGGTCTTCGCGCAGGGACCCTTCGCGGAGCGCAAGCTCGCCCTGCTCTTCCCCGGACAGGGCGCGCAGAAAGTGGGCCTTCTGCGCGAGGCGTACGAGCAGCTTCCCGCCTTCCGCGAGGAGCTGGACCGCCTCGACGACTCCATCGAAGACCTGCACGCGCAGCTCGGCGGATCGCTGCGCAGCTTCCTCTACGCGCAGCCTTCGCCGGAGGCGGAGCGGCGCCTCATGGCCACCGAGGCCTGCCAGCCGGCGATGGCCGCGGTGGGCCTGGCCCTGCACGCGCTGCTGGTGAAGCTGGGCGTCCAGGGCGACGTGGCGCTCGGGCACAGCCTGGGCGAATTCGCTGCCGTGGCGGCGGCGGGAGCGCTCTCGGCCGAGGCGTGCGTGCGGCTGGTGGCGCAGCGCGGGCTCGCCATGGCCGCCCTCGGCCTGCGCGACTGCGGCGCCATGGCCAGCGCCGCCGCGGACCGCGCCACCGTGGACGCCGCTCTCTCCGGCATCGACGGAGTGGTCGTCGCCAACCTCAACCACCCGGAGCAGACGGTCGTCTCCGGCGCGAGCGAGGGAGTGCGCGCCGCCTGCGCGAAGCTCGCCGCGCAGGGCGTGCAGGTGACGCCGCTGGAGGTGTCGCACGCGTTCCACTCGCCGCTGATGAGCGGCGTGGCAGAGACGATGGAGAAGCTGGTCTCCGCCCTGGACGTCCGCCCCTTCCGCATGCCGGTGGTGAGCGCCATCACCGGCAAGCCCTGCGCGGGCGACGAGCGCGAGATCTGGGTCCGCCACGCCACCGCGAAGGTGGACTTCGTTTCCGCGCTGCGCAGCGCATCGTCGCTCGGCGCGCGGGTGTGGCTGCAGGTCGGCGCCGGCAGCGTGCTCACCTCGTTCGTCCGGGCCACGTTGCCGGAGGGCGAGCGGCTCGCGAGCGTAGCGCTCTGTGCGCGCGACGAGGACGGCCTTGCCCAGCTGGCGCTCGCGCTGGGACAGCTCTGGGCTGCAGGCATCGACTTCGACGCGGCGCCCCTCTTCGAGGGACGGGAAGTGGCGCTCTTGACGCTGCCTCCCACGCCGCTCGACACGCAGGCGTACTGGGCGGTGGAGCCGCCGGCGAAGCCCGCCGGGCCGCTCCGGCTCCCTTCTGCCACGCAGGAGACGAAGATGGACCCCTTGGTGGCGCTGTTCCGCGAGCAGGTGGCGCTCTTGCAGCAGCAAGCGAAGGTCCTGGAGGAGCAGGCCGCCGCGCTCGGGCGCACGGGAGTGGCGGTGCCTGAGCTTCCGCGGATGCCGGAGCCTGCTCCGGCGCGGCCCGCTCCGGCCGCTCCGCCGGTCGCGCCCGCGGCGCCGGAAGCGAAGGTCCGTCCGCCTCAGCCGGCCGCCCCCGACACCGCGAGCCGCGTGGCGAGCGCCATCCTCGCCTCGGTGGCGCGGATCAGCGCGTTCCCGGTGGAGGCGATCAAGCCCGCGCAGACGCTGGCGTCGGACCTCGGCTTCGACTCGCTGATGACGGTGGAGCTGGACGGAGACATCAACAAGGCGTTCCCCGGCGCCGGCGGGTTGCCGCGCAGCCTGCTCGGGCCGCAGACCACCGTGCAGGACGTCGTCGATCACGTGGCGCGCGCCGTGGCGCAGCCGCCCGCGCCGATCTCACCGGTCTTCTCGCAGCTCCTCGGCGAGGTGGCGAGCGAGGGGCGCGAGCTGTTGCGCTTTTCGCCGGCCTGGGTGGAGGCGCAGCTTCCCGGTCCGCCCCCCGCGGAGAGCCCGCTTCCGCGCAGGCTGCTCGTCACCCGCGACGCGCTCGGCGTGGCGGAAGCGCTGGTCAGGCTCCTCGACGATGCGGGCGTCGAGGCGGTGCTGGGCGAGCCGGGCGATCCGCTCACCGGCACGGGCGGAGTGATCCACCTCTCGCCGCTGAGCCGCGCGGAATCGGAGCTGGCTCCGGGATTCGAGGCGGTGCTGCAGGCGCACCGCCTCGCCCGCGCGCAGGCCGCAGGCGCCGCGGGAGGCATGCTGGTCCTGGCGACGCCCGGCGCGGACGAGATCGACGCGGCGCTCGGGGGCTACGTCAAGGCGCTCGCCCGCGAGCGCAGCGGCGAGCTGGTGAAGTGCGTCGAGCTGCGCCTCGAGGACGGGGCCGCTGCCATGGCCCAGGCGCTGTTCGCCGAGCTGCGCTCGGGCAACGCGGTGGCGCAGGTCCGCTGGGCGGAGGGCAGCCGCTTCGAAGAGGAGCTGCGGCCGGCGGCCTCCGCGCAGCCGGTGGAGATCGGCGAGGGCGACGTGGTGCTGGTCACCGGCGGCACCCGCGGCATCGGCCTCAAGCTTGCCCAGGCGCTGCTCGACAAGGGCGCGAAGGTGGCACTGGCCGGCCGCAGCGCGCCGGATGCAGTGCCGGAGGGCGCGGTGTTCGTGCAGTGGGACGTGACTCGTCCCGCGGGCGCGGCGCTGGATGCCGCCCGCGCCGCGCTGGGCGGCTTCACCGCCGTCGTCCACGCCGCCGGCATCGCCGAGGACGGCGCCGCGGCCGATGCGCCGGACGACTCCGTCGAGCGCGTGCTCGCCACCAAGCTGGCCGGCTTCTGGGGCGCCGTCCTCGCCACCGCGCAGGACCCGCTGCGCGCGGTCGTCGCCATCTCCTCGTGGGCCGGGCGCTTCGGCAACGCCGGGCAGACCTCCTACGCGGCGGCCAACGCAGGCCTCTCCGCCGCCGTCTCCGCGCTCTCGCGGCGGCGGCCGGGCGTGCGCGCGCTCTCGCTGGAGTACCCGCCCTGGGAAGGCACCGGCATGGTGGCGAAGATTCCGCCGCTCGCCCGCGCGGCGCTGGAGAGCCAGGGCGTTCCCTTCATCGACGATGCCTCGGGCGTCGCGGCCCTCGAAGGCGCGCTGCAGGCCGGCGCGAGCGGCGCCATCCTCCTCGCGCACGAGCGGCCGGCGCGGCGCATCGAGCACAAGCTGCAGACGCAGGTCTCGCGCGCCGGCCACCCCTACCTGGACGATCACCAGCTCGCCGGACAGCCCGTGCTCCCGCTCGCCGCCGCCCTCGACGCCATGGCCTGGGCGGCCGCCGAGGCCAGGGGCCGCGAAGGACAGCCGGTCCTCGTGCGCGACTTCCGCCTGAAGCAGCCCGTGCGCATCGCCGACGCGGTGCAGCTCACCTTGACCGTGAGCGGCTCCGACGAGCTTTCGGTCGCGCTCTCCTCGACTCCGGCAGGCGCTCCGCGCGCCTTCTCGCGGGCTCCCGCGTACGTGGCCTTCGCCTCGCCGGGAGCGGACGTGCTGCCGGCGCTCGGCTCCGCCCTGCCCGCCCCCGCGGCCACGTCGCAGCCCGACCTGCCGATGAGCCTGGACGAGTTCTACGGCTCGTTCACCTTCCACGGGCCGCGCATGCGCGGCATCGAGTCCATCGAGCAGATCACGCCGCAGGGCATCGTCGGCTGGGTGCGCACGAGCAGGCCGTCCGACTGGATCGTCGAGCCGCGCCGCCCGTGGGCCGTGGATCCGCTGGCGCTCGACGGCGCCTTCCAGCTCGCGGCGTACTGGGCGTGGAGCCACCTGCAGCGCGCCGGGTTCCCGGTGGCCATCGACGAATACGTCCAGCTCGAGCCGCTGGGCGACGGTCCGGTGCGCGCCTCCTTGACGCTGGAGCAGAGCAGCGGCGACGCGGTGCGCGGCACCATCGTGCTGCAGGGTCGCGACGGGCGCGTGCTCGCGGTGGCCCGCGGAGTGGAGGGGGAGTTCAAGCACCGCGATCCGCGCTTCCTCATCGGCAGGACGGCGGCGCCGCGGCCTGTGCCGGCGCCGGCCGCCGAGGCGAAGCCCGCGCAGCTCGACGAGTCCACCTTCCGCATCGAGCAGTTCCCCGAGGTCCAGGAGCTGGAGCAGCGGCTCGGCCTCGCCGCCGCCTTCGGCCTCAAGAACCCGTACTTCAACGTGCACGAGCGGGTCACCAACGACACCTCGGTGATCGGCGGGCGCACGATGATCAACTGGTCCAGCTACAACTACCTGGGCTTCTCCGGCGACCCGCACGTGACCAGGGCGGCGCAGGAGGCGGTGGCCCGCTACGGCACCAGCGTCTCCGCCAGCCGGGTGGCGAGCGGCGAGAAGCCCCTGCACCGCGAGCTGGAGCAGGAGCTGTCGACCCTGCTCGGCACCGAGGACAGCGTGGTCACCGTCAGCGGCCACGGCGTGTTCGTCACCACCATCGCCACGCTGGTGAAGGACGGCGACCTGGTTCTCCACGACGCGCTGGCGCACGACTGCATCCTCGCCGGAGCGAGGCTCTCCGGCGCCAAGCGCAGGCCCTTCCCTCACAACGACTTCCGCGCGCTGGAGAAGCAGCTCCAGCAGCTGCGGCCGCACTACCGGCGCGTGCTCATCGCCATCGAGGGCGTGTACTCGATGGACGGCGACAGCCCCGACCTGCCCAGGTTCATCGAGCTGAAGAAGAAGTACGGCTGCCTCCTCCTGGTGGACGAGGCGCACTCCATCGGCGTCCTGGGAAAGACGGGCCGCGGCATCGGCGAGCACTTCGCGGTGGACCGCGCCGGCGTGGATCTCTGGATGGGCACCCTGAGCAAGAGCTTCGCCTCCTGCGGCGGGTACGTCGCGGGGAGCAAGCAGCTGGTGCAGTTCCTCAAGTACAGCGCGGGCGGGTTCGTCTACAGCGTGGGCATCTCGCCTGCCAACGCGGCCGCCGCGCTGGAGGCCATCCGGCAGCTGGAGGCGCACCCCGAGCGGGTGGCGCGGCTGCGCGAGCGCGCGGCGCTCTTCGTGCGGCTGGCGCGGGAGAAGGGCATCGACACCGGCCTCTCCTCGGGCAGCGCGGTGGTGCCCGCCATCCTCGGCAACTCGCTGCACGCGCTGCAAGTGAGCGACGCGCTCAAGCAGCGCGGCATCAACGTGCAGCCCATCCTCTACCCGGCGGTGGAGGAGACCGCGGCCCGCCTTCGCTTCTTCTGCACGGCCACCCACAGCGAGCAGCAGATCCGCGAGACGGTGGAAGTCCTGGCCGAGGAGATCGCCCGCGTCCGCTCCGAGTCCGGCGACTCCGCCACCGGCACGCTGTAGGTCATCTGACCAGCGGTGACGGCGCGCCGGCGCAGGCGAGGAGGAGCTGCGTCGAGGTGCGGGTGGCGGCGACGTAGAGGGCGCGGCGCGCCTCGATTGTATCGGCGTACTGGCCGGCGGCCACGTCGGGGAGGATGACGTAGTCGAACTCGAGGCCCTTCACCTCGGGGACGCAGGTGACCTGGGCCCCGGGACCGAACGTGAACGCGCCCTCCAGCGCGAGGTGCGCGGGCAGCGCCATCTGCGCGATGCGCGCGAGCAGCGCGGCGGCCTGCGGCGTGCGGCAGATCACGGCGGAGGCGGCGCTGGGGTCCTCCGCGTCGAGATCGCGCAGCGCCGAGACCAGCCAGGCCGCGAGGTGGCACTCGTCGTGGAAGCGCGCCAGCGGAAACGCCGCCGCTCCGGACGGCTCGCGCAGCGCCCGCGCGAACGCGGTGACCTCCGGCGGGCAGCGGTAGCTCACCTCCAGCACCGCCTTGCGGTGCTGCGCAGCGCCCAGCTCGGCCATGGTGACGTCCCAGCCACGGAAGTTCGCCGCCGCGTCCACCTGCTGCGCGGAGTCGCCGGCGACGATGAGCGTCCCGCCCCGGCCCACGCAGCGGCCCAAAAGCGAAAGCTCCAGCGCGGAGAACTCCTGCGCCTCGTCGATGAGCAGGCAGTGGTAGCGGCTCGGCGACAGGGGCGCGACGCCCGCGTTGCGCGCGCGCAGCCGCTCCAGCTCGAACATCACCGCGTAGTCCTCCACGTCCACCGTCTCCGCGTCGCCCATCGGGGTGTCCTCGTCGATGGAGCGGCCGTCGAGCGCGAGCAGGCGCTCGGCGTCCACGTGGGCGTATTCGCGCTCGGTGCTCTGGGTGAACTGCACCCGCGCGTGCTCCACCGCCTGCCCGGCGGCGCCTTCGGGCAGCTCCGCGCGCGCGGCGACCTCCGCCATCAGCGGAGCATCTCCGAAGAGCGCGTGCAGGTCCTCCCGCGCCGCGCGCTGCGCCCGGCGCGCGTTCTCGTCGTCGGGCGGCGGCACCGGGCGCAGGGCGATGGTCTCCAGCGCAAAGCGAAGCGCCTCGTGCCGCTTGAGCTGCGAGACCAGCGTGGGCGCCGCCTCGCTCTCGCGGCGGCGCAGGTCGGGGAACACCCGCCGCGCCTGTTTCGAGGCGAACTTGTCCCACGTCCAGGTCTCCACGTCGTCGAGCCCGAGCCGATGCAGGAGCGACTCGATCAGCCGGCGCAAGCCCTCGTTGGGCACGATGCACGCCGCCCGGAAGCGCTCGTTCCCCGCCATGCGCAGCGCGCGCAGCCGGTGCAAGGCGACGGTGGTCTTGCCGCACCCCGCCTCTCCCAGCACGAGCACCGGCTCGCGCGGCGGCAGGTCCAC
>DATDMU010000467.1:0-7750 GCA_036518615.1 Myxococcales bacterium
GTGGCGGGCAACGAGGCGCTGGCGCTCCGCTTCCTGCGGCGCGCCCTCACCGGCGAGATCGTCTCGCTCGCCACCGCCGCGTTCAGCGACGAGTTTCGCGAAACGGAGGCCGGGGCCACCGTCTCCCTGCCCTGGCGGGACAAGCCGGTGGCCTACAACGACCTGCAGAACCTGATCGCGCAGGAGCCGGACGCGCAGCGGCGCGCGCAGGCCTTCGCCGCCATGAACGCGGTCCGCGTGGAGAAGCTCAATCCCGTCCTCGAGCGCAAGGAGGCGGCGGCGCAGAAGGCGGCGCGGGAGACGGGATTCGCCGACTACGTCGCCCTCTCCGAAGAGCTGCGCGGCGTGAAGCTGGACCCGCTGCTCGCCCAGGGCGTCGGCTACGTGAAGGCGACCGACGCGCTCTTCAAGAGGACGCTCGACCGGGTGGCGCGGGAAGAGCTGGGCACGCCGCGGGAGAAGCTGCGCGTTCCCGACCTGGGCCGCCTGTGGAAGGCGCCGCGCCTGGCCGCGTTCTTCGACAAGCAGCTGGAGCTGAAGGCGCTGCAGGCCTTTCTCTCCGGCATCGGCCTCGACCTGCGCACCGCCCGCGGCACCGAGGTCCACGTCGACGACAGCCTCAATCCCAGAAAGGTCCCGCGCGCGTTCGTGGAGCCGGTGGACGCGCCCGCCGACGTGCGCCTGTCGGTGAAGCCCTCGGGCGGGCTCGACGACTACGAGACCCTCTTCCACGAGGCCGGGCACGCCGTGCACTTCGCCAACGCCACCGTGGCGCCGCGGGAGCTCGTCACCCAGGGCTACAACGCGCCCACCGAGGCGTTCGGCGAGTTCTTCCGCCAGGCCTTCTCCGACCCGCGCTGGCTGTTGCGCTACCGCGCCTTCCTCGAGGCGCAGGGGCGGCGCGCTCCCTCCAACGCCGAGCTCGCGGCCATCCAGCGCGACCTGGCGCTGCGCGAGATGATGTTCCTGCGCCGCTACGCCTTCGCCAAGATCGCCTACGAGCTTCGGCTGCACGGGCGCCCCGCCGAGGAGATCGCGCCGGCGCTCGCGCTGCTCCCCGCGCCCGGGGAGGCGGCGAAGAGCCCGCGCGAGCTGTACCGCCAGCTCTTCTCGGTGGCCTACGCCTTCGAGCTGGACGAGGAGGAGTCCCAGCTCTACCTCACCGACGTGGACGACACCTTCTACTCGGCCGACTACGCGCGCGCGTTCGTGCTGGCGGGGATGATGCACGAGGGCATCCGCCGCCGCTTCGGCGAGGACTGGTACGGAGACAAGGAGGTCGGCAAGTTCCTCCGCGAGCAGCTCTTCGCGCCCGGCACCTCGCTGTCGTCCGAGGACGTGGCGGAGCGGCTGGGGTTCGGCCGCACGGTCGACTTCGCCGCCGCGGCGGCGCGCGCCGAGCGGCTGGTCGCGGAAGCGGACGCGCTGGCGGCGTCGCAGTAAGCTCCCGCGCGTGCCGGCGCTGTTCGCTACCTCGCTGCTCGTCGCGCTCGCCTTCGCGACCGCCATCTCCTTTTCCTCGCCGCAGTCGCGCCGCTGGCTCAAGTGGCTGCTCGTCCTCGCGCTGGCGGTGGCCTGGATCGCGCTCGCGCTCGCGGTGAGCGAGCTCGTCTCCCGCCCCTCGGTGACGCTGGTCACGCCCGGCGGAGCGCGGCAGCCCCGCCTCTTCGAGCAGGCCGCGCGCCAGGGCCTGACGCTCTTCCTCTCCTTCGGCGCGCCGGCGCTCCTCGTCACGCTCCTGGGCTGGCTTTCCCTGCGGGCGACGCGGCCGCGGCCGCAGTAGACTGCGCCGCGATGGAGCTGGTCCGCATCGAGGGGCCCGGGCCGCGGCTCGAGGAGGTGCGCGCGCTCCTGCGCGAGTACTGGACCTCGTTCGGGTTCACCCCCTGTTTCCAGGGATTCGACGCGGAGCTGGACGGGCTCCCCGGCGAGTACGCGCCGCCCCGCGGCCTGCTCCTGCTCGCGCCCGGCGCCGGATGCGTCGCGGTGCGGCCGCTCGACGGCGCTGCGGAGATGAAGCGCCTCTACGTGCGCCCGCAGGCGCGCGGAAAGGGTCTCGGCCGCCGCCTCGCGCAGGCGGCGCTTTCGCACGGGCGCGAGCTGGGCTTCGGCCGCATGGTGCTCGACACCATGCCCGCGCAGATGGCCGAGGCGGTGGCCCTCTACCGGTCGATGGGGTTTCGTCCCACCGCGCCGTATCTTCCCCAACCCACCCCCGGCGCACTCTGCATGGAGCTCGTCCTGCGATGACCTTCCGCACTCTCTGGTTCGAGGACGGAGCGCTGCACCTGCTCGACCAGCGCAACCTGCCTGCGCGCGCGGACGTCGTGGCGGTGCGATCGGCGCGCGAGACCGCGCAGGCCATCCGCGACATGGTGGTGCGCGGCGCGCCGGCCATCGGCTGCGCGGCGGCGTATGGCCTCGCGCTCTCGGCGCTCGCCTCGGAGGACTTCGAGGCGGCGCGGCAGATGCTGCTCGACGCGCGGCCCACCGCCGTCAACCTGCGCTGGTCGCTGGAGCGGCTCTCGCGCGTGCAGCCGCGCAGCTTCGCCCTGCTCAAGGCGGAGGCGGACCGCGTGCTGGAGGAGGACCTGGCGGCGTGCAAGGCCATCGGCCGGTTCGGCGCGCAGCTCGTTCCCGACGGCAGGGGCATCCTCACCCACTGCAACGCCGGCGGGCTTGCCACCGCGGGCTACGGTACCGCCCTCGGCGTGGTGCGCGCCGCGCTCGAGGGCGGGAAGAAGTGCGCCGTGTTCGCCGACGAGACGCGGCCGAGGCTGCAGGGCGCGCGGCTGACCGCCTGGGAGCTGCTCCAGGACGGCATCCCCGTCACGCTCCTGCCGGACGTGGCCGCGGCATCGCTGCTCGGCTCGGGGAGGATCGGCTGCGTGGTGGTGGGCGCGGACCGCATCGCCCGCAACGGCGACACCGCCAACAAGGTGGGCACCTATCCGCTCGCGCTCGCCGCCCACGCCGCGGGCGTGCCCTTCTACGTGGCCGCGCCGACGAGCACGGTGGACCTGCGGGCGGCGAGCGGAAGCGACATCCCCATCGAGGAGCGGCCGGCGCGGGAAGTCACCCACCTGGGCGGCGCGCGCGTCGCCGCGGAAGGCGTGCAGGTCTTCAATCCGGCCTTCGACGTCACCCCGTCGCGCTTCATCACCGCCATCGTCACCGAACGCGGCGTCGCAACGCCTCCCTACGAAGCGAGCCTGCAGGCGCTTGCCTCCGGGCCGCGCTCCGCTTGACAATCCGCGACCGCCTCCGCTAGATCGCCCGTTCCTTTCCGCGCCCGGCGGCGGGAGTTCCCTGCCTGCCGGGCCGCATCGAAGCGGAAAGGCAGGAGAATTCCGATGTACGCAGTGGTGAGGACGGGCGGAAAGCAGTACCGCGTCAAGGAGGGCGACCTCCTCAAGGTGGAGAAGCTCGCGCAGGACGTCGGCGCCAAGGTGGCGCTGGAGGTTCTCCTGGTCGGCGAAGGCGCCGACGTGAAGCTGGGCGAGCCGCTGGTGTCGGGCGCCAGGGTGGAGGCCGAGGTCGTGAGCCACGGCAAGCACCGCAAGCTCTGGCACTTCCGCACCCAGGAAGAGGGCTGGGATCGCATCCGCGGCCACCGGCAGCCGTACACCGAGCTGAAGATCACAGGCATCTCCGCCTGATTCCAATTTCGAGGGCCGTACAGCCATGGCGCACAAAAAAGGTCAGGGTTCTTCGCGCAACGGGCGCGACTCCCCGGGGCAGCACCGGGGCATCAAGGTCTACGGCGGCGAGGCGGTGGTGCCGGGCAACATCCTCGTGCGCCAGGTGGGCACCAGGGTGCACCCGGGGCGCAACGTCGAGATGGGCCGCGACTTCACGCTCTACGCGGTGGTCCCGGGGACGGTGAAGTACCAGAAGGGACGCGGCGATCGCGTCTACGTGCACGTCGAGCCGAAGGCGCAGGCAGCCGAGCCGGCCAAGGCCCGGGCCGAAGCCTGAGGGCGGCGGCCCCTCGGTGATCCGGCAGGTCATCGGGCCGCCGGAAATCCATGCAGTTCATCGACGAGGCCGAAATCCTGGCGAAGGCGGGCGATGGCGGACCGGGCGCGGTCGCCTTCCGGCGGGAGAAGTTCGTTCCCCGCGGCGGCCCGGCGGGCGGCGACGGCGGCAACGGCGGCGACATCGTCCTCGAGACCGACGAGCGGCTGACCACGCTGCTCGACTTCCGCTTCAAGCGCGAATACCGGGCGCGCAACGGCGAGCCGGGCCGCGGCCGCGACCAGAACGGACACGCGGCGGCGGAGATGGTGCTCAAGGTTCCGCCGGGAACGCTGGTCCGCGACGCAGCCAGCGGAGAAGTGCTGGCCGACCTGCGCGAGACCGGCCGCCGCTGGGTGCTCGCCAAAGGAGGACGCGGCGGCCTCGGGAACATGAACTTCGCCACCCCTACGCTGCAGGCGCCGCGCTTCGCGCAGCCGGGCACCGAAGGCGAAGAGAAGCGCGTCCGGCTGGAGCTTCGCCTGCTCGCCGACGTGGGCCTGGTGGGCTTTCCCAACGCGGGCAAGAGCACGCTCGTGTCGCGGCTCTCGCGGGCGCGGCCCAAGATCGCCGACTATCCCTTCACCACGCTGCAGCCGCACCTCGGCGTCGTGCAGTACAAGGACGGCCGCAGCTTCGTGCTCTCCGACCTGCCCGGCCTCATCGAAGGCGCGCACCGCGGCGCCGGGCTGGGACACCGCTTCCTCAAGCACATGGCGCGCTGCCGCACCATCATCCACCTCGTCGACGCCGCGCAGGACCGCGATCTGGTCGCGGACTTCGACGCCATCAACCGGGAGCTGGAGCTGTTCGACCCGGCGCTGGGGCGCAAGCCGCAGGTGGTGGCCGCGAACAAGATCGACGTGCCCGAAGGGCGCGAGCGCGCGGAGGGGCTGCGCCGCAAGCTCCAGCGGCGCAAGATCGACGTGCACCTCGTCTCCGGCGCCACCGGCGAGGGCATCGAAGGCCTCCTCGACGCGGTGGTGCGCGCGCTGGACAGCGCCCCGTCGCCCGCTCCTCTCGAGCGCGACACGGGCGCCGTCGCCGCTCTCGCCGAAGGGCCCGAGCCGTCCCTGGAAGACGAGCGCGAGCGCGACCGCCGCGAGCGCGAAGAGCGCGCGCCGCCGCTGACCGGCAGGCAGAAGGACGGCATGCCCAAGGCGAAGGCCGCAGCGCTCAAGGGCAACAAGCCGAGGAGCAGGCGGACGTGAGCCCGCGCCGCCCGCCGCGCGCCTGGATCGGCTCCGCCCTTCCGGTGGACGAAACCGGGCTGGCAGGGCCGCGCGGCCTCACCGCCGAGGTGCTGCGCGGCGACGACGAGCCCGCCCCGCCGCCGGGCAGCGCGGCGTTCTGGTGGGAGCAGCTCACCGCGGAGCGGAAGGAGCGCATCCAGTCGGTGGTGGAGGCGCGGCTGCAGAGCGTCACGGTGGTGCTGGACCGCCTCTTCGATCCGCACAACACCGCGGCGATCCTGCGCACGGCAGAAGCCCTCGGGCTCTCCAAAGTCCACGTGGTCCCCCACGAGGACGAGGACGGCATCGCGCACCGCCGCGTGACGCAGGACGCGGACAAGTGGCTGGACGTGGAGCTGCATGCGTCCGGGGCGGCCGCGGCGGCGGCATTGGCAGCCTCTGGATTCGAGGTGTGGGCGGGCCATCTCGATCCGGCCGCCCGCCTCTACACGGATCTCCCCGCCGACCGGCCGGTCGCGCTGCTCTTCGGCAACGAGCACGAGGGCCCCTCGCCGGCGACGCTGTCCGCCTGCGCCGGCACGTTCCGCATCCCCATGGCCGGCTTCACCCGCAGCTTCAACGTCTCGGTCGCCGCCGGCATCGCGCTCGCGCACCAGACTTCCGCCCGGCGCCGCCGGCTCGGGGCGGCGGGAGATCTTTCCGCCCGCGAGCGCGTCATGCTTCGCGACCGGTTCACGCTGCTCGCCGCCAGGCTCGCGCGCCGGGTGAAGTCCGGCGGCTGACGGGAGTCCAATCTCCATGGCCCTTCTGCTCGCCCTCTTCCTCGCCGCCCCCGCAGCGAATCCCGGCCGCGCGCTCGCCGAGCGGGTGCAGCGGTTCTACGCCCACACCAGGGACTTCTCGGCCCGCTTCCAGCAGCACTACACGTACGTGGCCATGGGCCGCGTCGAGGACTCCGAAGGCACCGTCCAGGTGAAGAAGCCGGGCTCGGTGCGCTGGGACTACGCGAAGCCGGACAAGCGCACGCTGTACGTCCAGGGCAAGACCCTCTGGATCTGGCGCCCGGAGGATCAGGAGGCGCAGGTGAAGCGCGACTTCGGCGGCGACCAGCTCTCCAGCGCCTTCACCTTCCTCTGGGGCAAGGGAAACCTCCTCAAGGAATTCTCGCCGAAGGCGGTGCCCACCCCGCGGGGCCTTCCGGCGGGGGATGCGCTGGAGCTCACGCCGCTCAAGCCGGTGCCGGGAGTGGCGAGGCTGCTCTTCGTGGTGGGCAGGGACGGGCAGGTGCTGGCGAGCGTGGTGCACAACCCGCAGGGCGACGTCAACCAGATCGTCTTCACCGACCCGAAGGTGGACCAGGGCCTCCCCGACTCGCTCTTCCACTTCGAGCCGCCCAAGGGAGCGTACGTCCAGGAGTTCTGACCCGAGCGCAGGCGGCAAGAACGCGATAGAAGGCACCTCGCCATGAAGCCATTCGTCCTCGCCCTCCTTCTCGCCCTCGCCTGCGCTCCCGCGAGGACCGTCACCGTGGGTGGCCGCGAGGTCGCCTACGAGCAGGCGGCCCGCGACGATTTCGCCAAGGCCAGGACCTCGCTGGACCAGGGCAGGTACGAGCTGGCCGTGCAGCAGTTCGGCGCCTTCGTGCAGCGCTATCCCGACAGCGAGCTGGTCGACGAGGCCCTCTTCCGGCGCGCGCAGGCGCTCTCCAGGGACGGCAAGCTGCAGCAGGCGCAGGCCGCGCTGCAGCAGTTCCTCGAACAGCGACCCACCTCGCCGTTCAAGGGACCCGCCGCGGTGGAGCTGGCGCAGGTCCAGGCCAGGCTGGGCGGCGCCCCGTCCACCGCGCCGCAAGTCGACACCTCGCAGATGAGCGAGAGGGAGAAGGACCAGGCCGCCGCGGCGCTGGCGGAGACGCTCCTGCGCTCCGGGCAGGCCGGCGAGGCGCTGCGCTGGGCGGCGCGGGCGGTGGAGAGCGCCAATCCCGAGGAGCGCGAGGCGCGGCTGCGCGAGCTGGAGGCCGTGCTCGATGCCGCCCCCGCGCCCGACGTCGCGAAGCTCGTCTCCGAGCTCGACAGGAGATCGCCGGCCTGGGCGCCCTCCGCGCTCAAGCTCTCGCGGGTGCAGCTCCACACCGGCGACCGGGCGCATGCCGCCGAGCTGGCCTCCGACGTCCTCTCGGCAGACCCGCAGGGCCGCTACGCCGAGGGAGCGCGCGCGGTGCAGCAGGCGGCGCGGCCGGGAGCGCAGCTCAAGCCCAACCTCATCGGCATCGTGCTGCCGCTGACGGGCGACCTGAAGGGGTTTGCCGACCAGGCGCTCAACGGCATCGCCCTGACGCTCGATCTGCAGAACCGCGGCAACGTGCAGGTGGAAGTGGTGGACTCGAAGGGCGAGCCGGACGCCGCCGCGGAGGCAGTCGAGCAGCTGGCGCAGAAAGGCGCGGTGGCCATCCTCGGGCCGCTCGGCATCGCCGAGGGTCTCGCCGCCGCCACCCGGGCGCAGCAGCTCGGCGTGCCCATCGTCTCGCTCTCGCGCGCGGA
>DATDMU010000468.1:0-6975 GCA_036518615.1 Myxococcales bacterium
CTGGACGAGTTCATGTTCCGCTTCAACCGCCGGAACTCGGTCAATCGACTGTTCCTCTTCGACCGCCTCCTCAGTGGCGCTCTCCGTCGACCGCCCCTCACCTACCGCCGCCTCATCGGCAAACCACAAGCGGTTGTGGCCGCCTGAGCGAAGCGGAGACCCAGCAAAAAGTTTTTTTCGTCGCGTCCTGGGAGGGGGGGCGGAAATGGGGGTGTCGATTCGGGACGGTCGGGCGTCATTTCCGCCTCGCCACCGCGCGCCAGATCCGCTCCAGTTCGCGGGCGACCGGGTCGGGAATGCGCGTGCCGGATGCCTGCGTGTCCCAGTACATGCCCGCGAGCTTGCCGTGCCCGAGGGCGTCGCGGGGGAGAATGGGCTCGCGCTCCGCATCGAGGAGCACGTCGAAGCGCACGTCCACGTAGTTGCAGGGGACGCCCGGGCGGCGCCAGCCCGGTCCCTCGTACCAGTCGCTGGTGAGCCAGCCGGAGCCGACGATCCCGCGCGGCTCCACGCCCTGGCGGAGCAGGAACACGCGGTCGCCCGCGCGCGGCTTTCGGCTGCGCGCCACGCTCCAGTCGGTCTCCAGCGCGCCGCTCTTGCGCAGCCGCGCGATGTCGCGGCGCAGCTCGCGCCACGCATACACGCGCGGATTCCAGGTCAAGAGAAACGTGGCCCCCACCGGGGTCGCGCTATGCCTTGTGCGGATAGCCCAGGCGCCCCAGCACCGCGCCCATCTCCTCAAGCGCCGCGGGATCCTCGATGGTGGGCGGCATGGCGTAGGCGATTCCGTCGGCGATCTTGCGGATGGTGCCGCGGAGGATCTTGCCGGAGCGCGTCTTGGGGAGCTTTGCCACCACCGCCGCCGTCTTGAAGAACGCCACCGGGCCGATGCGCTCGCGCACCAGGTCGCAGAGCTCGCGGACCACTTCCTTGTCGTCGCGCTGCACGCCGGCCTTGAGCACCACGAACCCCACCGGCACCTCGCCCTTGAGCTGGTCGTTGACGCCGACCACCGCGCACTCCGCCACGTCCTTGTGGGAAGCGAGCACCTCCTCCATGGCGCCGGTGGAGAGGCGGTGGCCGGCGACGTTGATGACGTCGTCGATGCGCCCCATGATCGAGAGGTAGCCGTCCTTGTCGAAGTACCCGCCGTCGCCGGTCAGGTAGTAGCCCGGGTAGCGCGAGAGGTAGCCGCGCCGGTAGCCCTCGTCGTCGCCGTAGAGGGTGGTGAGGCAGCCCGGCGGCAGGGGAAGCTTGATGGCGATGGCGCCGTTCTGACCGACCGGCGCGTCGCTCGCGGTGTCGTCGAGCACGCGCACGTCGTAGCCGGGCACGGGCTTGGTGGCCGAGCCGGGCTTCACCGGGAAGGCCTCGATGCCCATCGGGTCCGCGCAGATGGGCCAGCCGGTCTCCGTCTGCCACCAGTGATCCACCACCGGGATGCGCAGCTTCTCCTGCGCCCAGGCCAGCGTCTCCGGGTCGCAGCGCTCGCCGGCGAGGAAGAGCGCGCGCAGGGAGCGGGTGGGGGCGTACTTCTGGATGTGCTTGCCCTCCGGATCCTCGCGGCGGATGGCGCGGAAGGCGGTGGGCGCGGTGAAGAGCGTCTGCACCTTGTGGTCGGACACCACGCGCCAGAACGCGCCCGCGTCGGGCGTGCCCACCGGCTTGCCCTCGTAGAGGATGGTGGTGTTTCCGTTCAAGAGCGGCGCATAGACGATGTACGAGTGGCCCACCACCCAGCCGATGTCGCTCGCGGCCCAGTAGGGCTCGCCCGGCCTGGCGTTGAAGATCGCGCCCATGCTGTACTTGAGCGCGACCGCGTGGCCGCCGTTGTCGCGGACGATGCCCTTGGGCCTCCCGGTGGTGCCGCTGGTGTAGAGGATGTAGAGCGGGTCGGTCGCGGCCACCGGCACGCAGGCGGCCGGCTCGGCGCCGGCGTTCGCCTCGTCCCAGTCGAGGTCGCGGCCCTTCTGCAGCTCGGCTCGGAGCTGCGGCCGCTGCAGCACGATCACCTTTTCCGGCTTGTGCGTGGAGAGCGCGATGGCCTTGTCGACCATGGGCTTGTACGCGATGGTGCGGCCGGGCTCGAGCCCGCACGAGCCGCACACCACCACCTTCGGCTGCGCATGATCGATGCGCGCCGCCAGCTCGTGCGCGGCGAAGCCGCCGAACACCACCGAATGCACGGCTCCGAGGCGGGCGCAGGCGAGCATGGCGACGATGGCCTGCGGCACCATCGGCATGTAGATGATGACGCGGTCGCCCTTCTGCACGCCCAGCCGGCGCAGCCCTCCCGCGAACTGCGCCACGTCGCGCAGCATCTCGCGGTAGGTGAGCTTCATGGTCTGGTTGGCGACGGCGCTGTCCCAGACCAGCGCGAGCTGATCGCCGCGGCCCGACTCCACGTGGGCGTCGAGGGCGTTCTCGCAGGTGTTCAGCTCGCCGCCCGCAAACCAGTTCGGCCGCGCCGGATCGTCGCGGTCGAGCACGCGATCCCACTTCTTGCGCCAGCGCAGCGAGGAAGCGGCCTCGGCCCAGAACCCGTCGGGATCCTGCAGCGAGCGGCGAAAAACGTCGTCGTATCGACCCATGTAGCCTCCGGTGGTCGCGCATGGTGGCCGCTGTGCGCGCGCGAAATCAAGGCGACCCCCCGGGCGGATTGCCGCACAACCCCGAAAAGCCGTCGTCCCCAGAGGGCGGCTACGCAAAGGCTGCCGGGAAAACTGCACCCTCCCCTCTCTGCGCGGCGGCGCAAGGCTTGCATCGTCTCTGGATACTGCCGCAAGGAGGGCCGCCATGACTGGTCAGGTCCACTGGATCACTCTGGTGATCGTGCTGATCGCGCTCTCGCCCGTGATCGCGTTCTGGGTGTCGGGGCGGATCGCGGATCGGAAGTACCGCGACGAAGAGAGCTCGGTGCGCTGTCGCGCGCACGGCAACAAGCAGGCGGAGTGCACGGTGGTGCGCGACGCCCGCACCGGCGAGGCGGTGGGCATCAAGGCCTGCAGCGAGTTCCCCGGCGCGGAGGCGGTGGGCTGCGCCCGCGAGTGCCTGCCGCTCTTCAAGCACACCGCCGCGTAGCTCTGTCGCGGCGCTGACGGGAAGGTCCGCTGGACGGTGCGCGAGCGGCGCGGCAGGCGCACGATCCGCGGATGCAATTGCACAGGCTTCCGCCCCGCGACGGCGACGGCGCGGTGCGGGTGGTGGTGGAGGCGCCGCGGGGCTGCGGCGTGAAGCTCAAGTACGACCCGAGGCTGGGCGCGTTCGAGTACGGCCGCGTGCTGCCCCTGGGGCTCACCTATCCGTACGACTGGGGCTTCGTTCCGGGCACGCGCGCCGACGACGGCGATCCTCTCGACGCGCTGGTCCTGGGCGACGTGCCCAGCTATCCGGGCGTGGTGATTCCCTCGCGGCCCATCGGCGTCGTGCAGGTGGACCAGAAGAACGAAGACGGCGAGCGCGAGCGCAACGACCGCCTGATCCTGGTGCCGCTCGGCAACGACCGTTGCGCCGGCCTGCGCGACGCCGCAGCGCTGCCCCGGCGCGCGCGCGAGGAGATCGAGCGGTTCTTCCTCGACACCACCTTCTTCACCCAGAAGGACGCGCGCGTGCTGGGCTGGAAAGGTCCCAAAGAGGCGGACGCGCTGGTCAAGAGGTCGTCGCGGTCCTCTCGCCGGCGGCGGTGAGCCCTGCGTTTGGCACGTTCCTTCCATGAATCCAGGGCATGGAAGCCCTGCTGCTGGGGATGGCCATGGGGGCGATGCTCGCGTATACCCTCGCGAACACGGCCTTTCTGGTCTTTTCCTGGATCGACGCGCGACCGCACACCTGAAGCGGCGACGCAACCTTTGCGCGTGTCGGGGCGGGCAGGTTGCCTGTGTCAGCGCCGCTGCGCGCCCGCGCGGACGTGCAGGATGTCGCCGTCCTTGACCACGTAATCCTTGCCTTCGAGGCGGAGCTTGCCCGTCTCGCGGGCGCGGTGCTCACTGCCCGCGGCGATGAAGTCGTCGAAGTGCATGACCTCGGCGCGGACGAAGCTCTTCTCCAGGTCGCTGTGGATCTTTCCCGCCGCGCGCGCGGCCCGGTCGCCTTGGCGAATGGTCCACGCCCGCACCTCGTCCTCCCCCACGGTGAAGAAGGAGATGCGGTGGAGGAGGCCGTAGACGGCGCGGAGGAAGCGCGCGCGAGCCGGCTCGGAAAGGCCCAGCGACGCGAGGTAGTCCGGCTGCTCGGTGGCGGGCAGCTCGGCGATCTCCGACTCCACCTCCGCGGAGAGCGCCAGCGCCTCGGCTCCCTGGGCGCGCGCCGCCGCCTCGAGCGTTGCATCCACCGCGCCGCTCGCGTCGTTTTCCGCCACGTTGACCACCACCAGCATGGGCTTGCGGGAGAGGAACCCGAAATGGAGCAGCGCCTGCTCCTCGGCCTCGCTCATCGCCAGGGTGCGCAGCGGAGCGCCCGACTCGAGGTGGTGGATCACGCGGGTCAGCTCCTGCGTCTCGCCGCCGGTGTCGCGCTCCTGGCGGAGCCGGTGCATGCGCTTCTCCGCCGCCTGCAGGTCGGAGAGGATCAGCTCCGCCTCGTAGTCGCGCAGGTCGCGCAGCGGGTCCGCGTCGGGCTCGAAGGCGCCGAGCACGAGGCAGAGCGCGTCCACCTCGCGCAGCGCCTGCAGCGCCTCGGATTCCAGCGCCGTCCCCTTGGCGCGAGGCCCCGGCAGATCGGCCAGCGTCACCTCCGCCGGCGTGGTCTTGCGCGGCTTGAAGATGGCGCTCAGGCGATCGAGGCGTGCGTCCGGCACCTTGATGGCGCCGAGATGCAGCTTCGCTTCCGGCCCGCGGCGCAGCCCGGTGAGCGCGTTGAAGAGCGTGGTCTTTCCCGACCTCGAGTACCCCGCGAGACCCGCGCGCATTGCGGACCTCCTCAAGTTGGCTGCGGGCCAAGGCCCTCCGCCGTCAGCGCAGCCCGGCCAGCCAGGCGAGTACATCCATCGTGGACACGAACCCTGCCAGCTCTCCCCGGGAGTCTACCACCGGAAGTCCATGCACGTGGTGCGAGACCATCAGCTCGGCCACCTGCTCGACAGTCGCCGTCTGCGGCACGCTGAGCACCGTGGGCGTCATCACCTCGTCCACCGCCGCGGCCTGGCGGTGCAGGTGGAAGCCCCTTTCCTGGTCCTCGCGGCCGGTCAGCTCCTCGAGATCGTCGCGGTCGTGCGACTCCTCCACCACGTCGGTCTTGGAGATGATCCCCACCGGCCGCTGCCGGTCGTCGACCACCGGCATGCGGGAAAGCCCGCGCGCGAGCATCAGCTCGATCACGGATTCGAGGCTGGTGCCGCTGCGGACCGTGACCACGTCGCGGCTCATGATGGCGGAAACCGCCGTCTCCGCCGCCGTCTGGGGAGTGGTCCGCTTTCCCTGCTTCGCCGTCCGCGCGCGGGTCATTTCGCGCTCGCGACCTGCCGCGCCTGCTTCGCCGCGAGCACGCAGGCCTCGCGCACGCGGTCGATCTTCGCCGCCGCCGCGCAGGAGCTGAAGGGCGCCGACGCGAGAGCGCGCTGCACCACGCCCACGAGACAGCTGGTGGCGCTGGGCGTTCCCAGCGAGGACCGGTACACCTCGCAGCTCTTCAGCGCCTCGTAGGTCCAGCCCAGGCACTCGTCGCCCATGCGCTCGCCGAAGAGGGTCCCGATCTCCTTCTGCTCCTCGTCGGTGAAGCGCAAGGACTCCTGCGTGAGCGGCCGGCGCAGCGTGCGCATCGCTCCGGGAATGTACGGAGCCAGCTCGGTGATCGGCATCTTCTTGTCGGAAAATCGCGCCAGAGCGTCGCGGCAGACGCCCTGGAGATCCTTCTCCATGGAGAACGCCCAGGCGCGGGCTGCCGGCTCCGCGCCAGGGCCCGTCCACGGCGGCGCCACCGCGGCCTTTGCGGCAGGTTTTGCGTTGCGCAGTTCGGCGGCGCGCCGGAACAGGTCCGGGGCGGCAAAGGCGAAGACGAACCCCGAAAGGAGGATGCCCAGGGCGGTGTTCTCGACGATCCGGCGGGTGCGCGAGAGCCGCCGGGGCAGGAACTTGTGGCAGGAGGGACAGCGGATGGATTCTCCCAGATGCGCGGCGCAGCGAGGGCACTCGCGCCTGTAGTCATCGAACATGGCGAGCCTCCTTCTGCCTCTCTCTGCACCGCCCATGCCCGGGTTTTTCCTCGGAACATCGAGGGGGGCCGCGCAAGCATTGCGCAGGGCGGGATCCGCAGAGGGAGAATCTACGCTTCTACGAAGCGTCGCCTTCCGGCAGGCCCGCCCAGAGGGAAGCGGCCGCGGCACGCCCCGTGAAATGGGCCTGGCTGCAAAGGAGATTGCCAATGACGACCCTGGGAAAGACGATCTTTGCCGCATTGTCCCTCGCAGTCCTGGTCTCCGGCGCTCTGGCGTTGCGCCAGGGGCGGAAGGCCACGGAGGCGCCCGCGCAGGTCGCGCCGGCGCAGATGGTCGCGTCGCAGCCGGCGGAGACCGCGCTCGAGCCGCCGAAGACCGTCACCGCCGACGCCGGCGTGGTGGAGGAGGAGCAGCCCTTGCCCGAGGACGGCAGCGGCTCCTGATTGGCAAAGGACTCGACTCGGATCCGGGGGAACGTTACGCTGCGCGGCATGGATCGCCGCGAGTTCCCCCGCGTCAATGCCCCGGTCTTCTGCCGGCCCACGGGAACGCCCTTCTTCGGGCGGCGCAAGGCGGTGGACGTGAGCCTCGGCGGGCTGCGCGTCTATGCCGACGACGCGCCCAAGCCTGGCGACCGCCTGCAGCTGGAGCTGTTCCTGCCCGACCAGACCGAGGTGAGCTGCACGGTGGAGGTGGTCTGGGTGGACGCCCTCCCCGAAGGCGCGCCCGCGCGGTTCGACGTCGGGGCCAAGTTCGTGAGCATCGGCGCCGCCGAGCGCGAGCGGCTGCAGGCGGTGCTCAAGACCGACTGAGGCTCAGCGCGC
>DATDMU010000469.1:0-5997 GCA_036518615.1 Myxococcales bacterium
GAGATCGAGGCGCTGCGGCCGTACATCTTCTCGTACCGCGAGCTGCCGCCGAAGAAGCGCATCGCGGTGCGCAACTTCATCGCCGGCGAGTGGCGCGCGCCCGCCTCCGGCGAGCATGCCACCATGACCTGCCCCGCCGACAGGCGCGTGCAGCTCTTCGACGTGCCGGCCTCGGGCAAGCAGGACGTGGAGGCGGCGGTGGCCGCCGGCGACGCGGTGTGGAAGTCGCTGGCCTGGGCCGACGAAGGGCTCGCGTACCGCAAGTACGTGGTGCAGAACCTCTCCCGCATCCTCGCCCACTACACCGAGGAGTTCCTGCACGAGATCCGCCAGCAGATCCCCAAGACGAGGCTGGAGGCGGAGAAGGACTTCTTCGAGGCCAAGCGCGCCTGCGACCACCTCGAGGGCAGCTTCGAGGCGGCGCTGAAGGGCGAGATGGTGCCGGACATGATGGCCGGACAGCGCTTCTGGCGCGACGCCTGGCTGCCCGCGGGCCTCGCCGCCATCATCACGCCGATGAACTTCATCTGGGGCATCCCGATGATCCACCTCGCCGGCGCGTACCTCGCGGGCTGTCCGTGGATCCTCAAGGGGCATCCCTTCTCCGCCTTGACCAACACCTCGATGGTGCGCTGCTTCCTCGCGGCGGGCGCGGACCCGCGCTTCGTCCAGAAGCTGGAGGGGTTCGGCAAGGGCATCGCCACCCTCGGCACCGACCACCGCGTGGCGGTGGTGGCGGTGACCGGCTCCTCCGACACCGCGCGCGCCATCTCGGCGGGCAGGGGCCTTGCCCGCACGCGCTTCGAGGGCGGCGGCTGCAACTGGGCGTGGGTGGACGACGGATACACCGACGAGGAGCTGAACCGGATCGCGGTGCGGCTCACCTACGCGAAGCTGGGCCTCTCCTCGCACAAGTGCACTGGCCTGCACGGCGTGTCCGGCTCGCCGGCCACGCTGGGCCGGCTGGTGCCGCTCATCGCCGCCGAGATGGACCGCTGGCAGGTGGCCGACCCCCGCAGCCCCGATGCGACCGACAAGACGCTGGGCCCCTTGATGGTGCACAGGGCGCAGACCGCGCTGGAGGTGGTGGCGCAGGCGCGCAAGGCGGGGCTGGAGATCGTTCGCGAGGGCGGCCGCGCCGGCGGCGAATACGGCCAGAACGCGGAGGCGGTGAAGCCCGCGTTGATCGCCGGAGTGACGCCCTCGACCACCCTGACCCACGACTGGGACGGCAAGGGCGCGCGCGAGTACCGCATCGCCACCACCGAGCTGTTCATGCCCATCCTCGTGGCCATGGAGCTGCCCTCGTTCGAGGAGTTCGTGAAGTTCTCGCTCTTCGAGAACCCGCACGACCTGGCGACGTCGATCTGGACCCGCGACGACAGGAAGCTCACGCGCGCCCACCGGACGCTCGCCGGCATGATCAAGGAGAACGACGGCACCGACTCCGCGCTGGAGTGGGAGGAGTTCGGGGCCTCCACCATCGGCGAGAGCGGCAACATGGGCGTGGGCGAGGTGCAGGCCACGGTCTCCATCTACACGCGGCGGCAGAAGGGAAGACATTTTGTGTTCTGATCTGCGCGAGGCCGCGCTCTAGATGCCGCGCATCTTCCTCGACGGGGAGCCCGTCGAAGCAGGGCCTTCGGACACCGTGGCCGCGGCGCTGCTCCGCCGCGGCATCACCACCTTCACGCGCTCGATCAAGTACCACCGGCCGCGCGGGCCCTTCTGCCTTTCCGGGTCGTGCGGGCAATGCCTGATGCGCATCGACGGCGTTCCCAGCCTGCCTGCGTGCCGCGTTCCGGCGCAGGAGGGGATGCGCTGCGAGCGGCAGAACGGGCCGCTGGGCGTCGAGAAGGACCTCTTCCGCGCGTCCGACTTCCTCTTTCCCGAGGGGCTGGACCATCATCACCTGCTCGTCTCCTCGCGCGTCCTCGGGCGGGTGGCGCTGGAGGTGGCGCGAAGGCTGGCGGGGCTGGGCGAGCTGCCCGAGCGCGCGCGGCCGCCGCAGCCGGGAGAATGGCGGACGGCGCGGCTGGTGATCGTCGGCGCCGGCCCGGCGGGGCTATCGGCGGCGCGCGCCGCCGGACGCGCTCTGGTCATCGAGCGCGAGTCGCAGCCCGGCGGCGCGGCCCGCATCGGGCTTGCGCAGATGCCGGCGGTGCCGCCCGAGGCGGAGTTGCTCCTCGACGCCGACTGCGTGGGCCTCTACCGCAACGACACGCAGGCGAAGGGCGAGGCGCTGCTGGCCGTCCGGCAGCGGGGCCGGCTCCTCGCCATCGCGGCGGAGAAGGTGATCGTGGCCACCGGCGGGGCGTCGCAACCCTTGCCCTTTCCCGGCGCGGATCGGCCCGGCGTCTATGCGGCGCGCGGCCTTCTCGGCCTGCCGCTCCTGGTGGGAAGAAGGCTCGCGCTGGTGGGTGAGGGCGAGGAGGCGCGCCGCTGCGGAGAGGCGCTGGCCCGCCGCGGCTACGAGATCGCGCCGGCGAGGGATCCGGCGCGGGCGCTGGGCAATCCGGTGCGCGCGCTCGATCTGCAGGGCGGTGAGCGGCTGCGCTGCGACGCGGTGGCGGTGGCGCTGCCGCCGGCGCCGCTGCACGAGCTGGCGACGTCGGCAGGGGCGGTCGCGCGCTTCGACGGCGGCGGCTTTCCCGTCGAGACGGACAAGGACGGCCGCACTGCGGTGGGGTGGCTCTTCGCGGCGGGGACGGTGGCGGGAAAGCCGGCCGTTCTTTCCGGAGAAGCCGCCGGGAAGGCCGCATGCCGCTAGCGGAGAAGGCCATCGTCTGCGCCTGCGAGGACGTGAGCGTCCACGACGTGGAAGATGCGGTGGCGCGCGGCTTCGCGGACATCGAGAGCCTCAAGCGGTACACGGGCCTCGGCACCGGACCTTGCCAGGGCAAGAGCTGCGAGGTGGGCGCGATGCGCATCTGTGCGCGGCGCAAGGCGGTGCCGCCAGAGGCGCAGGTGCCTTTCCGGGCGCGGCCCCCGCAAGTGCCGACGCCGCTCGCGTCGTACGCGGGGCTGGGGCTTCCCGCCGCGGCGACGGGTGCGCCTTCGTCCGGGCTTCGTCCCACCTGGGGCGCGGGCGGACATCCGCTCCAGCCCCGCGAGCCGCTGCCGGAGCGCGCGGACGTGGTGATCGTCGGCGGCGGCATCATGGGGCTGTCGCTGGCCTGGAACCTGGCGGGAGCCGGCGCGCGCAAGATCCTGGTCCTCGAGCGCGGCTATCTCTGCGAAGGCGCCTCCGGCCGCAACGGCGGCGGCGTGCGCGCCACCTGGGGCACCCCCACGCTCATCGAGCTGGCCAAGGAGTCCATCGTCTTCATGGGCCACTTCGCGCAGGAGCTGGGCATCAACGTCTGGCTGCGCAAGGGCGGATACCTGTTCCTCGCCCAGCAGGCGGAGACGGCGCGGATGCTGCAGCAGGGCGCCGAGCTGCAGCGCCGCCACGGGCTGCCCACGCGGATGATCTCGCCGGGCGAGGCGGGGGAGATCGTGCCGCAGCTCGACGTCTCGAGCTGCGTGGCGGCGTCGTGGAATCCGGACGACGGAGTGGTGTTTCCCTGGCCCTTCGTGTGGGGCTACGCGGACGGGGCGCGCAAGCGCGGTGCCCAGGTGGAGACGTTCACGCGCGTGACGGGCATCGAGGCTTCAGGGGGACGCGTGCGGGCGGTGCAGACCGACCGCGGGCGGGTGCAGGCGGACCGCGTGGTGATCGCCTGCGGCGCGTGGAGCCCCTCGGTGGCGCAGCTTGCCGGCGTCTCGCTGCCGAACGTGCCGTACCGCCACGAGATCGTCTCCAGCGAGCCGCTCAAGCCCTTCCTCGGGCCGCTGGTCACGATGCTGGACAGCGGCCTCTACTTCTCGCAGTCGATGCGCGGGGAGATCGTCGGCGGCATGGGCGACCCCGGCGAGGAGCCCGGCCTGAACCAGACCTCGTCCCTGCGCTTCTTGACCCGCTACGGCCGCGCGCTCACCGCCCTGGTCCCTCAGCTCGGCGCGGTGAAGCTGCTGCGGCAGTGGGCGGGCTGCTACGACGTCACGCCCGACCACTCGCCGGTGCTGGGCGAGACGCCCGGAGTCGCGGGACTCTTGCAGATGAGCGGCTTCGTGGGCCACGGCTTCATGATGGCCCCCGCGGTGGGGCGGCGCATGGCGGCCTGGATGGGCGGCGCGCCCGACGAGATCTTCGAGCGCTTCAACCTTCGCCGCTTCGCCGAAGGCAAGCTCATCCACGAGACCTTCATCATCGGGTGACCCGCTTCGGCGCGGCCTGGAGCGAGTCACGGCACGATCCCCACCGCCAGGACCGGATGCCTCACCTCCTGCATCCCATCCCGCCGCAAAAAAAATAAAAAATTATTTTTTTGCGGCCGAACGAATTTGGCAGGGGGTGGTGCGGATTGGAGGTCTCGAAATGGGATGGGAGGGCGGCGTGTCGCTGGAGAAGAGGTTTGGCATGGCGCTCGCACCGCGTGCCGCAAATCAGGGGAACATGCGATCCGCGCGGCGCGCGGTGGCGCCGGGCTGCGTGGCGGCGGGTAGCGGGCAGCGAAGAGCGGAGCCGGCGGACGGTTTGTGCTACTTCCGTTGGCATGGCCACCGACAAGAAGCTGGGGTTCATCGGCGCCGGCAACATGGGCGAGGCGCTGTTCAAGGGCCTGCTCAAGACGGGTGCGGCGCGGCCCGAGCAGATCATCGTCAGCGCCCGCCGGCCGGAGCGCGTGCAGGAGCTGGTCCGCAGCTACGGCGTGCGCGGAGGCAGCAACGCGGAGGTCGCGCGGGAGAGCGACGTGGTGGTGCTCTGCGTGAAGCCGCAGATCCTCGACCAGGTGCTGCGGGCCATCTCCCCCGACATCTCGCGGGAGAAGCTGATCGTCAGCGTGGCGGCGGGCGTTCCCATCGCGGCGATCGAGCGGCGCCTCCACTCGGCCATGCGCATCGTGCGCGCCATGCCCAATACCCCGGCCACCGTGGGCGCCGGCGCCACCGCCCTGGCCCTGGGCGAGCACGCAACCGACGCGGACCTCGCCGCCGCGCGCACCATCTTCGACAGCGTGGGCCAGACCGTGCTGCTGGAGGAGGCGCAGCTCGACGCGGTGACCGGCCTCTCCGGCAGCGGGCCGGCCTACATCTTCCTCATCATCGAGGCGCTGGCCGACGCGGGGGTGAAGGTGGGCCTCTCCCGGCGCGCCTCGATGCAGCTCGCGGCCCAGACCGTGCTCGGCAGCGCCAAGCTCCTCATCGAGAGCGGCCAGCACCCCGGCATGCTCAAGGACGGAGTGACGAGCCCGGGCGGCACCGCCATCGCCGGCCTGCACACGCTGGAAGCGGGCGGGCTCCGCAACGTGCTGATGAACGCCGTCGAGGCGGCGACGCGAAGGTCGCGCGAGCTGGGCGAGGAGTTCCTGCGCAAGCTATAGGCCCCACCAGCGCGTGCGGAAAGCCGGAAGCCGTCCAGGCGGCGGATGTGCGCCGCCGTGCCGCGGGCGGCAGCCCCTGCGGTCACTGCACCCGCACGGTCACGTCCGCCGAGAGTCCGGGCCTCAGCGTCACGCCCCCGGGCACGTTCACCCAGGCGATGCGGACGGGCACGCGCTGCACCACCTTGACGAAGTTGCCCGAGGCGTTGTCCGGCGGGAGCAGCGAGAAGCGCGAGCCGGTGCCGCCGGCCAGGCTCTCCACCTTTCCCTCCAGCTGCCTGCCCGGAAACGCGTCGATCCCGATCTCGACGCGCTGCCCCGGCTTCATCTCGCCGATCTGCGTCTCCTTGAAGTTGGCCACGACGTAGGTGCGGTCCGGCACCAGCTCCGCGAGCGGCTGTCCGGGCTGCACCATCTGCCCCTCGCGGGCGGTGAGCCGCGTGACCTGGCCGTCCTCCTGCGCGTACAGCCTGGTGTAGGAGAGCTGCAGCCGCGCGAGGGCCAGCGCCGCCTCCGCGCTCTTCTGCCGGGCGTGGGCGAGCCGCGCATTGGCCTCTGCCGCCGCCACCGC
>DATDMU010000470.1:0-27224 GCA_036518615.1 Myxococcales bacterium
TCGGCCACGGCCGGAAGGAGCTCGCCGCGGCAGCGGCGAAGCAAATGGAGCGCCTCGCCTTCGCGTCGGCCTATGTCGGCGCCACCAACGAGCCGGCGGCGCGTCTCGCCGAGCGACTCGTCGACATTTCCTACCCGAACATCTCGGCCGTCTATTTCACCACGGCGGGCGCCGAGTCGAACGAATCGGCGTTCAAGTTCGCGCGCTATTACTGGAAGGTGAAGGGCAAGCCGGAGAAGACGAAGTTCGTCTCGCGCATTCACGGCTATCACGGCGTCACCCTGGCGGCGATGAGCGCCACCGGCATGGCCGCCTACCACAAGATGTTCGGTCCGCTGGTCCCCGGCTTCGTGCAGGCGCCTGCGCCGTATCCCTATCGATGGAGCGGCGACGCCGAACCGGGCCAGGGCGCGGCCGACGCGCTCGAGGAGCGCATCCGCGCCGAAGGGCCGGGGACGGTGGCCGCGGTGATCGCCGAGCCGGTCATCGGCGCGGGCGGCGTGATCGTGCCGCCCGACACCTACTGGCCGGCGCTCCGCCGCGTCTGCGACAGGCACGACGTGCTCTTGATCGCCGACGAGGTCATCACCGGATTCGGCCGCACCGGCCGGATGTTCGCGCTGGGCCGGTGGAACGTCGAGCCGGACCTCGTCTCGTTCGCCAAGGGCGTGACCTCGGCATACATTCCGCTCGGCGGCGTGCTCGTTTCGAAGAGGGTGCACCAGGTGGTGACCTCGGCTCCGGCGGATCAGAAGTTCATGCACGCCGCGACCTACTCGGGCCACCCGGTCTGCTGCGCGGTGGGGCTGGCCAACCTCGACATCATCGAGCAGGAAGGGCTGCCGGAGCGGGCGGCGGCGATGGGAAAGCAGCTGCTCGACGGGCTGCGCACGCTGTCCGACCTTCCCGAGGTGGGCGACGTGCGCGGGCTCGGCATGATGTGCGGCGTCGAGCTGGTCGCGGACAAGGCGAGCAAGGCGCCGGCGCTCGGGCTCGGCGCGAAGGTCGCGAAGGAAGCGCTGGCGCGGGGCCTTCTCCTCCGCATTCGCGGCGGCGGGCGCGATCCCGCCATAGGCGACACGATCTGCCTCGCCCCGCCGCTGATCACCCCGACAGACGTCCTTGAGCGGATCGTCGAGACGGTCAAGGCCGCGATCATCGCCGCGCGGACGGCGTAGCGAACGAAACGGAGCGCGCGCGACACGTGGCCGCTACCGCGGTCCCGGTACTGCTGCAGCGAAGGTTGCAAACACAAGTAATCACCGAGCCCTGGCTCGAAGGGGGCAGGATTCGAGCCTCGACGGCCCGATTCCGGGCCATTGACATGTGATTGCGCCATCGCGAATGGTGGCCAATACGTCCGCGGCAAGCCCCCCCAACGCCGCCGCGCCCGTCTCAATGAAGGGGAATGCGTACACCCACGTACGCGGGCAGGAGCCTGCTCGAGCGTCGACCGCGTGCCTCATCGAAAGCGCGATTGCGCAGGGAGAATCATCATGTCCAGCAGCCGCTGTGGAACTTGCTCCGAATGTTGCGTCCACATGGGAATCGCGGCGCTGCAAAAGCCGCGGGGCGAGCGCTGCCCTCACCTCGACGAGGTCGGCTGCGCGATCTACGCCTCGAGATTCGAGGAATGCGCGAAGTTCAATTGCTGGTGGTTCGTATCGGCCGAAATGCCGGAAGGGATGCGGCCTGATCGGTCGGGGATCCTGGTGTGGAGCGAGCCGGCGAGTTTCGGCCAGGAAGACGAGAACGGCACGCCGCACCTGACCTGGGCCCGGGAGACGCGCCCCGGCGCGCTCGAGGGATACTGGGCCCGGAAGATGCTCAAGCAGCTTTCGCGTCAGTTGCTGATCTACGGGATCCGGTACGGACAGGAGGTGCCGGACAGCACCCGGATCTTCGGCCCTCCGGACCTCGTCGCCGCCGCGGCGCGGTTCTGCAAGGAAGGCGGCCGCGCTGGTCCCCTGAGGCGATCTGTCTGAATTATCGCCCTGACAACCCGGACCGTCGAGGACGAAGCAGAGGAAGGCGCCGTTCAGCCGGGACTCAGGTTGCCCGGACCGGAAGGCTTCGACGCGGTCTCGATGGAGCTGAACCCGGGCCCCCTGGTGTAGCGGCTCGCAAACCAGGCTCCCGCCAGCCCGCTCGAGAGCGCGAACAGGGTGCTCATCCAGGCGCGGACGAGCAGCGCGGGAGACCTGGCCACGAACATGGCCCAGTCGACGCTGCCGCCTTGCGCGGTGGCGAACCGGTTGAGCTGGTACGCGAAGTATCCCAGCTCACCTGCAACCGCAAAGAGGACGGTCACGATGGCCGCCATCGCCTGGACGGCGAGCCCGCCCTTTCCTGCGCCGAGCGCCGTCCCGATGCCGACCATGATTCCGGTCACAATCGTGAGCATCCGGATCATGCGATCCGTCCCGATCATCACGCCGACATGGAAGAGCGTCCCGACGACACCCGCGCCGACCGCGCCGACGAATGCGAGAGGCCAGTTGGCGGCACGCGACTGGTATTCGGTCGCGATCCGTCGGGCGTCTTCGTTGACCCGAGCGACGCAGGCGGGGCACACCAGGTTCACGATTCCGTCCCACAGAACCGGATCGCCGCCGTGCGAGCCGCACAACCAACACGTCGTCGCCGGCGCCTCGGAAACCGTCCCCAGCACCTTGAGAACCGCGCGCATGCGAAGAAGGATGACTTCCTCGCTCGGAATCTTCGCGAACCCGTCCGTGATCGTGAGCGTCACCGTTCCGGAACCGACCGCGACGAAAATCGGCTTCAGGCCGCTCGCCTTCACCTCGGGAGACTCTGCGATGGCGGCGCGCAGCTCGACCTCGTTGCCTTCGCCCGCATGGCGGAAGAGGACCTTGATGCTCCTGCTTTCCGCCGGAGCCAGTTGCGTCGGGAACCCGTCGACGAGGCCGCACACGACGCCGTCCGGCCCGATCTGCTTCAACCCGAGAGATTCGGCAATCGATGCCAGGAGCTCAGCGGACATGACCGCCTCCGTCTAGCCTTCGGGAAGCTCGACTCCGAGCGCCGCCAGCTTGCGGCGCCCGCGGGTGGTGAGGCGCACCGCCCTGCCGCCGCGGTGCCGCACCAGCCACTGCTGCTGCGGCATCCCCTGCGTGAGCAGCGAGCCGAGCGGGCCGCCCAGATGGTTCTGCCTCTCGGTCCAGTCGAGGCACGGCCTGCCGGCGGGCCACTTCGGCGCGATCAGCCCGGCATCGCCGCAGCGGGCGATGCCGCGCGGCGACAGCTCCAGACCTCCGCCGCCGGCGCACAGGAAGCGCTGCCGCTGCAGCGCCACGAGCCACGCCACGCCCAGCTTGCCGGCGAGGTGCTGATAGCGCGTCGGCCACCTGCGGGCCAGCAAGCTGGAAATAGCGCCGGCGGCCCGATTGCTCGACGCGGACCAGCGAGCCGCCGCGCAGCTTCTCGAGGTGCGCGCTCGCCGTCGCCTGCGAGACGCCCGCGATCTCGGCCAGCTCGGTCGCGGGCCGCGTCAGGCCGTGCAGCAGCGAGAGCAACATCGCCACGCGCGAGGGATCGCTCAAGAGCTCGCCGAAGCTGGCGATGTCGAAGCGGACATCGGGTGCGTCGGACATGCGAGCGTCGGACATGCCGGCAGCCTAACGCCGATTGAGCGCCGGCGGCGCGGGAATGCTTCGTCGGGCAGCGAAGCATTCCCGCCGCGGGCGCCGCTATGGTTCTTCCATCGAGAAGGAGGCTCCTCATGTCCCGACTCTGCGCGCTCGCCATCGCCGCTTCTTGCGCCTGCGCAACCTCGCCGCCGATGGCCGCGACCGGGGCCACCTCTTCGTGGGCCATTCCGATTCAGGGGAGATGGTCGTCTCTGCGACGCACGCCGACGCGATGCGCGGGCTGGCCGTCCCTGCCTCGCAGCTCGGCATCCACAGCGCATCCGGCTCGGCACCCGGATCCTGCTCGACCGGCTGCCGAAGAAGCGCATGACGGGCAAGTTCTGCGTCTTCGGAGAGTGAGGTGCGCCGGGTGAATCAGCGCTGCGCCCTGCCGCGTTCGCGTTCGATGAGCACGCGCCGAAGCAGCTTGCCGGTGGCGGACTTCGGCAGCTGATCGACGAACTCGACCGTGCGCACCTTCTTGTGCGGAGCCACGCGCTCCGCGACCCAGGCGATGACCTGCCCGGCATCGATCTCGCCCTTCTTCACCACGAAGGCCTTGGGCACCTCGCCCGCCTCCTCGTCGGCGATGCCGATGACGCAGGCCTCGGCAATTGCGGGGTTGCCCACCAGCACCGATTCGAGCTCGGCGGGCGCGACCTGCAGCCCCTTGTATTTGATCAGCTCCTTGGTGCGGTCGACGATGAAGAAATCTCCGTCCGCGTCCACGTAGCCGATGTCACCGGTGCGCAGCCAGCCGTCGGCGTCGATGGTTGCCGCGGTGGCCCTGGGTTGCCCGAGGTAGCCCTGCATGACCATCGGGCCGCGCACCAGGATCTCGCCCTGTTCGCCCGAGCGCACTTCGGCGCCAGTGCCGACCTCGACGATTTTGCACTCCATGTTCGGCATCAGCCGACCGCCCGAGGCCGGCTTGATCTTCTCCGGCGTGGTCGGCCCGAGGTGGCTTGCGCCGCTGACCTCGGTCATGCCGTAGGCCTGCGAGATGCGAAAGCCGAGCCGAGCGTGCAGCGCATTGGCGACCGCGTTGCCGAGCGGCGCCGCGGCCGAGAACGCGCCGCGCACCCTGGAGAGGTCGAACTTCTCGACGACGGGATGCTTGGCGAGCGCGAGCGCGATGGGCGGCACCACGTGCAGGATGGTGACGCCGTGCTTCTGCACGAGCTGCAGGTATTGCTCGAGGTCGAAGCGCGGCAGCGTGACCACGGTGGCGCCCTGGTGCAGCGCGAGGTTGAGGAAGGCGACGATGCCGTAGATGTGGAAGAAGGGAAGGAAGGCGAGGACGGTGTCTTGAGGAGTGATCAGCGCGGCGTCGGTGACCCCTTTGATCGAGCACAGCTCCGCCACCAGGTTGTGGTGCGAGAGCATCACGCCCTTCGGCAGGCCGGTGGTCCCGCTCGAGTAGGGCAGCGCCACCAGGTCCTTGCGCGGATCGATCGCCACCGCGGGCGGCGCGCCACCGCCCGCGAGCAGCGCCGCGAACGGCGTCGCCCCTTCCGCCTCGCCGAAGACGAAGATCTCCTCCACCTTCGCCTGCGCCGCCGCCTCGCGCGCGGTGGCCAGGAAGGGCCCGACCGTCAGCAGGAAGCGCGCCGCCGAGTCCTGCAGTTGCTTCGCCACCTCTCCCGCGGTGTAGAGGGGATTGACGGTGGTCACCATGCCGCCCAGCGAGGCCACCGCGTGGAAGGCGATGGCGTACTCGGGCAGGTTCGGGCTGAAGATGGCGAAGCGGTCGCCTTTCCTGAAGCCGCGCGCGGCAAGCCCCGCCGCTGCGCGCGCCACCAGCGCCGGAAGCTGGGCGTAGGTGATGGTGCGCCCGCTCGGGCCGTCGATCAGCGCCGGCTTCTCGCCTCGGGCCGCCGCGCCCGCGAGCACGAATTCGCCGAGCGACACTTCCGGGATCGCGACATCCGCGTACAGGCTGCGAAATGGCATCTCTCTCCCCCTCTGCTCGCGAGGCTAGCAGAGCGCCGCGACCGCTCGGGTTGACATCCTACCTGAGCGGCCCTACCCTCTCGGGTCAAATGTCGACCCGAAAGGACCGGGAACAGCTCGAGCTCCTCCAGGGCACGCTGGATCTGCTGATCCTCCGCACCTTGATCTGGGGCCCGCAGCATGGCCAGGGCATCGCGAACGCCATCCAGCAGGCGTCGGGCGAGCAGCTCCTGGTCGAGCACGGCGCCCTCTACCCCGCGCTGCAGCGCCTGGAGCAGCGCGAGTGGATCGCCGGCAAGTGGGGCATCTCCAGCAACAACCGCAAGGCGCGTTTCTATTCGCTCACGCCCGCGGGCCGCAGGCAACTGGTGGAAGAGACCAACAAGTGGAGGCGACTCGCGGCTGCCATCGGGCGCATTCTCGGCCCGGCTGGGACGTAGCCATGTTTCGACGCAAGCGGCAGGCCGCCGACTTCGGCGCGGAGATCGAAGCTCACATCGAGCTGGAGGCGGAGCGCCTGCAGGAGCAGGGACTCGGCGCCGCAGCGGCGCGGGCCGCGGCGAGGCGCGCGTTCGGCAACGTGGCCCATGCACAGGAGCGCTTCCATGAGTCCGGGCGGTGGCTGTTTCTCGACCATTTGAGGCGAGACGTCCGCTTCGCCGCGCGCGCCCTGCGCAAATCGCCCGGCTTCACCGCCATCGCCGTCCTCACCATCGCGCTCGGCGTGGGCGCCACCACCGCGATCTTCAGCGTCGTCAACGCCACGCTCCTGCGCCCCTTGCCCTATCCGCATCCGGAGCAGCTCGTCTCCATCGAAGACGACCTGCGCGGAACGGGCGCGCGCAACGTGGGAATGTCGCAGCCCGAATGGCAGGATCTCCAGCATTCCGGCATTTTCGAATACGTTTCGCCGGCCTGGTTCGACGAGAACAACCTCACCGGCTCCTCGCAGCCCGCGCGCGTCAGTCTGCTGATCGTGGCGCCGGATTACTTCGCGCTGCTCGGCGTCAAGCCGCAGCTGGGCCGCGCATTCAATCCCGATGACTATACGCCGGGATTCAACGGCGAGGTGGTCATCAGCGACGGCCTGTGGAAGCGCTCGTTCGGCAGCGACCCGCGGATCCTCGAGAAGTCGCTGCGGCTCGATACCGATCTGTACCGCATCGTCGGCGTCATGCCGCCGGGCTTCTTCGCGCCGGCCGCCACCCCGGCGGAAAGGAACACCGAGGTCTGGGCGGCGACGAGCTTCTTCGGCCCGCCGCTGCCAGACCAGCCGCCGCGCAACCGGCGCTACCTGCCGGAAGCAATCGCGCGCATCAGACCGGGAACGACGCTGTCGGCGGCGCAAAGCCGGGTCGACGCGCTGGTTGCGTCGTTGCAGAAGCGGTATCCCGCCGACTTTCCGCCCGAGAGCGGCTGGACCATCCGGCTGGTGCCGTTGAAGAACACGGTGGTCGGCGACGTTCGCCAGTCGCTGATCCTGCTGCTCGGCGCCGTCGCGCTGGTGCTGCTGATCGTCTGCGTCAACGTGGCCAACCTCCTGCTGGCGCGAGCCAGCGCCCGGGAATCGGAGATCGCCGTGCGCCAGGCGCTGGGAGCCGGACGCGCGCGGTTGATCATTCAATTGCTGACGGAAAGCCTGCTGCTGGCGTTGCTCGGTGGAGTGGCCGGGCTGGTCGTCCTCCTCGCCGCGCAGCGGCCCTTGCTGCGACTGGTTCCCGACGGCCTGCCGCGGCTCGACGAAGCGTCGATCGACTGGACGGTGCTGCTCTTCGCCCTGCTGTCCTCGATCGCTGCCGCCGCCGTCTTCGGCCTCGCGCCGGCGCTGCATGCGGGGAAGCTCGAATTGACCACCGCCCTCAAGGAAGGCGCGCGCGGATCCACGGGCTCCGCCAGGCAGGCGCGGGCGAGGCGCCTCCTGGTCATCGCGGAGTTCGCGCTTTCGCTGGTGTCGATGATCGCCGCGGCGCTCCTGCTGCGCAGCTTCCACGATCTGCTGAGCGTTCCGCTCGGGTTCAGCCCTTCGAGCGCGATGGTGGTCCGCACGAGGATTCCCTATCCCAACGTGGCGAGCGCCGATCGATACGCCAGCGCCGCAGAGCAGGCGACCTTCATCCGCGAGGTGCTGCGCCGGAGCAGGACGCTGCCCGGCGTCGAAGAAGCCGCAATCGGCGACAGCGGTTCGATTCCCCTGGACTCGAGCCAGCGCGAGCTGAACCTTCTCGCCGGCCGGTTCTTCTTCGCGATCGAAGGCCGGGACGCCCAGCCCAGCCTGGCCGACCGCTGGATGGTCACGCCCGGCTACTTCGACCTGCTGCGGATCCAGCTCTTGCGCGGCCGGCTCTTCGACGAGCACGACGACGGCAAGGCCCCGCCGGTCGCGGTGATCAACGAGGCCTTCGCGAGGACCTTCTGGCCGGACGAGAGCGCGCTCGGCAAACGCCTGCGAATGGATCGGGCGGACTCGCCGTGGATCACGGTCGTCGGAGTCGTCGCGAACGTGAGGACCGAGTCCCTGGCGCAGGCGGATGTGCCGCAGATCTACGAGAGCCTGTACCAGAGCTTCTCGCACCACCTGGCCGTCTTCGTGCGCGGACGGCTGGACCCGGCGGCCATTGCCAGAGGCGTTCGCGAGCAGGTGCAGGCGGTCGATGGCGGCCTTCCCGTCTACGGCGCGCAGCGCCTCGAACAGACCGTCTCGGCCTCGCTGTCCCAGAGGCGCTTCTCGCTGCAGATGGTGGTCTTCTTCGCCCTGACCGCGCTGCTCCTCGCGGCCATCGGGATCTACGGCGTCATTTCCTGCATGGTCAGCGCGCGCACGCATGAGATCGGGGTGCGGCTCGCGCTTGGCGCGGACCGGTCCGACATCGTCCGCATGGTGCTGCGCCAGGGACTGCGTCTCGCCGTGGCGGGCGCTGCCGTCGGGGTCGTCGCCGCGCTCATGGTCGCGCGCTTGATGGCCGGCGTGCTCTACGGCGTGCGGCCTTCCGACCCGCTCAGCTTCGCGGTGGTGGCGCTGGTGCTGATCGGAGTGGCTGCGCTGGCCTGCTATCTGCCGGCGCGTCGCGCGGTCCGGGTGGATCCCATGGTCGCGCTGCGCTGCGAGTGAGCCTGAAGGCGGTGGCGGCGCCGCAGGAAATGCGGCCACCGCGCCCGCAGCGCGAATTGCTTGCGTGCGACAGCAGGTCGCGTACCGACGGATCTCCGTCGGATCACGCAAAAGTTCCCGACTCACGTCGGGGACGGTGCATTCCTTGCAGGCCCAGCGCGCAACGCCTGCGAGGTGCCGAATGCGCCACCGCGTGCTGCCCGTCCTCGTGGTTTGTCTTGCGCCCTATGCCGCGCGCGCGGTGCCTGCGTTCGCGCGCAAGACAGGCCTCGCCTGCAGCGCCTGCCACGAGGTATGGCCTCGCCTCAATGAATTCGGGCAGTCGTACCGCGACCGCGGTTACCGCCTGAAGAACGAGCGCGACGCGCCGGTCAAGCAGAACCCCGCGTTCTGGCCCTTCGCGATGCGCACCACGGTCGGATACCAGTGGGTCCGCCAGACGGAAGTGCCGACCGACGCCGGTCCGGTCGACGTCCAGGCCGGCACCCTGGGCTTCTCGGGGCTGGACGTGTTTGCCGTGGGCGCCCTTGGCGACAACCTGAGCTACCTCGTCACCTGGACGCCCTCGCTCGGTTCGGCGGGATTCCAGCGCGCACCGCAGGACGGCGATCTCGAATCTGCCTTCATCGGCATCCATGACATCGGCGGCTCGAGCTGGGCGAACCTGCGCGTCGGCAAGCACGCGCTGGATCTTCCCGTCGACGAGCACCGCAGCATCACGCTGACGCAGGATTTCAACGTCTATCATTTCCACCTGCAGAACAGCGCCGCCACCTTCGAGCCGGGGGAGAACCAGGCAGGCGTCGAGTGGTACGGACACTCCGAGCTGAGCCGCCTGCGCTACTCCATCTCGCTGGTGAACACCAACGGCGCTCCGGTGTCGGGGAACTTCATCTCCTCGCCGGCGGTCTGGGCGCACGTGCAGGGCGCGGTGTGGCTCGAGAACGACCTCATCGCGGCGCTGAAAGGAGGGATCTTCGGCGGGGTCAGCTGGCATCCCACCGCCTCATTGACGCTCACGCCGACCGGCGGCGAGCCGGCTCCCGTGGCGGGCACCGCCTCGCGGCTGCGGACCGCGCGCCGCTACGGCGCCGAGGCGCACGTGGTCCTCTTCAGCACCGTGCATCCGCTGACCCTGACGGGCGTTCTTCTCCTCGGTTCCGAGGATCAGGACCTCATCGCCGGCGCCACGCGGGACGGCAGCTTCGCCGGCGGCTTCACCGAGGTCACCTGGACGCCGGGCATCCACCTCTCGCTGGTGGGGCGCTGGGAGCGGATCCACACCACCGACGCCGGGGCTGACGATGCGCCTTCGGGCGCAGGCGATCTCACGGCGCTCACCTTCGCGGTGCGCCACACCTTCGAGATGACCAGCAGGACGGAGGCCGCCGTGCACGCCGAGGTGAGCAGGCAGCAGATCCGCCAGGCGGACGGCACGCTTCCCGAGACCATCACCGGCCTGCTCGGGCTGGACTTCGCGTTCTAGGAGGCGCCATGAAGACCTTCCTCTGCGCATCGCTGCTGGCCCTGGTCTCCGCCAACGCGCACGCCCAGCCGGGCGCGCCGGCAGGCCGTCCGGCAACCGCGCCGGATCCCGCGCGCGCCCGCCGGGGCGCCGAGGTCTTCCAGCGCTTCTGCGTCTCCTGCCACGGCCAGCACGGCGACGGCCGCGGCTATTCCGCGCAATGGCTCGATCCCGCGCCGCGCGATTTCACCGGCGGCATCTTCAAGTGGCGCTCGACGCCCAGCGGATCGCTTCCCACCGACGCGGACCTGGTGCGCACCGTCAGCCGCGGGCTGCGGCACACCAACATGCCGTCGTGGGCGTCGCTGGGCGATCGCGCCGTGCGCGACGTCGTCGAGTACGTGAAGACGTTCTCCTCCCGCTGGGAGACCGAGGCGCCGCGCGAGCCGCTGAAGATCCCGCCCGAGCCGCCGGACAACGAGCAGTCGCGCAAGCGCGGCGCGGAGGTCTATGCGCAGCAGGGCTGCTTCAACTGCCACGGCGCGAAAGGCAAGGGCGACGGCCCGGCCATGCCCACGCTGCTCGACGACTGGGGTCACAAGATCGTTCCCTACGACTTCACCGGCGGCGTCGGACTCAAGTGCGGCGACCGGCCGGAGGACATCTATCGCGTGTTCATGACCGGCCTCACCGGGTCGCCCATGCCGTCCTTCGACGGCCAGATGAGCCCGGAGGACGCGTGGCACCTCGTGCATTACCTGCAGACGCTGCGCAACCAGTGAACGAGGTCAAGCGGCCAGCAGATGCCCCGCGCCGCGAGCCGTCTTCAGCAGGCGCGCCTGCAGCGCCGGCGATCTGTGCCAGCCCGATGAAATAAATGCGCAGGACGAGCTTGCGCCCGCGGATCGCGCGTGCCTCTTGGCTCGCGAGCATGGCCGCGGCCCGCTGCGAGGGCGGGTTCGCAAACAAGACTTCACCGACCGTCTGGCGAACGCGGCCCTTGCTGCGCATGGCTCGCGCGCCGGCTCCGATCGGCCGCAGAGATTGCCGGATCCGCCCGGAAAACACTTCGGCGCGCGCAAAATTTTGCAGCTGCTGACCGCCTTGATCGACCGCCGGGAACCCGTCAACCGCGGCCGGCCTTCTCGTAACCCCGCCGTGCCGTGTCCGATTTTCGCGGTTGCGTAGTTCCCGGGGGGTGGGTGTGGCACTCCCGATGCACTGGATCAGCACGCCCAGGAGGGCTTCCGCGCTCGCGGACGTCCAGGGGGGGCAGCCAAATCAGGTCTTGAAAGACCCAGCACGGCTGGAGGCGTCGATGCGCGTCGAAACGGGTCCGGGAAATCGGTCCACGGCGGTCGGGCTATTCATGCGCAATGTCTTCGGCGCTGCCGCCGCGACATTGCTTGCGGCGCCCGCCGCGGTGGCGCAGGGGGCGGTTCCGCCGTCCTCGCAGTTCGACGTCACCGGCTTGATCCAGGAAGCCGTGCTCGACCCGACCTGCCAGGCGGATCCGCACTGCGGCGGCACCATCAAGGTGAACGGCCACGTGATCGTGGTGCCCAAGGAGATCGTCGTCATCCTGCCTGCCACCAATCTCACCTGGCAGGAGCTGTTCGCGCAGGCTCCGCTTCCCTACGGCCTCTCCGCCGCGCCGGTCCCATCCAGCGGAATGGCGCTGGCCGATCTGCCGGCGCCGCTGACCACCTATGAGGCGCACGTCATCGGCAACCGGGTCGTGGGCGGCCCGGCGGGCGCGGATCTCTACATCGCGGCGCTGATCTTCGCCTCGCAGGAGTCCTTGAACAGCGGCGCCGGCTTCATCAACTTCATCGACTACGCCACCGGCGAGCTGCGCGTCGGCGGGGTCATCGGCAACGCCGCCACCGGCGACCGCGTCCGCATCAACGACCCGGTGGGCCGCTATGGCCGCTCCAGCTCGCCCGACGTCCGCTTCACGGTAGACCCGGACAACCCCACCATCATGGCCGGCACCGGCTATCCCATGTGCCTGCCGCGCACCAATCCCGCGGTCGCCGACGACCCGCTCTGCCCGCAGGCGCAGCGGCCCGTCGTCTCCGCCGGTCCTCCCGTGGTCTACCAGATGTCGATCCAGACCAACGACCCGACCAATCCGGGCCTGGTGGGCGTGCCGCCCGACGCGATGAAGCAGGTTCCCTTCGAGATCGGCGACTACGTCACCTATTCGGGGACGCTGGTCGCCGACAACGCGGCGGCCCCCACGGCCGGGCCCTGGCCGGGCGCGGCGAGCACGTACATCTCCGCCCATACCATCGTGAGCAACGTCGCCATCTACACCTGGCCGGGGACGAACCCGGCCTACATCACCATCGACACCTCGCTGATCGGCACCGGCGGCCTCACCGTGCTCGGGGCAACCGAGGCGTCCGCCCGCACCCGGTTCGAAGGCATGAGCACCGACCCGGGCCGAATCGTCCACCTCTATGGCATCGACACCGCCGCGGTGACCGGAGCGATCAGCGACCGCGACTGGGGCACCGTCGGCGTCGATCCGGGGCCGCCCACCGGCGCGGTGAAGGGCCGCTGGCGGTTCCGCCCGCCCTGCCTCGCGTTCGGCTCGGTGCCCACCAAGTTCAGGGATTGCGTGATGAACCAGGCCAACACCTTCCTGCCGCCCACCCGCGAGGTGCGCGCGGTGGTCCAGGGAGGGTGGGTTCCGCCGGTGCCGCCCGCCGTCTCGCCCACGGCCGCCAACGGTCTCGTCTTCGGCCAGTATCACGCGCCGATCCAGACATACATCTTCCCCGAGAACGTGCCCGGCTCGCCCATCATCCCCAACAACTTCGGTTCAATCCCCTTCCTCCTGCAGGGCGGGACCACGACGGCGGGTGGAACCATCGTCGGGCAGCTCAACCCCTGGCCGGACATCAGCGGCGGATGCGCGGCGCCGACGGTCAATGCGGGCGGCCCCTACAGCGTGGTCACCGGCGGCACGGTCCAGCTCACCGCCAGCGCCACCGGCCTCGCCCCGCTGTCGTTCCTCTGGACGGTCAGCAGCGGGTCGCTCTCCAGCACCACCGCAGCGAGCCCCACGTTCAATGCGGTGGGCGCGGTCTCTCCGGTCACCGCCACCGTCACCGCCACCAACGCCTGCGGCTCGGCGACCGCGAGCGCCAGCATCACCATCCACGATCCCGGCGCGCCGTCGGTCAATCCCGTCGCGCCCATCTCGGTGTTCTCGAACGCGTCGATCCGCATCCTGCTCAGCGGCAGCGACCCGAACGTGCCGGCGCAGCCCCTCACCTTCAACGTCACCCAGTCGCCCGCGTCGCTGCTCAACCTGGCCGTCACCTCGACCGGGCCGAGCACCGCCACGCTGACCGCCATCGCTCCCACGGTGCCGGTGGGACAGCAGCTCATCAACCTGACCATCACCGCGACGAACACCAGCGGCCTCGTCTCCGCGCCGGTCCTCACCTCGATCACGGTGATCGCGACGGACGACCAGATCACCGTCACCGCCGCCCAGTACCGGATCAGCAAGCAGCGGCTCGACATCACCGCGACGTCCACCAAGATCACTCCGCTCGAGAGCCTGACGCTGGTGCCGTACGTGACGACGACCGGCGTCCTCTTCGATCCGGCGCCGCTCGGCTCGGTCTTCACCAACACCGGCGGCGGCATCTACACCCTGACCGTCGTGGGCGTGCCCTGCCCGGCGCTGCCACCGGCCACGCCGATCACCGTCATCTCCAACCTCGGCGGCATCAGCGCGCCGGCCTCGATCACCACCCGAAACTGAAAGAACCCGGACGCCCTGCGGCCGGAAGAGATGGGAGCGGTCATGAAGAGCCATATGCTTGCATTCGCGCGCGTTGGGGCCGCGTCACTGCTCGCGGCGGCGATCGCTTGTGGAAGCGCGCCTCGCGATGAAACCGATACCAGCCGGCAGGACGCGCTCTTGCAGATGAACTGCGGCCCGGGCTTCGACAGGTTCCTCGGCCCGCCGCCGGGAGGCGCCCTTCCCTTCGTGCCGCTGGCCTCGCTGAAGACGGTGGACAACCCGGTGGTGGCGGTCGACGCCAAGACGGGCGCTCCCTTGATCCGCGCCGACCTCACCAACTTCATCGTCGACGCCAGCGCGACCATCCAGCTCGGGAAGGCGTTCTTCTGGGAGATGCAGGCGGGGAGCGACAACCGGGTCTCCTGCGCGACCTGCCACTTCCAGGGCGGCGGTGACATCCGTTCGAAGAACCAGGTGAGCCCCGGCTACAACGGCAGCTTCGATGCGATCTCGGCCAATTACGACCTGACGGCGGCCGACTTCCCCTTCGTCGAACCGCTGCTCGGACGCGACAGCGACAACATCACCGGCTCGCAGGGCGTTCGCTCGGCCCTCTTCGTCGGCATCACCTCCACCGGGCAGGAGTTGATCGCGCCCGTCGACAATCCGCTCTACGGCAATGCGCGGCAGGTCACCGGCGTGAACGCGCCCTCGACCGTCAACGCCGTCTTCAACCATCGCAACTTCTTCAACGGCCGCGCCCAGAACGTGTTCAACGGCGTGAACCCCTTCGGCACCCGCGACCTGGGCGCCCGCGTGTGGGTGGCGAGCACCACCACCGCGCCGCTGACCACGCTCGACGTGCACATCGCCAACGCGGCGCTGGCCTCGCAGGCGGTGGGGCCGCCGCTCAACACGACCGAGATGTCGGCGGTGGGCCGCAGCTTCCCCGACCTGGGCAAGAAGCTGCTCCTGGTCAAGCCGCTCGGCCTGCAGAAGGTGGACCCGCGGGACAGCGTCCTCGGCACCCTGGGCGAGAGCAAGGTGAAGGGCCTGAAGACGACCTACGCGGCGATGATCCAGAAGGCCTTCAACCCCATGTTCTGGAACAGCACCCAGACCGTCTCCCTCAACGGCAATACCTACTCGTTGATGCAGGCGAACTTCTCCCTCTTCTGGGGCCTCGCCATCATGCTCTACGAGGGCACGCTGGTCGCGAACGACAGCCCGATGGACCAGTACGCCGCCTCGCGCATCTTCGACCGCACCACCGGAGCGCTGATCTCCTCCAACCCCGCGCTGCTCGATCCGGTGGTCACCCGGCTGGCGGCCCAGGGCATCACCGTGCCTCTCCCCGGAGGTGGCTCGCGCGCGGTCACCCGCGCGGACATCCTGCTCGGGCTCGACCTGTTCGAGAAGCCCATTCCCGTGCCCAGCGTCGTCGGGCTGCCGCCAGGCAGCGGCGTAGGATGCAGCCAGTGCCACGTGGGAGCGGAGACGACCGCCGCGTCGATCCGCAACCTGACGCTCGGCGTCGCCCCTGGAGACGTTGCATTCGCAAACTCCCACTACGATCTGCGCCTCGAGCGGCTGCTGATGGGCGTGCGCAATCCTCCGCCGCCTGCGCCGCAGCCTCCGCCGGCGGTGCCCTTCGGCACCGACGCCATCACCTACGACACGGCCACCTACGCGATCACTCCCATCAGCATCTACGGATCCCCGGTGACGCCGGTGGCGATGACGGTGAACGTCTATGACGGCGGCTGGTACAACCTGGGGGTCCGGCCGAGCATGGAGGACCTCGGCGTGGGCGGGCTCGATCCGTTCGGCAACCCGCTGTCGTGGACGGAGTACTTCCAGAAGACGCTTCCCAATCCGTCGGTGATCAAGGTCCCGGGCGGCGCGCTTGCCTGCACCGACGCGATGGGCAATCCGGTGGTGCCGCCGGATGCGCCGTTCGGCTCGCCCTTCGTGGGGCAGGTGGTCAATCCGCTCGACGGCCAGCCCCTGCTCAGCGGCGGCCTGATCGCGAACGAGCTCACCGACGTCGCAGGCAGCTTCAAGACGCCGCAGCTCCGCAACGTGGAGCTGAACGGGCCTTACTTCCACACCGGCGGCAAGGCGACGCTGCGCCAGGTAGTCGACTTCTACGACGAGGGCGGCAACTTCCCCAACCAGACCAAGAACCCGCTGGTCCGGCCGCTGGCCCTGACCGACGATCAGTCCGTGGGCCTGGTCGCGTTCCTCCTCTCGTTGACCGACGACCGCGTCCTCTACCAGCGCGCGCCGTTCGACCACCCCGAGCTGATCCTGCCTGCCGGACAGGACGCGAACGGCGCGGATCTGATCACCACCATCCCCGCGGTGGGAGCGGCCGGATCGGCGGCGCCGGTGCCGAGGTTCCTCGGCCTCAATCCGTTCCAGCAGTAGCGGGGCGTTGCACGCCGGCGGACGAGCGCGTAGCCTCGGGACGTGCCCGATGCCGCTCCTCCGCCGGCGCGGTTGCTCGAGCGGCTCGGCCTGGGCACGCCCGCCTTGCGGGCCTGGGCGCTGTACGACTGGGCGAACTCGGCGGCGGTCACCTCCATCCTGACCGCGATCTTTCCCATCTACTTCGTCAGCGTGGCCGCCAGCGATCTTCCGCCCGCGCTGGCCACCGAGCGCTATGCGGTGGCGACCACCGCCGCGCTGGTGATCGTCGCTTTGCTCTCGCCCTTCCTCGGCGCCGTCGCCGACGTGCGCCCGGTGAAGAAGCGGATGCTCGCCTCGTTCATGGCGCTCGGCGTCTCGGCCTCCGCCGCGCTCTTCCTGGTGGGCCGCGGCGACTGGCTGCTCGGGACGGCGCTCCTGATCCTGGTGAACGTCGGCCTCAACGGCAGCTTCGTCTTCTACGACGCCCTGCTGCCGCACGTCGCGCGCGAGGACGAGCTGGACCGCGCCTCCGCGGCCGGATACGCCATCGGCTATGCGGGCGGCGGGTTGCTCCTCGCGCTGCAGCTCGCCGTCATCCTCCGGCCCGGATTGATTGGGATCCCAAGCGGTGCTTCGGCGACGCCTTCGCAAGAGACGCTTCCCGCCCGCCTCGCCTTCCTCACCACCGCCCTCTGGTGGGCCGCCTTCAGCATTCCGATCCTGCGCCGCGTTCCCGAGCCGAGGGTGCCCGCGGGCCGGACGGCTCCGCTGACCCTGTCCGCCACGCTCTCGCGCCTGCGCAGCACGGTCCGCTCGCTGTCGCGCCACCGCCAGGCGACGCTGATGCTGGTGGCCTTCCTGCTCTACAACGACGGGATCGGAACCATCATCCGCATGGCCGCGGCCTTCGGTACCGAGATCGGCCTCGCCAGCGGCGCGCTCATCGCCGCGATCCTGCTGGTGCAGTTCGTCGGCATCCCCTTCTCGTTCCTCTTCGGCTCGATGGCGGAGAAGATCGGCGCGAGGCGCGCCGTGCTCGCCGGCCTTTCCGTGTACACGGCCATCGCCATCCTCGCCTATTTCACCCGCAGCGAAGCCCACTTCTTCGCCCTCGCGTTGATGGTCGCGGTGGTGCAGGGCGGAACGCAGGCGCTTTCGCGATCGCTCTTCGCCTCGCTGGTTCCCCGCCACCTCTCCGGCGAGTTCTTCGCCTTCTTCGGCGTGTCGGAGAAGTTTGCCGGCATCTTCGGGCCCGCGGTGTTCGCGGCGACCATCGCGATCACCGGCTCGTCGCGAGGGGCGATCCTTTCCGTCATCGGCTTCTTCGCGGCGGGGGCCGCCGTCCTCCTCGCCGTCGACGTCGAGGCCGGTCAGGACGAGGCGCGCGCCGCCGAGGCCGCCGCGATGGCGGCGCATCGCGTATAATCTCCGCACGACCGGAGAAACCGATGAGCATCGGCGCCATCGAGGTGGTCAGTCGGATCGCTCCCCGCGCGCAGGCGAACTACCTCGATGCAATCCGCGGGGGCGGGCCCTTGTTCGACCAGCATGGCATCACCACGCCGTTGCGCATGGCGCATTTTCTCGCCCAGGCGTTGCACGAGACCGGCGGTTTCAGCGTTCTGCGCGAGAACATGAACTACTCGGCGGCGCGGCTGGTCGAGATCTTCGGCGTCAACCGCCATTCCGCCGCGATCACCGAGGCCGAGGCGCAGAGGATCGAGCGCCAGCCCGAGGCCATCGCCGAGCGCGTCTATGGCCTTGGCAATCCGCGCAAGGCGCGCGAGCTGGGCAACACGCAGCCGGGGGACGGCTTTCGCTACCGCGGCAACGGGGTGTTGCAGACGACCGGAAGAGGCAATCACGCGCGCCTCGGCGCCGCGTGCCAGCTGGATTTCGAGGGCAGCCCGGAGCTGGTCACCGCTCCCGAACATGCGCTCAAGCCGGCGCTGCAGGAGTGGAGCGAGGGCGACCTGAACGTCTTCGCGGACCGCAACGACATCCGGACGATCACCCTCAGGATCAACGGAGGTTTCAACGGCCTCGAGGAAAGGGAAGCATGGTTCGACCAGGTCTGGCCCTTGCTCAGGGCCGCCGATCAACCGGCGGAGCCCTGGGAGGCGGGCGACCCGGACGACGAGGTCGAGTGGCTCCAGCAGGCGCTCAACGACCTGGGCGCGGATCCCGCGCTCGACGTGGACGGCCGGTACGGGCCCGACACGCGCAAGGCAGTGAGGGCGTTCCAGAGCGCCGCCGGCCTCGAGGTCGACGGTGTCGCGGGCCCGATCACCCGGGCCGAGATCAAGCTGAGGCTGGACGCGATCCGATGAAGGCGGCTTTCCGTCTCCTCGAACGCGCCGGGGCGATCCTGCTCCTCTCTGGCGCCTTGCTTCCGCTCAGGGCGTCGCCGCTGGCGCGGGGAGCCAACGAGACGGCGGAGGGCTTCGCGCGGAGAAACGGCCCGCCAGGGGCCGCGCTCGTGCACCGGGTGGTGGAGACGCGCGCCTGGGGCGGAACCTCGAAGGCCATCATCGCGTTCTACGAGCTCGCGGGAAATGGAGAGCGTCGAATCGAGGGATCGATCTACGTCCCCGAGCGCGGCAGCACGTACCGGAAGATCGCCATCGGCGTCTTCGAGCCGGAGGGAGGGGACCCGGAGATCGAGGCGGTGTTCTTCGCCGGCGTGGGCGGTGACAGGGACAAGAAGCTGGTGGTCCTCTGCTCCTGGCCGCAGATTCACCATGATTATCGCGGCAAGCTGTATGGCGTCTTCGTCTATGAGCCGCCGCGCCCCGGGACGACCGCGACGAAGCTGAAATTCGAGGACGCGATCAGCAAGAAGCTGGAAGGCGGGTGCGACTGCGAGTGGCGGGACGGCAGGAAGACGACCGCCAGGTACAGGACCGCGGCGGCAGTGAAGGCCGCGCTGCGAACCATGCAGCCATAGCCGCCGCGTGCGGGCCGGGCTGCTGCCGGCCCGCGCGTGGAGCGGGAGCCTACTTGCAGAGGGTCGGCTTCTGCCGCTTGCACTCGCCCCAGCTGTTCACGTCCTGCACGTAGTCGTTGAGGTTCACCGAGATCCGGTGCGCGTCCGACGCCCAGTTCGGCGTGTTCAGCACCTGCGGCCGCGCGCTGTCGCCCCGCGGCAGGCTGCGGAAGGTGATGGTCCCGTCCGGCGGCTCGGCTGCGGGCATGTACACGTCCGCGCCGTTCTGGAAGGAGACGGTCCCGAAGAACGGAATCAGCGCGAGCGAGCTGATGCCGTCGGCCGGGTTGTCGTGCAGGTGCAGGCCGATGGCGCTGGCCCCGACCGCGATGCCGTCGCTGAGCACGTTCTGCAGCGCGTTCACCGGCGCCTGGTCGCCCCGGCCCGGGCTGGTCGTCGAGATCTCCAGCACGTCCTTCGGACCGCCCGGATGCGTGGTCCAGAACTCCCGGTAGCGGATCACGACGGCGGCCGCGTGATTGGGGCCGGTGAGCGTGTTCAAGAGCGTCGGGGAGCCCGGCGCCACGCTCAGGAGGCGCACCCAGTCGTCGCTGCGGATGAACGGCTGGTAATAGAGGTGCAGCGAAAGGTTGGTGTCGGGGCGGAGCAGCTCGAGCTCGTAATGCTGCTGGCCGTTGACCGCCACCGGACCAAACGCGCCGGTGGGGCCGATGTCGAGCGTGGCGACCGGCGCCTTGTCCGATCGCTGCCCGGTTGCGGGGTTGACCTTCCAGATGAGCAGGGTCGCGCCGTCGACGCCCGTGTTCTGCGGGAAGTTGACCGCCCTTCCGGCGATCCGCACCTGGCCGGGAGGCTCGGGGACGATGAGCGTCGTCTGCGGCTCGCGGCCGGTGAAGAACCGGAACTGCGCCGCGAAGGACTCGGGCGAGGTGGCCGCCTCGACGTGCGACTGCGTGCTGTTCAGGTAGAGGTTGTTGCCGCCCACGTCTCCGGCGCTCCCGCGGAAGATGCCCATGCAGTCGAGATTGGGGTCGCCGACGCCGCAGGAGGGAATGCTGCGGCCGTCCACGCCGACGTAGTGGGCGATCTTGGCCGCGCGGACCGGATCGGACAGGTAGGCCGTGGAGACGGTGGTGCCGAGCGAGTGGCCGACGAGGTTGAGGCGCTCGACGCCGTACTCGGCGCGGACCGCGTCGACGAACGCATCGAGGCCGGCGGGAGCGCCCGCCACCGCGACGGCGCTGCTGCTGTCGTACTCGAAGGTGCGGATCCGATCCGCCGGGAAACCGTTGCTCACGAAGCGCTTGGCGACGGAGCCGTACTGCGCGCCCGAGCCCGCGCCGCCGTGGACGAATACGATGGGGAGCGCCCCTGCGAGGTCGCTGCCACCCGCCGCGGCGCGCGCTGCGGTTGCGATCATGGCGACACACGCGGCTGCGAGCGCCAGCATCGACTGCGTGCGCAAGCGCCGGCCGATTCCGGACTTCATGGTGACCTCCTGTTGGTTTGCCGTGCGCCCGGAATCCTGGATGGTCAGCTCCGCGCGCGGGGATCAGGCGGCTGCACCGATCGTGCCCGGCGCTCCTGCGCTGCCGGATTCCTGTCGTCGCGGACACCGGCCGGAAAACCTTTCGGCGGCGGAGCGACGGCGCCGCAGGCGTTTCCGCCGCAACGCGCCCCTGGAGCGACGCCGTTCGCTTCGCGTGCTACAGAGGCGGCGCACCGCGTCGCGAAGGAGAGTGACATGGACTTCGTCAACCTGGGCAAGACCGGCCTGAAGGTCTCGCGCATCTGCCTCGGCTGCATGACCTACGGCGTCCCGGCGTCGGGCGAGCTGATGGCGGGCCGGCATGCGTGGACCCTGAACGAAGAGGAGAGCCAGCCGCTGTTGCGTCAGGCGCTCGAGGTGGGAATCAACTTCTTCGACACGGCGAACGTCTATTCGAGCGGCGCGAGCGAGGAAGTGCTGGGCCGGTTCCTCAAGCGGAACGCGCGCCGGGAGTCCGTGGTGGTGGCCACCAAGGTGAACGGCGTCATGCGCAACGAGCCGAATGGCCGGGGGCTGTCGCGCAAGGCCATCTTCCACGAGCTCGACGCGAGCCTGCGGCGGCTGGGGATGGACTACGTCGACCTCTACCAGATCCACCGCCTCGACCACGAGACGCCGATCGAGGAGACGCTGGAGGCGCTGCACGACGTGGTGAAGGCAGGCAAGGTCCGCTACATCGGCGCCTCCTCGATGTACGCGTGGCAATTCGCCAAGGCGCTCTACCTCGCCGACCTCCACGGCTGGACGCGATTCGTCTCCATGCAGAACCACTACAACCTCCTCTACCGCGAAGAAGAGCGCGAGATGATCGGGCTCTGCAAGGAAGAGGGCATCGGCCTCATTCCCTGGAGCCCGCTCGCACGCGGCCGGCTCACGCGCGCGTGGAAGGCGGAAAGCACGAAGCGCTCGGAGACCGACAAGTTCGGAAACACGATGTACGGGCGCACCGAGGAGAGCGACAAGCCGGTGATCGACAGGCTGGGCGACGTCGCCGCCAGGCGCGGCCTGCCCCGGGCGCAGATCGCGCTCGCCTGGCTCTTGGGCAAGCCGTTCGTGAGCGCGCCGATCGTCGGCGCCAGCAAGCAGCAGCATCTCGCCGACGCGGTCGCGGCGCTCTCGGTCCGGCTCGCGCCCGAGGAGGTCGCCTCGCTCGAGGCGCCCTACGTTCCCCATCCGGTCCTCGGATTCAGTTGAGCGGCGCGCAGGTGGCCGCGTGCTGGATCTTCAGCGCCTGCGGCAGATGCTTGCGGTCGAGCACCAGCTGCCGGAAGAGGACGACGCCGGTCTTCGACGGCACCTGCACGACGGTCCCTCCTCCCGGATCCTGAAAGCCTGGCCGCGACGAGAAGACCACGCGGACCCGGCCGCCGCGGGCAGCGCGATCGTTCTCGACGAAGAAGTTGGCGGTGTCGTCGGCGAATGCCGAGATGGACCAGTAGTTCTGAGGAACCTCGGCGGTGACCAGCAGCGGCCGCTCGCTCACGTCGTAGGCGCAGGCGCTGTAGAGGAGGTCGGGGCTGGGCATCACCACCGTGCGCCACCGGCCGTCGGGAAGCGGCGCGTGCTGGATCCGGTTGGTCCCGACCTCCGCGCTGAGGCGATGGCGGACCACTGCGACGATGGCGCGCGGCAGCGCCTGGATGGCCGCGACGTGAACCAGCGCGGCGCCGGCGAGCACGGCGGCGATGCGGCGGATCACGGGCAGACCCCGGCGATGGTGGGAAGCGTCGCCTGCTCGGGGTGCGCCGCCACCGCGGCGGCGGGCGCGTAGAGCCTCAGGGTGAAGGAGACGTGACCCTTGCCGCCGAGCGGCAGCCAGTTGCCCGGCTCTGGTCGCGCGCTGGCGCGGATGAGGAAGCTCCCGTCGGGCTCCATGGCGAGGTTCGCCATGGTGAAGGAGTAGCGGTCCTGTGAATTGGGAATGAGGAAGTCGTCGCTGCCGTACGCGGTGATCGACCACCAGCGCGCCTCGGGCGGGCGGCCGCGGATCTGGTAGTCGCAGCGCGCGTCCAGATCGCGGCCGCCGCTGTCCGAGTGAGCGCGGTAATAGACGGTTTCGCTGCGGCTCAGGACGAAGAGCGCGTGGGCGGCGACAGCGGCGCGCTCGTACATGCCCATCTCGCTGCTTCCGGCGGTGGCGCTCGTCCCCCACGGACCGATGCGGATGGCCGCGCGCCGCGAGGCCAGGCGGACGGAGAGCGCGGCGCTCCCGAGGCCGAGAGCGAGGGAAAGCGCCGCTGCCGCGATGGCGTGCCTCTTCGTCACGTTCCGGATTGAAACGACTTGGAACGAACGACTGCAAGCGGAGGCGCGAATGCCTTGCGTGGCTGGCGCAACCCGATCCGTTGAAGACTCCGACACGCGCCGGCCATTGACCAATCATCATCGATGAATGCGCGCGACGAAGCAATTTCGCGCGGCGCACATTTCGCACCGCCACCCGGCGAATGAACGCCCTCCTTGCTGGCACACGTCATGCTCGATGCGCCTGTCTGCCGGCAGTGCGAGCGGGGAGGACGAACCATGCACGGAAGCATCGCGGTCTTGTGTCTGTTGTCGTGCGCCTGTGGCGGGCGGTCTCTGCCCGTCGCGGTTCCCGATGCCGGCGGACCAAACGGCGATGCTCCCGACGGCGGAACGACCAACCCCGACGGCGGGACGATCGCCTGCGGCACGCCGTGGCCCGGCGAACGGCAATTCGGGTCCGCGCTCGCGGACGAGGCGCTGGCCCTCGCCATCGCACCCGACGGCGACATCCACGTCGGAGGCTACGAGCAGGGCATCAACGGCTCCGCGGGAATCGAGCCATCGGGCGCTGCGCGGGGCTTCTTGCTCCAGCTCTCCCCCAACGGGGACCAGATCCGCAAGCGCGTGTTCGCGACCGCGGGCACCACCACCGTCGAGGCGCTCGCCATCCAGGGCCCGGACGCGCTGGTGGTCGGCCGCACCACGGGCCGCCTCGGCACCTGGAACCCCGCGGGGCAGTTCGACGCGTTCCTCGCGCGCGCCCCGCTCGACGGCGCCGCCCCGACGGTGCTCTGGCAAGGCGGCACCGAGCGCCCCGAGCACCCGCGCAACGTCGCCCTCGGACCGGACGGCCAGCTCTTCGCGGCGGGGTGGATCGACCATTACGTTCCCAGCAATTACGTCGAGCGGTGGGACGACGAGCTGACCTTTTCGCTGCGCCTGTCGGCGGGCGGCGCCGAGCCCCTCTGGCTCCGTTCCGGCACTCTCGACGTGGTCGATACCGCCTGGGCAGTCGCAGCGGATCCGATGCGGGCCGGCGGCTACGCCGTCACCGGCGCGGTGGCGGCGGGGACTTCGCGCGGCCCGTGGATCCGGCTGGTCGCGCCCGACGGCGCCCTGGCATGGTCCCGCATCCTCACGCCCGTGGGATTCGACAATGCAGGCGGCGTGGCGTTCGCGCCCGACGGGAACGTCATCGTCGCGGGCTCCACCTTCACCGGCATTTTCGGCAAGCCCTCGGGCCAGCAGGACGTCTACGTCGCGAAGCTCGACCGCGAGACCGGCGAGACGCTGTGGTCCATGCAGTACGGCTCCGCCGAGTCGGATTTCGTCAAGGCGATGGCGGTGGACAGCCGCGGCACCATCGTGGTGGCGGGAGAGACGCTGGGCGACTTCACCGGCAAGACGCCGCCCGCCGGCGACTACGACGTGTTCGCGCTTCTCGTCTCCGCGGACGGCGACGTCCTCGGAACCTGGCAGAGAGGCTCGCCGGCGGACGATCAGCTCCACGCCGTCGCTTTCGACGGCTGCTCGCGGGCGCTGGTGGCCGGCTCGAGCGCAGGCGCGCTCTTCGGACCGCAGCTGGGACAGCGCGACGCCTGGGTGGCGGAGGCGAGGTTCTAGCCGGCGGGGACCACGTTTCTCGCCATGCCCGCGAGGCGCCGGCTGATGATGGCGTCCGCCTGCGACATGATCCGATCGATCAGCTCCTTCACCGTGGGGATGTCGTGGATGAGTCCCGCCACCATCCCGCAGCTCCAGGCGCCGGCCTCCACGTCGCCCTCCAGCATGACCTTGGGGTAGATGCCCGCGACCTGGCCGTGGATGTCGGAGATGGTCAGCGCCTCGCCCTTCTCGCGCTCGATCGCCAGCAACCGCTGCACTCCGCTGTTGTTGAGGACGCGCTCGGTGTTGCGCAGCCCCCGCATGATCAGCCGCGTGTCCAGCTCGGATGCCGCGACCAGCGCCTTCTTCACGTTCTCGTGGACCGGCGCCTCCTTCGTCGCGATGAAGCGCGTTCCCATGTTCATGCCGTCCGCGCCCAGCGCCAGCGCGGCCACGAGGCTCCGCCCGTCCGCCATTCCGCCCGAGGCGACGAAGGGAATCTTCAGCTCCTCTGCCGCCCTGGGCAGGAGGATGAAGTTGGGCACGTCGTCCTCCCCCGGGTGCCCGCCGCACTCGAACCCGTCCACGCTGACGGCATCGCAGCCGATGGCCTGCGCCTTGAGCGAATGGCGGACCGAGGTGCACTTGTGGATCACCTTGATGCCCGCGGCCTTCAATGCCGGCAGGTACGCCTCGGGATTGCGCCCCGCCGTCTCGACGATCTTCACCCCGCCCTCGACGATCGCGCGGATGTATTCGGGATAGGGCGGCGCGGTGAAGGCGGGGAGAAAGGTCAGGTTCACGCCGAAGGGCCGGTCGGTCATCTCGCGGCAGCGCGCGATCTCGCGAGCCAGCAGCTCCGGCGTCTTCTGCGTGAGGCCGGTGATGATGCCGAGGCCTCCCGCGTTGGAGACCGCCGACGCCAGCTCGGCGAAGCCGACGAAGTGCATGCCGCCCTGGATGATCGGATGCTCGATGCCGAGGAGCTCGGTGATGCGGGTCTTCATGGGCTGATGCTATCGTCCGGCGATGATCGAAGCACTCCGGACTGCCGATTCGCGCTTCGCCGGCCTTCCCGGCTACGACTTCGAGCCGCACTACCTCGAAGACCGCGGCCTGCGGCTGCATTACCTGGACGAGGGCCCGCGCGACGCCGCGCAGATTTTTCTCTGCCTGCACGGGCAGCCCACCTGGAGCTACCTCTACCGGAAGATGCTCCCGGTGTTCACGGCCGCAGGACATCGCGTGGTCGCGCCGGACTTCTTCGGCTTCGGCCGCTCCGACAAGCCCGTGGACGAGCAGGTCTACACCTTCTCCTTCCACCGGCAGGCGCTGGTGAACTTCGTCGAGCGGCTCGATCTGTCGAACCTGACCCTCGTCTGCCAGGACTGGGGCGGCCTCCTCGGCCTGACCCTGCCGATGGACATGCCCGGCCGGTTCGCGCGCCTTCTGGTGATGAACACCATCCTCGCCACCGGCGACATGCCGCTGACCAAAGGCTTTCTCGAATGGCGCGCGTGGAGCAACGCGCACCCGGACATGGACGTCGCAACGCTCCTCGGCCGGGCCTGCCCGCACCTGACGCAGGCGGAGCGCAATGCCTACGCCGCGCCGTACCCGGACGTCCGCTACAAGGCCGGCGTGCGGCGATTCCCGCAGCTCGTTCCCGACCATCCCGACGCGGAGGGGGCGGCGCTGTCACGGCGCGCCCGCGATTTCTTGCGCACGCAATGGAGCGGGCAGTCCTTCATGGCGGTGGGCATGAAGGACCCGGTGCTCGGCGCGCCGGCCATGTCCGCCCTGCGGGGCATGATCCGCAATTGCCCCGCGCCGTACGAAGTGCCGGAGGGCGGGCATTTCCTGCAGGAATGGGGCGAGGACGTGGCGCGCCGGGCGCTCGCGCACTTCGCAAGCTGATCAGCGTCGAGGCGGGCCGGACTCCGACTTGCGCAGCTCGTCCGAGCGCAGCTCGCGGCGCAGGATCTTGCCCACCTTGGACTTGGGCAGCATGTCGCGGAATTCGATGTATTGCGGCACTTCATGGGGCGCGAGGCGGTCGCGGCACCACCTGATCAGCGCCTGCCCGTCCACGCCCCGGGTCCCTTGCTTGACCACCACGAACGACTTGATCCGCTCGCCCACCGCGACGTCGGGGACTCCGATGGTGCAAGCCGAGACCACCGCGTGGTGCTCTTGCAGCGCGTTGTCCACCTTGGACGCCGCAACCCGGTAGCCCTTGTGTTTGATGATGTCCACCGAGCGATCGAGGAAGAAGAACCAGCCTTCCTTGTCGATGCGGACGATGTCGCCGGTGCGGTACCAGAGGCGGTCGCGCAGGTTCACGAAATGGCTCGCCGTCTCGTCGGGGCGATTCCAGTACCCGCTCACCATGTGCTTGCTGGAGACGAGAAGCTCGCCCGGCTCTCCCGCGGCGACCGCCTCCAGCGTCCCGGGATCCACCACCAGCGCTTCCTGATGCGCGCAGACCTTGCCGGCCGAGCCGGCAGGAAGCTCCTCGCCC
>DATDMU010000471.1:0-6962 GCA_036518615.1 Myxococcales bacterium
GCGGGCTTGGACAGCTCGATGGCCCAGTCGCACAGCTCGTTCCAGACGAACTTGTAGATGCCGTTCGCCGCGTCGCTCAGCTCGAAGCGCTCCAGCGAGGCCCGGGTCTGGTCGGCGCAGCGCTGGAAGCGGGAGAGGATCCAGCGGTCGTAGACGGAGGCGGCAGGCGCCTTTGCCGCCTCGCCCGCCTGCTCCGCGTTCATGAGCACGAAGCGGGCCGCGTTCCAGATCTTGTTGGCGAACGCGCGATAGCCGGCGATGCGCTCGGTGGCGAGCTTGATGTCGCGGCCCTGCCCCGCCATCGAGGCGAGGGTGAAGCGAAGCGCGTCGGCGCCGTATTTCGCGGTGAGCTCGAGAGGGTCGATGACGTTGCCGCGCGTCTTCGACATCTTCTCGCCCTTCTCGTCGCGCACCATGGCGTGGAGGAAGACGGTGCGGAAAGGCACCTCGCCCATGAAGTGCACGCCGAGCATGGCCATGCGGGCGACCCAGAAGAAGAGGATGTCGAAGCCCGTCTCCATCACCGAGTTCGGATAGAAGGTGCGCAGCGCCTTCGTCCGCTCCGGCCAGCCGAAGGTGGAGAACGGCCACAGGCCCGAGGAGAACCAGGTGTCGAGCACGTCCGGATCCTGGGTCAGGTCCTGCGACCCGCACTCGCCGCAGGCGGCCGGCTTCTCCCGGGCCACCGTCACGTGGCCGTTCCCGCAATACCACGCCGGGATCTGGTGGCCCCACCAGAGCTGGCGCGAGACGCACCAGTCGTGGATGTTGTTCATCCAGCGCAGGAACTCGGCGCGCCAGTTGCCGGGGACGAACTGCATGTCGTCCACCCTGGCGATCACCTTCCCGGCGAGCGGCGCCGTCTTCACGAACCACTGCTTGCTCAGCATCGGTTCGACGATGTTGTTGCAGCGCTGGCAGCGCCCCAGCGCGAGGGTGTGCGGCTCGCTGCCGCGCTCGAGCCCCAGCTCCGCGAGCCGCGCCTTCAGCGCCGGCCGGACCTTGATCCGGTCCTGTCCCTGGAAGGGGCCGGCGTTCTCGTTGAGGGTGCCGTCGAGGTTGAGGATGTTGATCAGCGGCAGGCCGTGCCGCTTGCCCGACTCGAAGTCCTCGAAGCTGTGGGCGGGAGTGACCTTGACCGCGCCGGTGCCGAACTTCGGGTCCACCAGCTCGGCGTCGGCGACGATGGGAAATTCGCGGCCGGTGATCGGGTGGCGCACGTTCTCGCCCACCATCGAGCGGTAGCGGTCGTCGTCCGGGTGCACGGCGATGGCGGTGTCTCCCAGCATCGTCTCCGGCCGGGTGGTGGCGACCACGATCTCGCCGGACCCGTCGGCGAGCGGATAGGCGAAGCGGTACAGCTCGCCCTTGACGCCCTCCTCGTGGTCCACCTCCAGATCGCTGAGCGCCGTGCCGTCCTTGACGCACCAGTTGATCAGCCGCTCGGCGCGGTAGAGAAGGCCGTCCTCGTACAGGCGCACGAACGCCTCGCGCACCGCGCGCGAGGACTGCTCGTCCATGGTGAAGCGCAGCCGGTCCCAGTCCAGCGAGGCGCCCAGGGCGCGGTGCTGCAGGGCGATGCGTCCGCCGGACTCCTCCTTCCATGCCCAGACGCGGCGGAGGAACTCCTCGCGCCCGAGATCGTGGCGCGACTTCTTCTCGCGCTTCTGCAGCTCGCGCTCGACCACCATCTGGGTGGCGATGCCCGCGTGATCGATGCCGGGAAGCCAGCAGACGTTGAAGCCGCTCATGCGCTTCCAGCGCGCGAGCACGTCTTCCATGGTGGCGGTGAGGGCGTGGCCGAGGTGCAGGGAACCGGTGACGTTGGGCGGCGGCTGCACGATGGAGAAGGGCGGCTTGTCGCTCTCGTCCTCGGAGCGGAAGAACCCCTGCTCCTCCCACCACGCCGCCCAGTGCGCCTCGACCTTGGCCGGCTCGTAGCCCTTGTCGAGTTCCGCGCGCGTCGCCCTCGCCTCGCTCATGGCGCCGCGTTCCATAGCACAGTCTGACCGGGATGCTTACGCTCCGCGCTCCTTGATGAGGCGCTCCAGCTCCTCGCGGATGATCGTTTCCGCGAGCTCCGGCACCACTTCCCAGGCGATCTTCTCGATCACTTCCCTGCTGGCGCGGGAAAGGGCCTCGCGCAGCGCCGCCTCGCCGCCGTCCGCGGGCCGCTCCGGCGGCACGACGCTGAGGGAAGGCTTGGAGGGGTGCGGCGGGGGCACCGAGCGCAGGGGAGTGGGCGGAGCAGCAGGCGGCTCGTCCCCCAGGTCCTCGTCGACCGGGATCTCCTCGTCGTCGAACGCGGGAGGAGCAGGCGGCCGGGCGGGTGGCCGCGCAGGCGCGGCGGGCCTCGCAGCGGCGACCGGTGGGACCACCGGTCCCCGGGGAGCTGTCGCCGGCTTCGCGGGCGCAGGGGCGACCGGGCGGGCGCCCGCGGGCGGCGCTGGACGCGCCACCGGTGCCTGCGGCCGGACGCCGGCCGGTACCGGAGGCCTCGGCCCCGCCGGAGCGCCCGGGCGCGCTGCGGCGGGAGGAGCGGAGCCGGGTCGTGGGGCAGCCGGCGGTCGCGGCGTCGCGGCCGTCCCCCCTGCCGGTGCCGGAGGACGCGCGGCGGGCGGACCCGGGGGGCGAGCGGGAGGCGGAGCGGATGGCCGCGGCGCCGTCACCGGCCTGGGCGGCGCGGAGACGGCGGCCGTTGCCGGCCGTGCGTTCGGATTGGCGAGCAGCGCCTTGACCTGCTCGATGAGCTTGCCGCTGTCGAACGGCTTGGGCATGTGGCCGTTCGCGCCCACCGCCATCGCCTTGGCGGGATCGACGGGGGCTCCACCGCCCAGGAGCAGCACGGGGATTTCCTTGAGCGCCGCATCCGCGCGCACGCGCTGGCACAGTTCGTAGCCGCCCAGCCTCGGCATGCCCACGTCGGCGATGATCAGGTCGGGCCTGGATTCGCGCGCCGCCTGCAGCGCCGCCTCGCCGTCCTCGACCGCCGTCAGCCGGACATCCTCGCGCGCGAAGGTCATCCTGACCGCTTGCTGGATCGTCCTGGAGTCGTCGGCGAGGAGCAGGTTCTTGGGCATGCGCCGCTCACGTCTACAAGGTCAGGCAAGGAGAGGCAAGTTTGGGAAAAGCCCCCACGTGGCGAGGCCCTGCGGGCGTGTGCGCACGCGCCGCAGGGCCCCTCTGGACACCCGACTTCGCAGCGGGAGCTAGTCCGAGGCGGTGCGCGGACTGCCGCGGCACCGCCGGACAGCGGGCGCGACCGCGCGCCCTGCTAGCCCGACGCGGTGCGCGGACCGCCGCGGCACCGCCGGACAGCGGGCGCGACCGCGCGCCCTGCTAGAAGTCCATGTCGTCGCCGCCGCCGTAGTCCATGCCGCCCATGCCGCCCATCCCTCCCATGCCGCCCATTCCACCCATGCCGCCCATGCCTCCGCCTCCGCCGCCGGCAGGGGCACGGGCCTTCTTCTTCGGCTTCTCCGCCACCATGGCCTCGGTGGTGAGCAAGAGCCCGGCCACCGACGCGGCGTTCTGCAGCGCGGTGCGCGTCACCTTGGTGGGATCGATCACTCCCGCGGCGACCAGATCCTCGTACGTGTCGGTGCGCGCGTTGTAGCCGAAGGAGGTCTGCCCTTCCTGGACCTTCTGCAGGACGATGCTGCCCTCCAGCCCGGCGTTGCCGACGATCCTGCGCAGCGGCTCCTCCACCGCGCGCCGGACGATGTGGATTCCGACCTTCTCGTCACCCTCCGCTTGCAGACCTTCGAGCGCCTTGCGGGCGCGGATGAGGGCCACGCCGCCGCCGGGGACGATGCCTTCCTCCACCGCCGCGCGGGTGGCGTGCAGCGCGTCCTCGACGCGGGCCTTCTTCTCCTTCATCTCCGTCTCGGTCGCCGCGCCCACCTGCACCACCGCGACGCCGCCGGCCAGTTTCGCGAGCCTCTCCTGCAGCTTCTCCTTGTCGTAGTCGGAGGTGGTCTCGTCGACCTGCCTGCGCAGGAGCTTGATGCGGCCTTCGATCTCGCGCTTCTCGCCGGCGCCGTCCACCAGCGTGGTGTTGTCCTTGTCGATGGTGATCCGCTTGCAGCGGCCGAGATCCTGGAGGGTGACCTGGTCCAGCTTCTTGCCCAGCTCCTCGGCGACGACCTGCCCGCCGGTGAGGACGGCGATGTCCTTGAGGATGTCCTTGCGGCGATCGCCGAACCCCGGCGCCTTCACCGCCGCCACCTTGAGCGTGCCGCGCAGCTTGTTCACCACCAGGGTGGCCAGCGCCTCGCCTTCGATCTCCTCGGCGATGATGACGATGGGCTTGCCGGTGCGCACCACCTGCTCGAGGATGGGAATGATGTCGGCCATGGCGCCGATCTTCTTCTCGGTGATGAGGATGTACGGCTCCTCCAGCTCCGCCACCATGCGGCCCGGCTCGGTGACGAAGTAGGGCGAGACGTAGCCGCGGTCGAACTGCATGCCCTCCACCACCTTGAGCGTCGTCTCCAGGCCCTTGGCCTCCTCGACGGTGATGACGCCCTCCTTGCCCACCTTCTCCATCGCGTCGGAGATGATGTTGCCGATGGTCTCGTCGCCGTTGGCGGAGATGGTACCGACCTGGGCGATCTCCTTCTTGCCCTGGGTCCTGGTGCTGATCTTCTTCAGCTCCTGGACGATGGCCTCGACCGCCCGGTCGATGCCGCGCTTGAGCGCCATGGGGTTGTGGCCGGCGGCGACGAGCCGCATGCCTTCGGCGTAGATGGACGCGGCGAGCACGGTGGCGGTGGTGGTGCCGTCGCCGGCGATGTCGGAGGTCTTGGTGGCCACCTCGCGGACCATCTGCGCGCCCATGTTCTGGCAGCGGTCGCCGAGGTCGATCTCCTTCGCCACGGTGACGCCGTCCTTGGTGACGGTGGGGGCGCCGAAGGACTTCTCCAGGACCACGTTGCGGCCCTTGGGGCCGAGGGTGACGGCCACCGCGTCGGAGAGCGTCCTCACTCCGCGCAGGATCTGCTCGCGGGCTGCCTGATGGAAGGTGATCTCTTTCGCGCCCATTCGTCTGCCTCCGATGAAGAAGATGGATAAGGGGGCGCGAATGTAGACAGGACCGCCGGGCTGTCAAGGGCGGCCTTGTCAGGCGCGAGCCATTGGACTACTGAAGGCCGCCCATGCCCCTGCTCGCATTGCTCCTCCTCGCCGCCCCTCTTGCCGCGGCGGCGCAGCCGGCCGCCTCGTCCGGGAGCGGAACCCTGGCCGGAAAGATCACCCTCAACGGGCTCGCCCCGAAACTCGCCAACCTGCCGGTCACCCGCGACATGAAGACCTGCGGGACGAGCAAGGCGGACGAGTCGCTGGAGGTGAAGGACTCCGGCGTCAAGAACGCGGTGGTCTGGCTGACGGACGTTCCGGTGCCAAGGGATTTCAAGCCGCCGAAGGAGAAGCTGGACCAGCAGGGGTGCGTGTTCTTGCCGCACGTGCTGGTCGCGCCCGTGGGCGCCACCGTGGACGTGGTCAACAGCGACAAGGCGCTGCACAACGTCCGCGCCCAGGCCGGCGCCGACCGGCTGTTCAACTACGCCATGCCCATCCCCGGCCACGTGGTTCCGACCCGGCTGAAGAAGGAAGGCATCTTCAAGCTGAGCTGCGACGTGCACCCGTGGATGCGCGGCTGGCTGCTCGCCCTGCCCACCACCCGCTATGCGGTCAGCGGCGAGGACGGGACCTACCAGATCGCCGACCTGCCGCCGGGCAAGCACAAGGTGAAGATCTGGCACGAGCGGTTCGGCGAGCGGGAGGCGGAGGTGGAGATCGCCGCGGGCGCCACGGCGACCCACGACGTCGCGTACAATCCGCGCTGATGGCGGCGCAGATCGATCCGCAGTTCCTCGTGGCCTGGGTGCGCGCCGAGCTGTCGTCCGACGCCGCGCTCTTCGACGCCCTCTGCCTCCGCGCCCAGTCGGACGGCCTGACCGAAGAGGAGGCGGAGCTGGACGTCGCGGGGCAGCTCGCCGAACGGCGCGGCCTCTTCGCCGCCCTGGAGACCGCGGCGGGCGAGCTGTGGCTGAGCGAGGTGCGCGAGGCGCGCGGGGCGGCGGAGAAGCTCGAGCGCTCGGCCGGCGACACCTGCGTCGCCTGGCTGCGGGCCACGCAGGGAGCGGCGGGGCGCCTGGGCCAGCTCGCCGCGGCGCTCCTGCGCGAGCCCGGCAGGTCGGTCGCGGAGTTGCGCAGCCTGGGCGGCTCGCCCGGATGTTCCACGCGCTGACTCGCGGAGCCCGGAGGGCGCAGCATTTCGGTAGAGTGCCCGCATGGCGGACCCCGGCACCCAGCTCGCTCCGGCCGCGCAGTCGCTCGCGGCGCCCCGGCCGGGGCGCTACGGCCCCTTCGCGCGCTGGCTCCTGCACAAGCTGTTCGACCCGGTCCCGTTTCCCGGCGACGCCATCCTTCCCCTGCAGAAGGCCGCGCGCGAGGCGACCCTGGTCTACGTCCTGCGCTCGTCGTCGCTCCTGCACCTGCTCTACTTCAACTACACCTTCTGGAAGCTGGGGCTGCCGCTCGCCCGCGCCGCCACCGGCCTGGGCTACCGCATCTTCGCCCCCTTCGCGCGCTGGTACCTGGGAGGACCTCAGATCAAGGCGCCGCAGGGCGGCGAGGTGGCCAACGTGGTCGAGGCCGTCCACCGCGGCGACGCGGCGCTGGTGTTCTTGCGCGCGCCCCGCACGCTCCCCTCGGCGGTGACCACGCTGCCCGACCCCTTCCCGGCGCTGGTCGCGCTGCAGTCGACGCAGCAGCGGCCGGTCCTGCTCGTCCCCCTCACCTTCCTCTGGCGCAAGCGCCCCAAGCGCCTGGGCGGCTCGTGGCGCGACGTGCTCTTCGGAGACCCGGAGGAGCCGGGCGCGCTCCGCACCTTCCTCGGGTACCTGCTCAACCGCAAGAGCAGCTACGTCAAGGTGGGCGAGACGGTCTCGCTCGCGGAC
>DATDMU010000472.1:0-2372 GCA_036518615.1 Myxococcales bacterium
GGAAACCCGAAGGACGGGCGCAAGATCGGCGGCGCCATCCACTGGGTGTCGGCGCCGCTCTCGAAGCCGGCCACGCTGCGGCTCTACGACCGGCTCTTCAAGGTCCCCCACCCGGGCGCCGGCGACGGCGACTTCCGCGCCCAGCTCAACCCGCGCTCGCTCGAGGTGGTGGAGGGCGCGCGCATCGAACCGGCGCTGGCGGGGGCGCAGGCGACGGAGCGATGGCAGTTCGAGCGCAAGGGCTACTACGTCGCCGACGCCAAGGACTCGAAGCCGGGCGCGCTGGTGTTCAACCTGATCGTGCCGCTGCGCGACACCTGGGCAAAGGCCGCCGATCAGAAGTGAAAGCCGCGGGTGAACTGCGCGAAGGCCACCTGCTCGGGCGAGATCTCGTGTGTCCCGTCGCCGTCCTTGCGGCCCATCGCCGCGGCTGACTCGGGGAACATCCGGTAGCCGGTGTTGAGGATGATGCGCACCACCCCCGGGGCCAGCGCGTTCGCCAGCTCGGCGAAGTGGCCCAGCCGGGTGGTGACGCGATCGGGGCGCCGGAGGATCGCGCGGATGACGAAGTCGGCCGCCTGCTCCGGGCTGAGCATCTCCGCCGCCTGGTAGAAACGGGTCGGCGCGGTCATGGCGGTGCGCACCAGCGGAAGGTTGACCACGGTGAAGGCGATGCCGTCGTCCATGAACTCCGCCGCCGCGCAGCGCGAGAAGGCTTCCAGCGCCGCCTTGGAGGCGATGTACGCGGAGAAGCGGGGCGCGTTGGCGAGGACACCCAGGGAAGAGATGGCGATGACGTGGCCGCCCTTCTTCTTCTGCATCTGCGGCAGGAGGCCCAGAGTCATCCGCACCGCGGCGAAGTAGTTCAGCTGCATGGTGCGCTGGTAGTCGTGGAATCGATCGTAGGAGTGCTCGATGGCGCGCCGGATCGAGTGCCCCGCGTTGTTGACCAGGATGTCGACGCCGCCGTGTCGCGCCAGCACCGCCCGGATCGTCTCGTCCACCTGCGCGAAGTCGGTGAGGTCGCAGCGGAAGGTCGCGATCCTGCCGCCCGCGGTCCGGATCTCCTGCTCCAGCCCGCGCAGCGGCGCCTCGTCGCGGTCGATCACGATCACGCTCGCGCCGGCGGCCGCGATCTTCAGCGCGGTGGCCTTGCCGATTCCCGCCGCGCCGCCGGTGATCAGCACCACCTTGCCCTCGACCGCGTGGCGCAGGTTCCGCTCGATGAACAGGTCCGGATCGAGATTGCGCTCCCAGTAGTCCCAGAGCCTGGCGGCGTAATCCTCCAGCGGCGGCACCTCGATTCCGCTGCCTTCCAGCGCCCGCTGCGCCTGCCTGCAGTCGAAGCGCGTCGGGTAGTCGATGAACTTCAGCAGCCCCGGCGGCAGCCCCTGGTCCTTCATCAGCTGCTCGCCCACGCGGCGGAGCTGGGTCATGCCGGCGAGCACGTCCCGCAGCGGCTCGGGGATGAAGCCGAACATCCGCGAATTGATGCGCAGGCTCAGCTCGGGCGCGTGGCCGGCGCGGGCGAAGAGATCGAGGATCTCGCCGACGCGCTTCGGGTGCGGATCGGTCAGGTGGAAGCAGCCGCCGTCGAGGCCTTCGAGGTGGGCGATGTGGTCCATGGCCGCCACCACGAAATCCACCGGCACCAGGTTCAGCCTTCCCCCCTCGATGCCGATGAAAGGCATCCACGGCGGGAGGAACTGCCGCAGCTTCTGGATCGGCTTGAAGAGGTAATAGGGCCCGTCGATCTTGTCGATCTCGCCGGTGCGCGAGTCGCCGACCACGATGCCCGGCCGGTAGACCCGCCACGGCTGCCGGCATTCCCTGCGCACGATGGCTTCCGATTCGTGCTTGGTGCGGAAGTAGGGATGCTCGAGGTGCTCCGCCTCTTCGAACATGTCCTCGCGGAAGACGCCCTCGTACAGGCCGGCCGCCGAGATGGAGCTGACCAGGTGGAAGTGGCGCGCGCCGATCTCGTGCGCGAGCTCCACCGCGTGCCGGGTGCCCTCCACGTTTGCCGCTTCCTGCGCCTCCGCGCTCGCGTTCAGGTCGTAGACGGCGGCGAGGTGGAAGAGATGGTCGACCCGTCCGCGCAGCAGCTCGAGGTCGGCGGAGGACACGCCCAGGCCCGGCTGGAGGAGATCGCCCACGATGGGGATGACGCGGTCCGAACCCGCGCCCCAGCGCGCGCGGAGCGAGTTGAGCTGCGGCAGGCGGTGCGCACGCACCAGGACGTAGACGATCGCGCCGTCGCGCTCCAGCAGCTTCGCGACGAGGCGCGAGCCGATGAAGCCGGTGCCTCCGGTGACGAAGTACTGCATCGCAGTCGCTCCCTTCCCGGGCCGGGGCAGCCTGTGCGGCGGAGT
>DATDMU010000473.1:0-15874 GCA_036518615.1 Myxococcales bacterium
AAGGCGCTGGCCCAGGAGCTGAAGCAGAAGGCCGAGGCGGCGCGCAAGGCCATCGCGCAGATCGACCCCCGCGTCGCCGAGCACCTGGGACTCGAGGACACCCTCGACATGGCGCAGGGGCGCGCCTCCGATCTCTCCCGCGCCCTGGACGCGGGCGACTTCGACGAGGCGCTCGATCTGGCGGAGCGGTCCGAGCGCGCGGTGGAGACGCTGCAGGGCAGGCTGGCGATGGAGGACCAGGTCGCGCAGCGCTATCCCGGCTTCTCGCGCGATCCCGCCGGCGTGCGCAAGGGCCTGCGCGCCGCCGGCGACGCGCAGCAGCCGCTGCAGCAGATCGTCCAGCAGCTCCAGGACGCGCTCCCGCGCGAAGGTCAGGGCATGTCGCAGGAGCAGATGCAGCGCATGCGGCAGCAGGCGCAGGAGCAGGGCCGGCTCAAGGACCAGCTCGGCAAGGTGCGCGAGCAGCTCGGGGAGGTGGGCCGCAAGGTCCCCATCTTCGGCCCGCAGCACGAGCAGATGCTGCAGCAGGCGCAGGAAGGCATGCAGGGCGCCGAGCAGCGGCTCTACCGCGGCGAGCCGCGCGGGGCGCAGGCAGGGGAAGAGCAGGCGGTGGAGAAGCTCTCGCAGTTCCAGGACGCGATGGAGAAGATGGCGCAGCAGGCGGGCAAGGGCCAGGGGCAGGGCGGCATGCCCATGCCCTGGGGCGAGCCCTCGGGCGAGGACGGCGATCAGAACGACGGGCCGGAGTCGGACGGCGTGCGCCACGACCGCGTCGAGATTCCCGACGCGGAGTCGTCGCGCGCTCCCGCCGAGTTCCGCAAGGAGCTGCTCGACGCGATGAAGCAGGCCGCCCCGGAGAAGTACAAGGAGCGGGTGAAGCAGTACTACGAGGAGCTGGTGAAGTGATCGCGCTCCTCTGCGCCCTGCTCCTCGCCGCGCCGCTGCGCGAGCTCGCCTCCAGGGCGGAAGCGGACCTCGAGGCCTGGGACCTTTCCGGCGCCACCCAGGCGCTCGACGAGATGCTCCGCTCGCATCCGGATTCGGCGGAGGCGGCGTACTACCGCGGCCGCATCCTCTTCGAGCAGGGCAAGTACGACGAGGCCGTCAAGGCCTACGCCGAGGCCGAGGAGAAGGGCGCGGGCAGGGGCGCGCTGGAGAGCGACTCGAACCTGGCCCGTGCCGCCGCCGAGGAAACCAAGGGTGATTCGATCTTCGAGAGCGCGCACTTCGTCCTGCGCACCCGGCCGGGCAAGGACACCCTGCTCGCGCCCTACGCGCTCGACGCGCTGGAGAAGGCCTGGGCCGGGCTGACGAAGGACCTGGGCATCCAGCCGGCGCACAAGATCCGCGTCGAGATCTACGAGTCGGCGAAGGCGCTCGCGCACGTCTCGCCGCTCACCGTCGACCAGATCAAGAACTCGGGGACCATCGCGCTCTGCAAGTACAGCCGGCTGATGGTGACGAGCCCCAAGGCGCTGCTCCGCGGCTACCCCTGGCTCGACACCGTCTCCCACGAGTTCGTGCACTACCTGGTCACGCAGAAGGGCCGCAACGCGGTGCCCATCTGGCTGCAGGAGGGCCTCGCCAAGTTCCTCGAGACCCGCTGGCGCGGCACGCCGGGCATGGCGGTGGACGAGATGTCGCTCGCGCTGCTGCAGGACGCGGCCAGGAAGGGCAAGCTGATCCCCTTCGCGAAGATGCACCCCAGCATCGCCATGCTGCCCACGCAGGAGCAGGCGGCGCTCGCCTTCGCGGAGGTGGAGGCGGCGATCCGGCTCCTCTACCAGCGCGGGGGGCAGGCGGCCCTGACCGAGCTGGTCTCCGCCATGGCGTCGGGGATGAGCGACGAGGATGCGGTGGCGCAGGCCTACGGCAAGAGCTTCAGCCAGTTCGAGGCGGACTGGCGCGCCGAGGTGGCGCGGCCGCGCGCCAAGGCGGTCTCGCAGAAGAACGTCCGGCCGGCGGTGGCGAAGAAGCTGGTCTTCAAGGAGGACGCGAAGGGGCGCACCGAGCCCGGCGAGATCGCGGCCGGCCACGGCGCCGAGCTGGACGCGGATGGCAAGCGCGCTGCCCGGCTGGGGGAGATCTTCTACGCCCGCAGGCGCTGGACCGCGGCGGCGCGCGAGTACGGGCGCGCCCGGCAGCGCGCCTCGCAGGAGGTGCCGCTGGTGGCGCGCCGCTACGCCTTCTCGCAGATGCAGCTCGGGCACCTCGCCGAGGCGGAGGAGGCGCTGGGCAACGCGGTGCTGCGCGACCCGGAAGACGAGGCGTCGCAGGCGCTCTACGCACACGTGCTGCTCAAGCGCGGCGCGCTGGACAAGGCGAGGGCGGCGCTCGACAGCGGCATCGCGGTGGATCCCTTCGACCCCGACCTGCACGCCACCTATGTCGAGGTCGCGAAGGGCCTCAAGGACGAGGCGCTGGAGGCGCGGGAGAAGAAGGCGCTCCTCCTCGCCGCGGGAATGACCCCGCAACCGGAAAAGGAACGTCATGAGTGAGCTGGCGGTGAACGGGGTGCTCCCTGCGCCTTCCGACGCGGAGCTGATCGAGGAGCTTGCGCGGGCGCGGGCGCGCATCGCGCAGGAGATCGGCAAGCGCGTGGTGGGACAGGACGCGGTGATCGAGCAGCTGCTCATCGCGCTCTTTTCCCGCGGCCACTGCCTCTTCGTGGGAGTGCCGGGGCTGGCGAAGACGCTGCTCATCTCCACGCTGGCGGAGGCGCTCAACCTCACCTTCAGCCGCATCCAGTTCACGCCCGACCTGATGCCCTCGGACATCACCGGCACCGACATCCTCGAGGAGGACCACACCACCGGGCGGCGCGTCTTCCGCTTCGTGCACGGCCCGGTCTTCGCCCACGTGCTCCTCGCGGACGAGATCAACCGCACGCCGCCCAAGACGCAGGCGGCGCTGCTCCAGGCCATGCAGGAGCATCGGGTGACCGCGGGCGGCCGCACCTATCCGCTGGAGGAGCCCTTCCTCGTCTTCGCCACCCAGAATCCCATCGAGCAGGAGGGCACCTACCCCTTGCCCGAGGCGCAGCTCGACCGCTTCATGTTCATGGTGGACGTGGGCTATCCCAGCGCGGAGGAGGAGGTGCGGATCGTTCGCGCCACCACCTCCGGGACGCAGCCGGTGGTGGAGAAGGTCCTTTCCCCGCAGCAGATCCGCAACCTCCAGGATCTGGTGTTGCGGGTGCCCGCGGCGGAGCACGTGATCCGCTACGCGGTGGAGCTGGTGCGCAGGACCCGTCCGCAAGAGGGCTCGGGCAAGCACGTCAAGGACCACGTGAGCTGGGGCGCGGGACCTCGCGCCTCGCAGGCGCTGATCCTCGCCGCCAAGGCGCGCGCCGCGTTGCAGGGCCGGCCCGCCGCCGACGTGGCCGACGTGCGCGCGCTGGCCGAGCCGGTGCTGCGCCACCGCGTCATCACCAACTTCCACGCCGAGGCCGAAGGGGTGGACTCGCGCAAGGTGATCGCGGAGCTCCTGAAAGAGACGCGCCCTTGACGCGCGCGGGGGCGGGCAGATGAAGCTGGATCCGGCGCTGCTGGCGCGGCTGGGGCCGCTCCAGGTCCGCGCCCGCAAGGTCATGGAGGGCGTGCTGACCGGGCTGCACAAGAGCCCGCACCACGGCCGCTCGGTGGAGTTCTCCGAGCACAAGGAGTACGCCGCCGGCGACGAGATCCGCCACATCGACTGGCGCGCGTTCGCCAAGCTGGACAAGTACTACGTCAAGCGCTTCGAGATGGAGACGAACCTGCGCGCGCTCCTGGTGGTGGACGCGAGCGGGAGCATGGCCTACGGCCGGGGCGCGATGACCAAGCTGCAGTACGCGGCGGTGTGCGCGGGCGCGCTCGCCTACCTGCTCTCGCGCCAGGGCGACCAGGTGGCCCTCTGCATCGCCGGAGACGGCGGAGCGACCGCGGGCGTCCGCGAGTTTTTGCCCTTCGCCTCGTCGCCCTCGCACGTGCAGGAGCTTTTGCGCATGCTGGAGAGCGCCACGGGAACCGGTCCCACCCTGCTCCCGCGGGCGCTGGAGTTCGTCGCGGAGAAGGCCGCGCGCCGCTCGCTGATGATCGTGCTCAGCGATCTCTTCGATGCGACCGACGCCAGCATCCCGGCGCTGAAGATGCTGCGCTCGCGGCGCCACGACGTGCTCCTCCTGCAGACGCACGACCGCGAGGAGCTGGAGTTCCCCTTCGACGACCCGACCCGCTTCCTCTCCATGGAGGACGACCGCCAGATCGAGGCGCAGCCGCGGCAGATCCGCGAGAGCTATCTGCTGGAGATGCGCCGCTTCCTCGAAGGCACCCGGCGGGAGCTGGCGCGGGCCGACGTGGAGGTCCAGCAGATCCGCACCGACGCGGCGCCCGACCGCGTGCTGCTCGAGCTGCTCGCGCGCAGGGAGGCGGCGTAGCCGGTGCTGCAGTTCGCCCATCCCGCGTACCTCTGGGGCCTGTGCGCCATCGCGCTGCCCATCCTGGTGCACCTCTTCAACCAGCGCAGGCCGCGGCCGCTCGGCTTCGGCGCCATCGAGTTCGTGCTCCGCTCGCAGCGGCAGAGGGCACGGCGGCTTCGGCTCCGCCAGGTGCTGCTGCTCGCGCTGCGCTGCCTGCTCATCGCCGCCGTGGCGCTGGCGCTTTCGCGGCCTTCGCTCAAGCCGCGCGGCGTCCAGGCGGCGCAGGCCAGCGGCCCGCAGGCCACCGCGCTGGTGCTCGACGCGTCGCTCTCCATGCGCTACCGGCTGGGCTCGCGGACGCTCTTCGACAAGGCCCGCGCGGAGGCGCTGGCGGCGCTCGACCGGCTGGGGCCCGACGAGCCTGCGTCGGTGGGGCTGTGCGCCGGACCGGGAGGGCTCTCCGGCGGCATCGGCGCGCCCTCCTTCGACCGGCTTGCTGCGCGCCGCCTTCTGCAGTCGGCGCAGCCCACCTGGCTGGGCAGCGACATGACCGCGTGCCTCGCCGCCGCCGCCAAGGCTCTGGGCGAGAGCCCCGTCGCGGGCAAGCGCATCATCGCCTTCAGCGATCTGGCGGCGCACTCCATCCGCCTGGACGCGCCACCGCCCCTGGTGCCGCCGGCCCCCGGAGCGCCGGCGGGCACGCCGGGAATCCGCCCCAACGTCGTCCTGGTGGATGCCGCGCAGGGCAGCGAGCTGCCCAACGCCGCGGTGGTGGCGACGGCGCTGCGGCCCGCGGCGTCGCTCGGGCCGCGCGGGTACGAAGTGGTGGCGACGGTCGCCAACTACGGCGCGAAGCCGGTTTCGGGACTCCAGGTCTCCCTGCGCATCGGCCAGAACACGGTGGCCAAGGGATTCGTGGACGTGCCCGCGCGTGGTTCGGCGCGCAAGACGCTGGGCGTGGTGCTCCCCGCGGGCCTGGTCACCGGCCGGGTGGAGCTCTCCCGCGACGAGGCGCAGGGCCTCGACGAGGACGACGCGCGCGATTTCGCCGTGCAGGTGCCCCGCGACGTCAAGGCGCTGATCGTGGACGGAGCGCCCTCCTCGCTGCGCAGCCGCGACGAGGCCTTCTTCGTCGAGGCCGCGCTGGCGCCCGCGCGAACCGGCGGCCGCATCGCCGCGCAGACGCTCGACGCCGATGCCGCCGCCAACGCGCCGCTCGACGGATTCGACGTGGTGCTGCTGCTCAACGTGCCCGCGCCGCAGCACGCCTTCGCGGAGAGGCTGCGCGAGGCGGTGGCGCGGCGCGGCCTCGGCCTCTTCATCGCGCTCGGAGACCACGTCGATCCGGACGCCTACAACGATGCGCTGCGCGACCTGCTCCCGCGGCCCCTGCACCTGATCAAGACGGCGGCGGAGCCGGGCGCGCAGGGTGCCGAGGAGCACGCCGCGCGCTTCGGCGTGGTGGACTGGGCGCATCCGCTCTTCCGCATCTTCGGCCCCGCGGAGCGCGAAGGCCTGGAGAGCGCGCGCACCTTCCGCTACGCGCTGCTCAAGCCGGAGCAGGGAGCGCGCGCGCAGACCCTTGCCTCCTACGACGACGGCGCGCCCGCGCTGATCGAGGCGCGGGTCGGGCAGGGGCGCGTCCTGCTCTACACCAGCTCCGCCTCCCACTCCTGGACCGACTGGCCCGTCCGCGTCTCCTTCCTTCCAGTGCTGCAGCAGGCGGTGAGCTGGCTCGCCGACGCGCTCGAGCAGCGGCAGCCGGCTCCTGCGGTGGTGGGGGCGGAGCGGACGCTGGCTGCGCCCCCCGGCACGCGCGTCGAGGCGGTGCTGGGGCCGGACGGCAAGCCGCTGCCGCTGCGCCGCGAGAACGGCCGTCCCGACGATGCGGCCGTCTCGCTGGCGGTGCCCGGCCAGTATCGCGCGCTGGTGGCGGCGCCCGGGGTCCAGCCGCGGGAGGAGCCCTCCTTGTCCTTCGTGGCCGACCTCGACCCGCGCGAGAGCGATCTGCGCCGCGTGGACGAGGGCGAGCTGAAGGCGCAGCTCGGAGGCGCTGCCTCGGCGCAGGTGGCCGCGTCGTCCGCGGCGGCGCAGGGAGCCCACGGCACGCCGCTGTGGAGCGCGCTCCTGGTCCTCGGCGCGCTCGCCTTGCTCGGAGAGGGTGCGCTGACCCGGAGGTAGCTCGCCTCAGGCGCGCCGTTCGGTGGGATCGACGGGCCGCTCCGCCCGCTCCGCGGCATGCATCAGCTGCGCCGCGAAGGCGCGGTGCTCGTCCATGGCCACGGCGAGGATCTCGCTGCCCACCGCGGAAGCGGGGCGGGCGAACTTCTGCAGCGCCTGCACCCGCGCGGACGCCTCCTGCAGCCGCTCGCGCGAGAGCGGGCCGGCGCGGGCGCCGCGGGCGATGGCGTCGATGGAGTCGTGCTGCGCCTGCAGGGTGTGGCAGACCAGCACCGCGTCGCACCCCGCCGCGACCGAGAGCTCCGCCGCGTCGGGCACGCCCCAGATGTCGCTGATGGCGCGCATCTCCAGGTCGTCGGAGATGCAGCAGCCGCGAAACTCCACGTCCTTGCGCAGGATGCCCAGCGAGACCGGAGAGAGCGTCGCGGGCAGGCGATCGAAGGCCTCGAAGCGCACGTGCGCCGTCATCACCGAGGCGAGGCCGGCGCGCGCGGCGGCGACGAAGGGCACGAGCTCCACCTCCCAGAGCCGCTGTTTGTCGTGCGCGAGCCGCGGCAGCGTGACGTGCGAGTCCTGCGAGGTGTCGCCGTGCCCCGGGAAGTGCTTGACGCAGCTCGCGACGCCGCCGCGCTCGAGGCCCTGGGCGAGGGCGACGCCCAGGCGCGCGACGCGGCGCGGATCGCGCGAGAACGAGCGGTCTCCGATCACCGGATTGTCCGGGTTCGTGTCCACGTCGATGACCGGAGCGAAGTCGAGGTCGATGCCGCAGGCCGACAGCTCGGCGGCGATCATCCGGCCCACCCGCTCGGCGACGGCGGTGCCGTTGAGGCCTCCGGAGCCGCCCAGCTGGTCGATCTCGCCCAGCCTGCGCATGCTCGGCCAGGCCGTCCAGTGCGGCGGGCGCAGGCGCTGCACGCGGCCGCCCTCCTGATCGATGCAGACGAGCAGCGGTCCCGGAGCGGCCGCCTTGAGCGTGCGGCTCAGCTCCGCGAGCTGAGGCGGGTCCTGCACGTTGCGGGAGAAGAGGATCACGCCGCCGGTCCCGCGGTGGATCAGCTCCAGCTCTTCGGGCCTCGGCGTCGGGCCCTTGATCCCCACGAAGACGCACCGTGCTGCAGCGCGGTCGAAGTCGTCCATGCACCCACCTCGGTCCGGGAAAAAGTGCGCGCACTCTCGCACGGCGGGATGCTGCCGGAAAGCCCGCTTGTTCCGCATGCGTGCACTGTTCCGCGCCCGGACCCGCTCTCCACCTACCGGCGCAAACATTTGAATACCGGACGCTTTTGTTTGCCGGGCAGGCATGCGCTTGCTAGCATTGCCGGCGGGCAAGGGCGAGCCGAGAGGTTCTCAAGCGTGCGAAGGATTCTGCCGGTCGTGTTGCTCGCGTTCGCTCCGCTCGCCGTCGCGGCGGCGCCGTCGGATCGCGAGGTGCTGCGCAAGGCGGTCGAGCAGTTGCTCTCGCAGCCGCCCCTCTCCGGCGCGCACGTGGGCCTCGAGGTCGAGTCGCTCGACGACGGCCAGGTGATCCTCTCCCGCAACGCCGACGACCTGCTCAATCCCGCCTCCAACACCAAGCTGGTCACCTCCGCCACCGCGCTCTTGCGGCTGGGACCCGAATACCGCTTCACCACCGACTACCTGGCCGACGCGCCCATCTCGCGCGGCCGCGTGGCCACGCTCTACGTGAAGGGCCGCGGCGATCCGGCGGTCACCACCGAGCGGCTGGACGGCCTCGTCTCCGATCTCTGGCACCGCGGCGTGCGCAGCGTGGGCGACATCGTCCTCGACGACACCTTCTTCGACCGCGAGCAGTTCGGGCCCGGCTGGGAGCAGGAGTCGAGCGACAAGTCGTGGGCGGCGGGGGTGGGCGCGCTCTCGCTCAACCACAACTCGGTCGCGGTCTACATCACCCCTGCCGACCGCATCGGCGCGCGCGCCCGCATCGAGCTCGAGCCGGAGGCGCGCGACTACTTCGTCGTCGACGATCGCGTCTCGACCGTGCGCGCCAACGGCCGCCGCAAGCTCCGCCCGCACACCATCTCCGACGGAGAGCAGACCCGCATCGTCGTCGAGGGGCGGGTGCCCCTGCGCGGCGAGACGGTGGTGATGTACCGGCGGGTGGGCGATCCGACCTTCTATTACGGGCAGACGCTGCGCATGCTCCTGCGGCAGAGGGGCATCCGCGTCTCCGGAAAGGTGAAGCGCGGAGAAGTCCCGCAGGGCGCGGTGCTCATCCAGAGCTACGATTCGCCGGCGCTGGCGGAGATCGTCCGCGACATGAACAAGGTGTCCTCCAACTTCATCGCCGAGATGCTGATCAAGACGCTGGGCGCGGAGCTGAAGGGCACGCCGGGCTCCTGGCCCAAGGGCCTGGACGTGGCCGAGGACCTGCTCGCGGAGCTGGGGCTGCCCCGCGGCACCTACGTGCTCAAGAACGGCAGCGGCCTCAACGACACCAACCGCTTCACCGCGCGGCAGATCGCCACCCTGCTGCAGGCCGTGTGGAAGCGCTTCCCGGTAGCCGCGGAGTTCATCTCCTCCCTGGGTATCGCCGCGCGGGACGGCACCATGCGGCTGCGCATGGAGGGCACCGACGCGGCGGGGCGGCTGCGCGCGAAGACGGGCACGCTGGAGCGGGTGACCGCCCTCTCCGGATACGTCCAGAGCCTGGGGGGCGAGCGGTTCGTCTTCTCGGTCATGGTGAACGACTGGAACGGCAAGACCGCGCCGGTGATCTCTTCCATCGATCGGCTGGGTGCGCTGCTCGCGGCCATCGGAGCCCCGGAGGCGGCAGCGCGCGACGCCGCGCTGGCAGCGGTGCAGCCGCAGGACGCGCAGCCGGCGGAGCTTCGCGCGCGCATCGCCACCTACGCTGCGCTGGCGTCGGCGGGCGAGCGCAAGAACCTGCCGTTCTTGCGCTCGGCCCTCCGGACGGAGCGCGATCCGCTGCTGCGGGTGGTGCTGGCGGACGCCGTGTACCGCAGCGATCCCGACCAGGGAGGCGGCGCGCTCCTCGACGCGATGCCCGCATCGCCCGATCTCTTCGTCCGCCTGCGCAGCATCGGCCGCGAGCTCTCCCTGCCCGTCCCCGCGGTCTCGTCATTGCTCGACCTGGCGGTGGACGGCAGCACCGAGGCGATGACCCGGCTCTTCGCGCTCTCGCCGCTGGCGGTGGGTCCGCAGCACGACGACCAGCTCGCCTCGCTGCTCTCGGACGGGCTGGTGGACGTGGGCGAGGCTTCTCCGGAGGAGATGCTTGCCGCCCTCCGGGCTGCGCCCGCCGCACAGGCGCAGGCCGCCGTGGAGCTGGTGGACAAGGGGCTCGCGGAGGCGGCGACCGATCGATCGAAGTACCCGCTCGCGCAGTTGCTCCGCGCCGCGCTCGCGCAACCGGGCGCTCCCTCCGCGCAGATGGACGGCTGGCTCGCGGTCGTGGAGCGGCGTCCGCCTGCGCCGGCGGCTCCGGCCGTGGCTGCGCCGCCGGTTGCCCCGCCCGCTCCGGCTGCCGCGACTCCGGCTGCGGCGACTCCAGCGGCCGCGACTCCGGCGGCGGCGAATCCGGCGGCGGCGATTCCGGCGGCGGCGTCCGCCCCTGCAACGCCGCCCCCCGCGGCTCCTTCCGATGCGGCGGCCAAGCCTTCGGCGCGGGCGAATCCGGCCGTGCTCGTCGCTCCGGCGGCGGGCGCCAAGCCGGTCAGCGCGGTGTGCACGGGACCGGCCACGGCTTGCCCCGGCGGCGGGTGACGCGCGCCACGTGCTGTCAGGGCCCTGTGCTAGGGTGCTTGCCTCCACCTGAAGCGAGGCGAGCATGGCGGGCAGCGTCAACAAGGTCATCCTGATCGGCAACCTGGGCCGCGACCCCGAGGTCCGGTACACACCCAGCGGGCAGGCGGTGGCGAACTTCACCGTCGCGACCAACGAGGCGTGGACGGACAAGGCCGGCCAGAAGCAGGAACGGACCGAATGGCACCGCGTCGTCGTGTGGGGGAAGGCCGCGGAGAACTGCGGCGAGTACCTCTCCAAGGGCCGCCAGGTCTATGTCGAGGGGCGCCTGCAGACGCGCGAGTGGACCAACAAGGAAGGCGCCAAGCAGTACACCACCGAGGTCGTCGCGAACCCGGTGGGAGGCGTGGTCTTCCTCGCCGGAGGCGGGCAGGGCGGCGGCCGCGGCGCCCGAGCAGGCGGCGCCCCGTCGGACGATTACGGCCAGCCCCCTCCGGGTCTCGACGAAGCACCGTCCGGCGCGCCTTCTCCCAAGGGCGGCGACGACGACATTCCCTTCTAGGCTGTCGCGAGCGCCAGCCGGATCTCCGCGAGCGCGGCGGGAAAGGGAAGCCGCCGGCGCACGGCCACCACGTCGCCGTCCGCTCCCCGGGCGGCGATGCGGATGGCATGCAACCGCTCGGGTCCGAGGAGGCGACCGACGTCGAACGACCTTCCCCGCTGCGCGCCTTCGGCGAGCTCGGAGACGACGTCAGCGGCGGTGCGGCGCAGCCGGGCGCAGATCTCGTCCAAAGTGGCGCCGGAATCGCAGAGCGCCCACAGCTCCGCTCCGATCCGCGCTGCTGGTGCGGGCGTTCCGTACTCCGCGCCAATGGGCTCATCGAGCCAGGGCGGCGCCGCGAACGGAAGCCCGCGCTGCCCGCGCGCGCCGGGCTCCCGCACGGAAGGGGGCACCTGGGCTGGAACCGCCGCCGCAACGGACGCCGCCGGCGGCGCATGGCTGGATTCGAGGGCGGCCGCGATGGCCGCGACGACGCGCGCCCCATAGCGCTGCCAGCGACCCGGACCGGCGCCCTTCACCGCGAGGAAGCTCCTCTCGTCGCGCGGAAGCGCCCGCGAAAGCTCCCGCAGGGTGGAATCGTGGAAGACGACGTAAGGAGGCACGCGCGCCTCCCGCGCAAGCTCCGTCCGCAGCGCGCGCAGGCTCTCGAACACCTTTGCGTCGAATGGCGCATCGTCGGCGGGCGAGAGGTCGTCCTTCCTCCGCGGTCTCGCAACCTCGGCGACGGCCTCCGGCTGCGGCGCGCGGCTGCCCTTGCAGCTCTCGCAGGCGTCGCACCCGCGCGGAGCTTCCGCGTCACCGAAGTACCGGAGGAGGTTCTGGCGCCTGCAGCCGCGGGTGTCGGCGAAGCGCACCATCCGGTCGAGCATCTGCCGCTCGCGCGCCACGCGCAGCTCGAGCAGCTCGAAGTCCACCGCGAGGTCCTGCGGCCCGACTGCCGGCGTGGCGACGGTGAAGGAGGCGTCCCGTGACCGCCCGCGCTCGAGGTGTCCGGCGGACTCGAGCAGGCGCACCGCCCCGGACAGTTCGGCGCCGCTGACTCCGCAGCTCCGCCCCAGCGCCTCGAGAGAGCCCTGGCCCAGCTCCCGCGCCGCCGCCCACGCCCGCTCCACCAGATCGCGGGAGGGCCGGCCGCCCTCGATCATCCGCCGCTGCATCATCACGTCGGCGAAGTTGAAGAGCAAGAGCGCGTAGCTGGGCAGGCCGTCCCGCCCGGCGCGGCCGATCTCCTGGTAGTAGGCCTCGACCGAGCGCGGCGCGTCGAAATGCGCGACGAAGCGGATGTCGGCCTTGTCCACCCCCATGCCGAACGCGTTGGTGGCGACGATCACCTTCGCGTTGCCCCGGACGAACCGGTCCTGAACGGAGGTGCGCTCCGCGTCGTCCATGCCGGCGTGGTAGCCGGCCGCCTCGATACCGGCGCCGCGAAGCGCCGCCACCACCTTCTCCACGTTCTTGCGGGTGGCGGCGTAGACGATTCCCGGGCCGGGTCCGCGGGCGAGCGCGAGCAGGCGCCCCAGCTTGTCCTTGTCGCCGGCAACGCGCAGGACCTCGATGAAGAGGTTCGGCCGATCGAATCCGGCCACGAACACCTTGGGATCGCGCAGCTCCAGCGCGTCGGCGATGTCGCGCCGGACCTCCGGAGTGGCGGTGGCGGTGAGCGCCAGCACGCGCTGCGCCTTGAGCTGTGCCCGCGCCCGTGCCAATTGCTGGTACTCGGGCCTGAAGTCATGTCCCCAGGCGGAGATGCAGTGGGCCTCGTCGACGGCGAGGAGCGGGACGGAGAGGCCCGCCACCGCGGAGAGGAACGAGGGCGACTTGAAGCGCTCCGGGGCGACGTAGACCAGCCGGTAGTCCCCGCGCCGCAGCGCCGCCTGCCGCTCCTGTCGTTCTGCGTCAGCGAGCGAGCTGTTGACGAAGGTGGCGGCGATCCCCCGGGCTCGCAGGGCATCCACCTGGTCCTTCATCAGGGCCACGAGCGGCGAGACCACGACCGTCGTGCCCTCGAGGAGCAGCGCGGGAAGCTGGTAGCAGAGGCTCTTTCCGCCCCCGGTGGGCAGGATGGCAATGGTAGGCCGGCCCGAGAGCACCGAGCGGACCACCGCCTCCTGACCTTTGCGGAACGAGTCGTATCCGAAATGTTTCTGGAGCGCCTCGCGCAGTTCCATCTCCCTCCTCCTTACCCCACGCCTTCGCGCGGAACGAGCGAAACCGGATCCGGAGGCGGGCACGCCCCTTCCACGGCGCTGTGGACGCCGCCTTCCGCGAGGACCAGATGGTCGACGACGCGGATTCCGAGTGCGCGCCCGGCCTCGTCGAGAAGCAGCTGCAGGCGTTGGTCCTCGCCGCTCGGCGCCGGATCGCCGGAGGGATGGTTGTGCACGAACGCCACCGCGGGCGCGCGATGCAGCAGGGCCGGAGTGAAGGCCTCGCGCGGCGAGACGGAACACTGGGTGAGCCCGCCACGAGCGACCTGGACGCAGCGGATCTCCTGCAGCCGCGCGTTGAGCAGCACCGCCCAGAACTCCTCGTGCGCAAGGTGGGCGAGCTGCGACCACAGCGCCGCCGCGACGTCGTGCGCCCGGAGCAGCCGCCGCCGTTCCCCGGCCGGCGCGAGCGCGACGCGCCGCCCCAACTCCAGCGCCGCGAGGAACCGGACGGCGAGCGGCGTGCTCATGCCGGAGGTGAGCAGCAACTCGCCGGGAGTGGCGCGGCGCAGCGCCGCCAGCCCGCGCGAGAGAAGGCGCGCGGCGAGCAGATCGTCGCCCCTTCCCAGCACCAGCCGGACCAGCTCGCAGTCGGGCAGATTCGACGGCCCTTCGCTCAGGATGCGTTCCGCGTGTCCCACGCGGGCGGTGACTGCACCGCGCATGCCATGCGCTCTCCGAGGAAGGGGTCGCGAATCGGAAGCCCCTTCCTGACACCCCGGTCCCAATCCGGTGCAAAAAAAAATTATTTTTTTTTATTTCTTTAAAACCGCGCGGAGAGGGCGAAGAAGGCCTTGATCTTGTCGTTGGTTTCCCGCAGCCGCGCCGAGAGCGTCCGGACGAACGTCCAGAGCAGCTCGTAGGCGAGGTCCTTGTGCAGGAACATCAGCTCTTCCAGATCCGCCTTCTGGATGACGTAGAGCGTACAGGGCATGTGCGCGGTGGCGTCGGCGCTGCGCGGCGTATCGTCGATGAGCGCCATCTCGCCGAAATAGCTGCCGGGCTCGAGAATCGCGAGCGCCTCCTCCCCGACCCCGGGCACCATCTTGGAGATGCGCACCTTGCCCGAGGCGATCAGGTACATCTCGGTGCCCACCTCGCCCTCCTGGAAGATCTTCTCGTTGGCCCGCACCTGCTTCTGGGTGGCGATGTTGGCCACCTTCACCAGGTGATCGGCGGTGAGGTTCGCGAAGAGCGGAATCTTCTTGAGCTGGGCGGGATCCAATGGGTCCTCGAGGGTGTCCTCGGCCGCCCCGCACTCTAGCAGAAGCGCGCCTCGGCGGGCGCCGTTTCGGGTTAGACTTCCGCGCCCTTCGGCAAGGAGCCATAGTGGAGAAGCACCAGGTCGTCATCATCGGATCGGGTCCCGCCGGCTACACGGCCGCCATCTACGCTGCGCGCGCGAATCTCAAGCCCGTGCTCTTTTCCGGCCTGCAGCCCGGCGGGCAGCTCACCATCACCACCGACGTGGAGAACTATCCCGGCTTTCCCAAGGGCGTGCTCGGGCCGGAGATGATGGAGCTCTTCCGCGCGCAGGCGGAGCGCTTCGGCACCTCGATCATCGACGGCGTCGTCACCAGCGCCGATCTGTCGCGCCGGCCCTTCCACGTGGTGGGCGAAGGGCACGAGATGCTCGCCGAGACGGTGATCGTCGCCACCGGCGCCTCGGCCAAGTGGCTGGACATCCCCTCGGAGAAGCTGCTCTCCGGCCACGGCGTCTCCGCCTGCGCCACCTGCGACGGCTTCTTCTTCCGCGGCAAGGAAGTCGGCGTGGTGGGCGGCGGCGACACCGCCATGGAGGAGGCCACCTTCCTCACCAAGATGTGCAGCAAGGTGACGGTCATCCACCGCCGCGACGCGCTCCGTGCGAGCAAGGTGATGCAGCAGCGCGCGATGGCCAACCCGAAGATCGCCTGGGCCTGGAACCAGGACGTGGTCGAGGTGCTGGGCGACAAGCAGAGCGGAGTCCGCGGCGTGCGCACGAAGGATACGAAGACGGGAGAGCTGCGCGAGCTGCCCATGGGCGGGCTCTTCATCGCCATCGGCCACCAGCCCAACACGTCGCTGTTCAAGGGACAGCTGGCGATGGACGAGACCGGCTACCTCAAGGTGACTCCGGGCACCACGCGCACCAGCATCGCCGGCGTCTTCGCGGCGGGAGATGCCGCCGATCCCGTCTATCGGCAGGCGGTGACGGCGGCGGGAACGGGCTGCATGGCCGCGATCGACGCGGAGCGCTTTCTCACCGCCCAGGGCGTGCACTAGCTGCGCGCGCTGTTCGCTCAGCGGCCGTTCTTCTTCAGCGAGCGCGGCGCGGTCAGCGGATCGTTCGGGCGCGGCTGCGGGGCCTCGTCCTCGCGATTCCAGTCGCCGCTGCGCCCGCCGCTCTTGTGGACGAGGCGGACGGAAACGACCTCCATGCCGCGGTCGTTTCGCTTGGCCATGTCGTAGATGGTCAGCGCCGCGGCCATGGCGGCGGTGAGCGCCTCCATCTCCACGCCGGTGCGCTCCACCGCGTGCACGCGCGCCTCGATGCGCACCAGCCCCGCGCTCTCGTCGCAGGCCACCTCCACGTCGGCCCCGGCGAGCACGATGGGATGGCAGAGCGGCAGGATGTCCGGGGTCCGCTTCGCCGCCATGATGCCGGCGAGGCGCGCCGCTGCCAGCGCGTCGCCCTTCTCCAGCCGCCCTTCGTTGAGCAGCTTGAGGGTCTCTCGCGAGCAGCGCAGCTCCGCGCGGGCCACCGCCACCCGCGAGGTGCGTTGCTTCTCGCCGACATCGATCATCTTCATGGCGCTAGAG